>JAISPJ010000102.1 GCA_031274995.1 Azoarcus sp.
ACGGCGCAAAGGCTGGCAGGTTCATTGCGTTCCAGCAGTTGCCGGGCACGGCGCTCGGCGCGGACTGCGGGACTTGCCGTCAAAAGAACTTTCAACTGTGCGCCGGGAAACACCGTGGAGCCCATGTCGCGCCCGTCTCCGACCAGCCCCGGCGCACGGTGAAACGTCCGCAGCCGAAACAACAACGCCTCGCGCACGGCAGGCAGCGCCGCTACTTTTGAAGCCCCGGAAGAGATTTCCTCGTCGCGGATCGCTTCGCCGACTTCCCTGCCCTTCAGACGCACGCCGCCTGCGTGGAATACCACATCCAACCGGGCGGCGACAGCCGCCACGCCCGCCTCGTCAGCCCAATCCACGCCCGCTTCCCGCGCGGCCAGCGCAGCAAGACGGTAGAGTGCGCCGGAATCGAGATAATGAAAACCAAGCGCCCGGGCAACCCGCGAGGAAACCGCCCCTTTGCCGGAAGCCGTGGGGCCGTCGATGGCAATCACCGGCGCAGGCTCCACGACAGCCATGAAGCGGTCGAAATAATCGGGAAACGTCTTCGCCACGCAAACGGGATCACGAATGCGCAACGGCACGCCGAATGAAGCGAGCGAAAAACACATCGCCATGCGGTGATCGTCGTATGTGTCGATGACAGCAGGCAGGAGCGGATGCGCCGGTTCCGGCGGAACGATTCTCAAAAAATCAGCCCCTTCTTCCACCCGCACGTTCAGTTTTCGCAATTCGGCAGCCATCGCGGCAATGCGGTCGGTTTCCTTCACCCGCCAACTGGCGATGTTGGCGAGCGTGGTTTCCCCTTGCGCGAACAGCGCGACTACGGCCAGCGTCATGGCCGCGTCGGGAATGTGGTTGCAATCCAGATGAATCCCGGCAAGCGGTTTGCCACCGACGGGCCGGGCAGCAGAAATCCAGTCCTCGCCCGCTTCCACCTTCGCTCCCATCGCCGCCAGGGCATCCGCGAAACGCACATCCCCCTGAATCGCGTTTTTCCCCACACCTGTCACGCGGACGGAATTTCCCGCGCCTGCCCCGATCGCGCCAAGGGCGAGAAAGTAGGAAGCCGAGGAAGCGTCGCCTTCCACCTGATAGAGACCGGGCGAGCGGTAACGCGCCCCGGCGGGAATCGAGAACGCCCGCCAGCCCTCCCGTTCCACGGCCACGCCAAAACGCGCCATCAGGTCCAGCGTGATGTCGACATAGGGCTTGGAAATCAGTTCTCCTTCGACTTCTACCAAAACCTGCGCCCCGGCAAGCGGCAACGCCATCAAAAGGCCGCTCAGGAACTGGCTGGATACATCTCCGCGAATTTTCACCACGCTGCCGGGCCGGATGACGGCAGGGCGAATCAAAAGCGGCGGAAAACCCTGCTTTTCAAGGCTGTCGATATTTGCCCCACAAGCTCTGAGCGCCTCAACAAGATCGCCGACAGGCCGCTCGTGCATCCGTGGAACGCCCTTCAACACGTACTCTCCACCCGCGAAAGAGAGCGCCGCCGTCAGAGACCGAAAAGCCGTCCCCGCATTGCCGAGAGAAAGCTCTGCCTGCCGCACGGGAAACCGCCCACCGCAACCTGTCACCCGCAAGCCTCCCTCGCCTGCCGTTGACATCACAACGCCCAATGCCGCGAGCGCCTCCCGCATCCGCGCCGTATCGTCGGAATCCAGCAAGGCATGTAATTCCGTTTCCCCCTGCGCAAGCGCGGCCAAGAGCAGCGCACGGTTGGAAATGCTCTTGGAACCGGGCAGCGCCACGCTTCCGAAAGCGGAAACCATCTGGGGAAGGTCGATGAAATTCATGGATGCCCTGCGCCTGGGGCAACTGCTCCAAGATTTGCCACGGCTTATTTCGCCCCGCGCCGAAACGCCAACAGCTTCGACACCAGTTTCTGCACCTGTTCGCCGTCCTGGTTGAACGTATCGGTTTGCAGGGTGACGATTCCCCGGCCGGGTCTGGATTTGGACGGCACAATGCCGACGATGGTACTTTCTGTCCGCAATACATCGCCGGGACGGGTCGGGCACGGCCAGGAAATTTCGACCCCCGCGCCGATGAGACCCTCCGAGAACGGAACGCTTTCCACCATCAGCCGCATGGTGATTGCCGCCGTGTGCCAGCCGCTGGCAGCAAGTCCCCCGAAAAAGGATTGTGCGGCGGCAAATTCATCCAGATGAAATGGCTGCGGATCGAAATTGCGGGCAAAATCCTTGATCTGCGCCGTATCGAGCGGAAATTCCCGGCTCAGGTAACGATTTCCGACAGCGAGGTCGTCCAGCGCAACGAGCTTTGTTTCACTTTTATTCATCATATCATCAATATCTCTATTCTTATTTGAGCCAATCCCGCAAGACCAGTTCATAGAGAAATATCAGCGTAATGCCAACCGGCACGATAAAGCGCAACACATTGAACCACAGGGTAAACGCGCGCTGTTTCAGGCGTATCTCGTCCACAACGATCACCTTGCCAAGCCGCCAGCCCACGTAGATGGCGATGGCAAGCCCGGAAAGCGGCATCATGACGCGCGTGGCGAGATGATCCAGCAGTTCGAAAAGGATACGGCCAAAAATCTTGAATTCCGACCATTTGTTGAATGACAGGCACACCGCCAGGCCAAGCAGCCACACCGGCAACGCCGTCCCCCACGCCGCCCGGGCGCGGCGGATGCCATAGCGTTCGGTAAGCCAGGAAACGAAAGGTTCCAGGAGCGAGATGGATGACGTCCAAGCCGCAAAAATGACGAAAAGAAAGAAGAAGATGGCAAACAGCCGCCCACCGGGCATGTAGGTGAAGGCAAGCGGCAGGGTTTGGAGGATGAGACCCGGCCCGGCGGCGGGCGTCAGCCCGTAGCCGAAAGTCAGCGAAAAAATGGCTGCCCCGGAAAGCAATCCGATGAAAGAGCCGGCTGCCGCAATCCACACGCAGGTGTGGCCGATATTCGTCTTTTTGTCGAGATAGGAGCCATAGGCCATGATGGCCCCCATCCCGAGACTCAATGAGAAAAAGGCATGCCCCATCCCGTCAATGACGACGCCAGGTTTGATCGCTTCGGTCTTGAGGTTGAACATGAAACCGAGCGCCTTCGGCATGTCACCCGCCACCGCGCCCCATATGGTCAGCAAAACCAGAATCAGGAAAAGCAGCGGAAGCATGATCTTGTTGGCGGCTTCGATTCCGCCTACCACACCCCGCGCCACCACGCCAGCGGTAAGAATCATGAAAACGGTATGCCACAGGCCCAAACGCAAAGGGTCGCTTATCATTGCGTCATAAGCCGCCTTGGCCTCTTCTGCCGTATTGACATACACCCCCTCCACCAGCGATTGCCAGAAATAGTCCACCATCCATCCTGAAACCACGCTGTAAAACGACAAGATCATCAACGCGCCGAATATCCCGACCCATCCCAGCAAGGCCCACCACGAAGAATTACCCGATTCTTCGGCGGTATTGAGCATGGCAACGACGGGATTGCCCCGTCCTCGCCTGCCAATGAGAATTTCCGCCATGAGGAGCGGCAACCCGATGAGGGCGACACAAACCAGATAAACGACGACGAAGACTCCCACGCTGCCCTCGCTCGCGCCGGCAAGATAAGAGAACTTCCAGATATTGCCGAGCCCGACGGCAGAACCAATGGTGACGAGAATGAAAGCCCAGCGACTGGACCAAGTGGAACGGGAGGACGTGGCTTGGCTCATGAGAAAACCCGCGCGTATGGGTCAAGACGTTAAAAAGCCGTGGGATAGATTGTACATGCACCCCGCGCACGAATTGATTTATTCCTGGCAGCGCGGCATTTCAACGGTGCGGCGGCGATTGTTGCGCCACAGATGGCGATAGATGAACCCCGGAAAGGCAAACACGAAAAAAAGGCAGAGCATGGCCACGTAGAATTGCCAGTTTTTCGGATAAACGCTGCCATAGGCGCTTTTTTCCAGCAGGAAAGCGGCCCCCCCCACGACAAGATAAAGCACGAGCAGTTCCAGAAACCGCCAACCGAACGCTTTGCGTCCCGAGGGGTGAGGCCAGACGAACATCACTCGCTCAAACAGGAAGGGCAGATTGGCCGCCACAAGGGCAAGACCCACCACAATCCAGACCGTGGCAGAACCTTTCATATCGTGTTCTTCCCGCTTTCAGTTCAACCGCCAACCACAAACGCCGCCCTCATGGCACCTTCGCACCATTTCAGCAGCGTTCCCGGCATCAGCCCGAGCAAGGCAATGGCCACGCCGTTGAGCGACAGCATCACCTGCAACTCGCCCGAGGCATTGAGCGGGGTATTGTCAACCGGCTCATCGAAATACATGAATTTGACGACGCGCAGATAGTAGAAAGCGCCGATGAGCGACATCGTCACCGCCAACACCGCAATCCAGAAATGCCCCGCCTGGATCACTGCCTGGAGCACGGAGAACTTGGCAAAGAAGCCGACGAAGAAAGGAATGCCCGCCATCGAGAACATCACGAAAAGCATGAGCAATGCAAACCAGGGGTTGCGGCGGTTGAGTCCCTTGAAGTCCTCAATGTTTTCGGCCTCGAACCCCTCGCGCGAGAGCAGCACGACCATCCCGAACGCGGCCAAAGTCATAAGCGCGTAGGAAATGGCGTAAAACATGGCGCTGCTGTAACCCGTGGCGGCAGCGGAAGCTTCGCCGCCGGAGAGTAGCCCCATGAGCATGAAACCCATGTGCGAGATGCCGGAGTAAGCCAGCATACGTTTGATGTTGTGCTGTATCAGCGCCGCAAGGTTACCCAGGACAATGGACATGGCGGCAACGAACAGCAGCATGGATTGCCAATGCCCGGCCAATTCGGGCAACGCGCTCGCCAGCAGGCGCAGCGCCAGCGCGAAAGCGGCAAGCTTGGGCGCACTGGACAGAATGAGCGTCACGGCGGTCGGCGACCCCTGATAGACATCGGGAACCCACATGTGGAACGGCGCGACACCCAACTTGAACGAGATACCGGCAACGAGAAAAACAAGGCCGAAAAGCAGCACCGTCTTGTCAACCCCTTTGCTGGCCACGGCCTGATGCACCGCAGACAGCTCCAGCGATCCGCCGGTCGCGCCGTAGATCATCGACATGCCGTAGAGCAACAGGCCGGAGGCGAGCGCCCCCAGCACGAAATACTTCATCCCTGCCTCGGTGGAACGCGCCGTGTCACGGTCGAACGCCACCAGCGCGTAGAGCGCGAGCGACATCATCTCCAGACCGACATAGAGAATCAGCAGATGGTTGGCGGTAATCATCACCATCATGCCGAGAGTGGTCAGGAGCGCGAGCAAGTAATACTCGGGGCGATCAAGCTTGCGGTCCGCAAGATAACCGCGCCCATAGAGCAGCGCGACCATCATCGAGAGATACACCATCAGCTTGAGAATGCCGCCCGGCGGGTCACGCACGAACATGTTGCTGAAGGCAAAATCGCTCGTGGCCTCCAGGGTAAAGAACGTGATGAAGGTCGCCACGATCAGCGTGAGCTGGGTTAGCACATAGGCCAGGCCACGCGCAATGTCACGAGCGAAAGCCGTCGCGAGCATGATCGCCAGGATCATGATCGCGACGAAAACTTCGGCCGTCGCCGAGTAAAGATTGGAAACATCAAAGCTCATCTTTCGATCGTCCGTTATCGGGCTGCGCCTGCTCAGAGCGGGAGCATTTTGCCATTAACATGTTCCAGGAGATGATTTACCGAAGCGTGCATCACATCAGTGAAGGGGAAGGGATACAGACCCATCGCCAGCACGCACAGGGCGAGCAAGGCAAGGAAAAAGAATTCGCGCCGGTTGATATCGGTCAGCCCGGCCACCTTCTCATTCGCCACTGCGCCGAACACCACGCGCTTGTACATCCACAGCGTGTAGGCCGCGCCAAGAATCAGGGTGGTCGCCGCGAGGAAGGCGATCAGGAAGCTCTCCTGCATCGCGCCAAGGATGACGGTGAATTCACCGACAAAACCGCTCGTCGCAGGCAAACCCGCGTTCGCCATCGCAAAGAGCATAAAGAAAGCGGCAAACTTCGGCATGGTGTTCACCACGCCGCCGTAATCGGCAATCTGGCGCGAGTGCACGCGGTCGTAGAGCACGCCGATGCACAGGAACATCGCGCCGGAAACAAAGCCGTGGGAAATCATCTGGACCAGCGCACCCTCGATGCCAAGCTGATTGTGCAGAAAAAATCCGAGGGTGACGAACCCCATGTGCGAAACCGAAGAATAGGCGACAAGCTTCTTCATGTCGGTCTGCGCCAACGCCACGAAACCAATATAGACCACCGCGACCAGCGACAGCCCGACAACGAGCCAGGTAAACTCCCTGCACGCGTCCGGCACGATGGGCAACGCAAACCGGACAAAACCGTAAGCACCGAGTTTCAGGGCAATGGCCGCCAGCACCACCGAACCGCCCGTGGGCGCTTCAACGTGGGCATCCGGCAACCAGGTATGTACCGGCCACATTGGCACCTTGACCCCGAAGGCCGCGAGGAAGGCGAAGAAAATCAATGTCTGTGCCCCCACGGCCACGGGGGTTCGGTGCCATTCGAGAATCTCGAAGCTGCCGGTCGTGTTGTAAAGATAGATGAGCGCCAGCAACAGCAACAGCGAACCGGCCAATGTAAAGAGGAAGAACTTGAAGGCCGCGTAGACCCGGTTCGGCCCGCCCCAGATACCAATGATGAGATAGAGCGGAATCAGCGAAGCTTCAAAGAAGACGTAAAACAGCACGCCATCAAGCGCCGAGAAAATGCCGTTCATCAGGCCGGACATGATGAGAAAGGCAGCCATGTACTGCGCCACCCGGCTCTGGATGGACGTCCATCCCGCGATCACCACGATGATGGTCATGAAGGCATTCAGCAGCACGAACCACAGCGAGATACCGTCGACGCCGAGGTGATAATTGATGTTGAAATACTCAATCCAGGGCCGTAACTCTTCGAACTGCATGGCAAAGGAGCCAGTCTCAAAACGGGCATAGAGCGGGATGGTCACGGCAAAACCCAGAATTGCGGTCAGCAGCGCCGCCACGCGCGCCATGCGGGCATTGGTATCCGGCCCGGTGGCCAGCACCAGCAGCCCACCGAGTATCGGTATCCATATCGCCAGACTGAGGAAGGGAATATCCGTCATTGTTGCTTTCCGTTCAATGCGCCGATCAAAGCGCGTTCGCTCTCGTTATCCGTTTGCCCCGCTCAACCGAAAGAAACCCAGAAAGTCAGCAGGACAAATACTCCGACGATCATGGTAAAGGCATATTGATACAGGTGGCCGGTCTGAAGCATCCCGACGGCACGCGCCGCGAACCCCACCAGCCCGGACGACCCGGACACCCCGACGCCGTCGATCAGCTCCTGCTCACCCTTGCGCCATAACTTATTACCAAGCGCGCAAGCGCCGCCCGCAAAAACAATCTCGTTGAAACGGTCGAAGTAATACTTGTTTTCCAGTACGGCAATGAGGCCGCCAAGCTTGCGCCGGATGGCAACAGGCCATTCGGGTTTGAGCATGTAAAACACCCAGGCGGTCATGACTCCGGCCAACGCCAACCAGAATGGCGGGGCCGCGAAACCATGCAGCGCCATGCCCGCCGCGCCATGGGACAAAATCTCCCTGATTTCCCCGAAAACGGCGGCGTGGTTCTCCCCAACAAAAATCGAAGCGCCAAACCAGCCCTCGTCGAGCAACGGCCCGATCGTGCAATAACCGATCAAGACAGACGGGATTGCCAGCAGGATCAGCGGCAGCGTCACCACCCATGGCGATTCGTGCGGCTTCTGCCCCGGCGCGAGGCCATGATGTTCTTCATCATGCCCGTCCCCATGCCCGTGGTGCGCCTGCCCGAACCGCTCCTTGCCGTGGAAGACGAGGAAATACATCCTGAACGAATAGAACGCGGTCACGAACACTCCCACAAGCACACAGAAAAGCGCGTAACCCGCACCGGGAATCGAGGAGGCATGCACTGCCTCGATGATCGAATCCTTGGAATAGAAACCGGAGAAGAACGGCGTACCGATCAGGGCCAGCGAACCGACAAGCGAAGTGATCCAGGTAATCGGCATGTACTTCCGCAGGCCGCCCATGTTGCGCATATCCTGATCGTGGTGCAGGCCGATGATGACCGAACCCGCCCCGAGGAAGAGCAGCGCCTTGAAGAAAGCGTGCGTCATCAGGTGGAAGATGGCCACCGAGTAAGCCGACACACCGAGCGCCACCGTCATGTAACCCAACTGCGACAGGGTGGAATACGCCACCACACGCTTGATGTCGTTCTGGACGATGCCGAGGAAGCCCATGAAAAGCGCCGTGGTCGCCCCAATGACCAACACGAAGGCAAGCGCGGTTTCAGACAGTTCAAAGAGCGGCGACATCCGCGCCACCATGAAAATACCCGCCGTCACCATCGTCGCGGCGTGGATCAGCGCGGAAATCGGGGTCGGGCCTTCCATCGAATCGGGCAGCCACACATGCAGCGGAACCTGCGCCGACTTGCCCATCGCGCCGATGAACAGACAGATGCAGATCGTGGTGAGCAAGGGCCAGCCGATGCCCGGAACTTCCATCCCTGCCAGTTTTGACGCGGAATCGAACGCATCCGCATAACCGAGGCTGCCGGCGTAGGCAACGATCAGGGCGATACCAAGCAGAAAACCGAAATCCCCCACGCGATTGACCAGGAACGCTTTCAGGTTGGCGTAAATCGCCGTCGGGCGCTTGTACCAGAAACCGATCAACAGGTAAGAAACCAGCCCCACCGCTTCCCATCCGAAGAAAAGCTGGAGGAAGTTGTTGGACATCACCAGCATCAGCATCGCAAAGGTAAACAGCGAGATATAGCTGAAAAACCGCTGATAACCGGGGTCTTCGGACATGTAGCCGATGGTGTAGATATGCACCATCAGGGACACGAAACTGACGACCAGCATCATCAGCACGGACAACTTGTCGATCAGGAAACCGACTTCGAAATTCACCCCTCCAGCCTGCATCCAGGTATAGACCGTGCCGTTGAAGGGCTTATACCCAGCCTGCTGCACGTCCTGGAAGACCATCACCGAAACCACAAAGGAAACCAGCACGCCGGCAATGGCGGCACAATGCGCGCCGGTGCGCCCGATCTGCCTGCCGAACAGGCCAGCGATAATCGCCCCGGCCAGCGGCGCAAGGGGCACGAGAAGATAAAGCGTTTTCATGTCCATGATCGCGGCGTGTCCTTATCCCTTGAGGCTATCCAGGTCATCCACGTGGATCGTGCGCCGGTTGCGGAACAAAGCGACGAGAATCGCCAAGCCGATGGCCGATTCAGCCGCTGCCACGGTGAGGATGAAGAAAACGAAAACCTGCCCGGCGATATCCCCCAGGTAGCGCGAAAACGCGACGAAATTGATGTTGACCGCCAGCAGCATCAATTCGATCGACATCAGGAGGACGATGAGATTCTTCCGGTTGAGGAAAATCCCGGCCACGCTGATGGCGAACAATATCGCGCCCAGAATGAGATAGTGGGTTAGCGAAAGCATCTTGTCAGTGGCTCCACGAACAGCATGTTCATTGTCCTTCTGCCCCGGCAGGCGCAGCGGGTCCTTCGGGCGCTTCCTTTTCGGCGGCCATCTTTACCAGCATCATCCGATCTTCGTGACGAACGGCAACCTGCGACTCCGGCGAAATGTACTTCTCGGAATACGGGCCCGAGCGACGGCGCAACGTCAGGGATACCGCCGCAATCATCGCTACCAGCAACACCAGCGCCGCAAGCTCGAACGGATAGGCATATTCGGTATAGAGCACCCGGCCCAGCTCACAGATGTTGTTGCCGCACGCAACAGGCGTGGCCTGACCGGTGATGGTCGCCGCTGCCGCAGGCATCGGTTTGCCGCCAAAGCCATTTGCCAGCACCAGGCCCATTTCGACAGCCAGCAACACGCCAACAGCCGCTCCCATCGGCAGGTATTTCCAGAACCCTTCGCGCAGGTGGGCGAAATCGATATCGAGCATCATCACCACGAACAGGAAGAGCACCATCACCGCGCCGACATAGACCATGATAAGCACGATGGCGAGGAATTCGGCGGACAGCAGCAGCCAGACACCCCCGGCGCTGAAAAACGCCAGCACCAGGAACAACGCCGCGTACACGGGGTTACGCGCGGTAATGACCCCCAGCCCGGCCAAGACGAGGACTGTCGCGAAAAAATAGAAAATGAAGGTTGAAAATTCCATGACTCCCCTGCTCACATTTTCCTGCTATGGCTGTCCAGCCTCTCACTATGGCTGTTCAGCCACTGGACACGTTCAGCCACGCGTTCTTTACCTTCAACCGGATTGCCCATGCAAAATCCGGCCTCGAACTCTTTTGACCCTCTGCGCGCAAGAAACAGCACGTAGGTCTTGCCCTTCTGCAACTCAAAGTAATAGTCATATTCGCCAAAATGCCTGGGAACGAAAATACGTACGTTGCCTGCTACTTTTTCTTTCCATGACTGAAGAACTTTTACATTCGCATTGAGCCGTTCAGCTTTCTTCACCACTTTGCTGACCGTGACAAGCGCCACAACATCAGCATTGTCATAAAACCTGACGTGAACAAAGTCATCGGCGCTATTAGCCCCATTGGCGTCATCATATGAAATTACAGCCGACTTCGATATATCACAAACACAAGCGGATGCCCACGAAGGCATCAATAACGACGACAGCACGAAAAGAGCAAAAAACCGTTTCATCCGATGTCTCACCGATACTTGGCATCCGCCGCTTTGGCCGCTTCGATCTGATCCTTGAAGCGATCCCCTGTCGCCAGCAGCATCTTCTTGGTGTAATAAAGATCGCTGCGTTCCTCGCCGTGATAGTCGAAAATCTGCGTCTCCACAATGGCATCCACCGGGCAGGCTTCCTCACAGAAGCCGCAATAGATGCACTTGCTGAAATCCATGTCGTAGCGGGTCGTGCGCCTCGAACCATCCTCGCGTTCGCCAATTTCGATGGTGATCGCCATTGCCGGGCAGACCGCCTCGCACAACTTGCAGGCGATACAACGCTCCTCGCCGTCCGGGTAGCGCCGCAACGCATGCAACCCCCGAAAACGCGGACTCAACGGCGTTCTTTCCTCGGGGAACATTTGTGTGAGCTTGCGCCGGAAGAAATGGCGTCCGGTCAGCGCCAGCCCCTTGAACAGTTCCTTGAGGAACAGGCTTCCAATGTAATCCCTGGCTCCCACGGCCTATCCCTTTACCTTGTTATTTCCAGATCGACAGCGGAGACATCATCCACCCCGCCACCACCACGACCCACACTATTGTGATCGGAACGAACACTTTCCAGCCCAGACGCATGACATGGTCGTAGCGGAAACGGGGGAAAGTGGCGCGTACCCACAAGAAGACGAACAGGAAGAACGCCGTCTTCAAAGCCAGCCAATGGAACCCGTCCGGCATAAAACCCACCGGAGAGAGCCAGCCGCCGAGGAACAGGATCGAGGTCATTACAGACACCAGAATCATGTTCGCATACTCGGCCAGGAAAAACAGCGCGAAGGCCATGCCCGAATACTCGACCATATGCCCGGCAACGATCTCGGATTCGCCTTCCACCACGTCGAACGGCGCCCGGTTGGTCTCCGCGAGGCCGGAGACGAAATAGATCACGAACATCGGCAGCAGTGGCAACCAGTTCCATGACAGGAAGCCGAGTCCCATGCTGGCGAAGGTACCCTCTCCCTGCCGGGTGACGATATCTGTCATGTTGAGGCTCGATGAGATCAGCAACACGCAGATCAGCGCGAAGCCGAGCGAAACCTCGTAGGACACCATCTGCGCCGTCGCCCGCATCGCGCCAAGGAAAGCATACTTGGAGTTCGATGCCCACCCCGCGATGATGATGCCGTAGACCTCTATCGAAACAATCGCCACCAGGTAGAGCAAACCGGCGTTGATGTCGGCCACCACGACGCCCTTGTCGAGCGGAACCACCGCCCAGGCCGCCAGCGAAGGCGCGATGGCGAGAATCGGGCCAATGACGAAAAGCGCCTTGTTGGCCCCGCTCGGAATGATGACTTCCTTGAGAAGCAGCTTGACCGCGTCGGCAATCGGTTGCAGCAGTCCCAGCGGCCCGACCCGGTTCGGCCCGACACGCAACTGGATGGCGCCGATGACCTTGCGCTCGAAATACGTGAGATAGGCCACGCACAGCATCAGCGGCGCGAGCAGGGCGACAATCGTTATCAGTGCCCACACCGCAGGCCAGAGTGGCCCGAAAAGCGGCTCCAGAAGGTTTCCAAGCATTTGCTTTATCGCGTCCATCAAAGTCGCTCCGCGCTCAATTCGCCATGCAGTGGACCAAGCGCCACGGTAGATGCGTGCGCGGCGGCAATGCGGATACAACCAAGAGCAAGGTTCTCGTCCGCTTCGACTCGCAGTTCGACGCTCTCCCCGGTTCTTCCCCTGACCCGCACCCTGCTGGCGGCGGGCTGCACACCCAAGGCCGCCATCGTCGCCGACGGCATCCTTGCCACGGGCGGCGCGGCATCGGCAGTTTTTTGCAGCGAAGCTGCGCGCCGCACCAGCGGATCGGTGAAATAAACCGGCACATCGGCAACCCGCTGGAAAACATTGGCGCGTGCCGCAGGGGGCTCGGCCACCGGCACGTCGCCGATGGCGTTGTTGAGCCGGGCATAGCAACTGCTGTTACCGGTCAGCGCCTCATCACGCACGGCTTCGATATTGTCTTGTTCAAAACCAGGCAATTCGAGCAGGTTGCCCAACACCCGCAGGATTTTCCAGCCCGGACGGGCTTCTCCGCGCGAATGTGTCGAAGCCTCGAAACTCTGCACGTCCCCGATGCAATTCACGAAAGTTCCCGGTGTCTCGGTAAACGGGGCCAGCGGCAACAGCACATCGGCAACCTGGCGCAAGACGGGGGAATCGAAGGCGCTGATGGCTACCACCAGCCGCGCACGGTTCATTGCATCCACCGCCGCAGCGCCGTCAGCGAAATCGAGATCCGGTTCGGCCCCAAGCAGCAGGTAGGCATGGCGTGGCGATTCGATCATCGC
Organism: Azoarcus sp.; assembly: GCA_031274995.1. Classification (GTDB taxonomy): domain Bacteria; phylum Pseudomonadota; class Gammaproteobacteria; order Burkholderiales; family Rhodocyclaceae; genus WRNU01. The sequence goes on from JAISPJ010000102.1 coordinate 13,061, forward strand.
CCGCGCGTCCAGCCCCTTTTCTCTTGGCACGGCCCCGGCAAAATACCCCCCCACGCTGTTGGCAGCTTCGCCAATGAAACCGAAGGAAGCCCCGGACAGGCGCGCAATCTCCTGCGCCCACAGGTGCAATTCGGCGGCACGCGGATGCTGTTCGGCGAGATTGCCAAGCCATACTGCCGTCTTTTCGCCATCGGCAAGGCTTTTCGCAATGGCACGGGCATCGTCCGAAACCGTTGTCGGCACTCTCGCCGCCAGCGTATCCGAGAGCGCCTTGCCGGTTTTTTCCGCCAGCGCGGCAGCAATGGCGGCCAAGGTATCCACCATCCCGGAAGGCGCTACCAGCGCACGGGTCGCCATCGGCATCCGCCAGTCTTCGGCGTTCGGCCCCACGGTACACACCTCCAAACCATGGCGCAACGCGGAATGGCGCACTTTCTGCGCGAGCAACGGCGCGTCTTTGCGCAGAAAACTGCCGATGACCAAGATAGCGTTGAGACCGTGGACATCAGCCACAGTCATGCCAAGCCAGGGAATCCCGGAACGCACGGCGTCCCCCCGGAAATCGTGGCGGCGCAGACGGAAATCGATATTTTCCGACCCCAGGCCGCGCGTCAGTTTTTGCAGCAGATAAAGCTCTTCAACCGTTGAATGCGGGGAAGCCAGCGCGCCAAGCGCCTGCCCGCCCTGTTCGCTCACGATGGCGCACAGGGCGCTGGAAACGTGTGCAAGCGCGATTTGCCACGATTCAGCATGCCAGCCTTCTCCGTTGCGCATCATCGGCGAAACCAGGCGCTGCTCGCTCGTGAGCGCCTCGTAGGAGAAACGATCCCTGTCGGCCAGCCAGCATTCATTGAGGTTGTCATTGTTCAGGGGCAGCACCCGCTTGACCACGTCGTTCTTTGTCTGGACGATGAGATTTGTTCCGAGCGAATCGTGCGGGCTGATTGAACTGCGCCGCGACAATTCCCAGGTACGGGCGCTGTAGCGGAACGGCTTGGAAGTCAACGCGCCAACCGGGCAAAGATCGATGACATTGCCGGAGAGTTCAGAATCGACCGCGCGTCCGAGGAAGGTCATGATTTCGGCATGATCGCCCCGGAACGCCTGCCCCAATTCCATTTCGCCGCCGATTTCGGCGGTGAATCGCACGCAGCGCGTGCAATTGATGCAGCGGCTGGCCTCGGAGGCAATCAGCGGGCCGAAGTTCTTGTTGACGAAGACGCGCTTTTTTTCCTGATAGCGCGCGCACGAGCCGCCATAGCCAACCGACAAATCCTGCAACTGGCATTCGCCGCCCTGGTCGCAGACCGGGCAATCCAGCGGATGATTGATGAGCAGGAACTCCATAACCCCTTTCTGCGCCTGTACCGCCGCCTTTGAACGGGTCCAGACCTTCATGCCGTTGGTCACGGGCGTGGCGCACGCGGGCAGCGGCTTGGGGGCTTTTTCGACTTGCACAAGGCACATGCGGCAACTTGCCGCGATCGACAATTTTTTGTGATAGCAGAAATGGGGGATGTAGATGCCGGCCAGGGTCGCGGCATCCATCACGGTGCTGCCTACCGGAACCTGAACCGCCTTGCCGTCGATTTCAATGTCTAGCATGACTGGCTCACGTAAATTTGGCTGCCGGCATCCTGCACAGCAGGAAGAACCAAGCATTTCTTGTTTTCGATGTGGTACCCGAACTCGTCGGCGAAATGCTTGACGAAGCTCTGCACCGGCCCTGCCGCCGCGTCACCGAGCGCGCAAATGGTGCGCCCCGAGATGTTTTCCGCCACAGAGAGCAGCAAGTCGAGGTCTTCGGGCCGCCCGGCGCCATGCTCAATCCGGTGTACCACGCGATACAGCCAACCCGTGCCTTCACGGCAGGGCGTGCACTGACCACAGGATTCCTCATGATAAAACCGGGACAAACGTTCCAGCGCCCATACCATGCAGGTGGTCTCATCCATGACGATCACCGCGCCGGAGCCGAGCATCGACCCCGCCCTGGAAATCGAGTCGAAATCCATCGTGCAGTCCATCATGATGTCGGCAGGAACCACCGGCGCGGAAGAGCCGCCCGGGATCACCGCCTTGAGCTTGCGCCCGCCACGCATTCCGCCTGCCATCGCCAACAGATCGGAAAACGGCGTGCCAAGGTTGATCTCATAATTGCCCGGCCTGCAAACATGGCCGGAAACCGAGAAGATTTTCGTGCCGCCGTTACCGGGCTTGCCCAGATTCATGAAAGCCTCGCCGCCCATCTTCATGATGAAAGGCACCGAGGCAAATGTTTCGGTGTTGTTGACCGTCGTCGGCTTGCCGTACAGCCCGTAGGAAGCCGGAAACGGCGGTTTGAAGCGCGGCTGCCCCTTCTTGCCTTCCATGGATTCGAGCAGCGCGGTTTCCTCGCCGCAGATGTAGGCTCCGTAGCCGTGATGCGCGAAGAGTTCAAAGGAAAATTCGCTGCCGAGGATATTCTGGCCGAGGAACCCGGCAGCGCGCGCTTCATCCAGGGCTTCCTCAAAACGCCGGTAAACCTCAAAAATCTCGCCGTGGATGTAGTTGTAGCCCCGCGTACAGCCCGTCGCATAGGCAGCGATGAGCATTCCCTCGATCACCGTGTGCGGGTTATGGCGCAGGATGTCCCGATCCTTGAACGTACCCGGCTCGCCTTCGTCTGAGTTGCAGGCCAGATATTTGTCGCCGGGGAAGGAGCGCGGCATGAACGACCACTTCAGGCCGGTCGGAAAGCCCGCGCCGCCGCGCCCACGCAGGTTCGAAGCCTTGAGCTCGGCGATGATGGTATCGGACGGCGTTTTTTCCGCGAGGATCTTGCGGAACGCTTCGTAGCCCCCCCGCGCGACGTAATCCTGAAGCCGCCAGGTACGGTCGCCGTCGAGGCCGGCGAGGATCAGTCTATGCTCGCTCATTGCTTCTCCAGGTCGGCCAGCATCTGGTCGATTTTCTCGGTCGTCATGTGGCTGCACATATGATGGTTATTATGCAGCAGCACCGGCGCGTCCCCGCAAGCGCCCATGCATTCCCCTTCCTTGAGGGTGAAGTTGCCATCCGGCGTGGTTTCGTTGAAATCAATGCCCAGTTTCTTCTTCAGATACTCGGCCGCATGCACCCCGCCGGAAAGCGCACAGGGCAGATTGGTGCACACCGTGATCTTGTGGCGGCCCACGTACGTGAGGTCGTACATACCGTAAAAGCTCGCCACCTCCCAAGCGGCAATCGGCGGGACATCGAGATAACCGGCCACGAACTCAATGATCTCTCTCGGCAACCAGCCCTTTTCCTGCTGCGCGACGCGCAACGCCGACATGATCGCCGACTGCTTCTTGCCGGGCGGGTATTTGGCAATTTCCCGGTCTATCTGCTGTAACGATTCTTGACTTAGCATATCTGGTTCTTCCGCGAAGCGTTCTCCGATCGGCGGCCTACCTGTCCACGTCGCCAAACACAACATCCAGCGTGCCCATGAGCGCCACCACATCGGCAATCATGTGCCCGCGCGCAAGCTCGTCCATCGCCGCCAGATGAATGAAGCCCGCCGAACGCAGCCTGATCCGATAGGGTTTGTTGGCACCATCCGAGATCGCGTAGACAGCGAACTCCCCTTTCGGATGCTCGATGGCGGCATATACCTCACCCTCGGGGACATGGAAGCCTTCGGAAAAAAGCTTGAAATGGTGGATCAACTCCTCCATGTCGCCCTTGATCTTTTCGCGCTTCGGCGGAGCCACCTTGTGGTCATCGGTAATGACCGGGCCGGGGTTATTTCGCAGCCATTCGATACATTGACGAATGATCCGCGTCGACTGGCGCATTTCCTCCATCCGGCACAGGTAACGGTCGTAACAGTCCCCGTTCTTGCCGACCGGAATATCGAAATCAAAACGGTCGTAGACCTCATAGGGTTGCTTCTTGCGCAAATCCCAGGCAATACCCGAACCGCGCAGCATCGGCCCGGTAAAGCCCATCGCCAGCGCCCGTTCGGGAGACATCACGCCGATCCCCACGGTACGCTGCTTCCAGATGCGGTTCTCGGTAAGCAGCGTCTCGTAGTCGTCGCAGCATTTCGGGAAACGATCAAAGAAAGCCTCGATGAAATCGAGCAGCGACCCTTCACGCGCCGCGTTGAGTTCCTTGAGGCGGCTTTCGCTCTTGAAGCGGCTGGGTTTGTATTTGGGCATGGTATCGGGCAGGTCGCGGTAAACGCCGCCAGGCCGATAATATGCCGGATGCATCCGCGCCCCGGACACCGCCTCGTAGACGTCGAACAGTTCTTCACGCTCACGGAAGGTGTAGAGGATCATCGTCATCGCGCCAATGTCGAAGGCGTGTGAGCCGATGAGCATCAAATGGCTCATGACGCGGGTTATTTCATCAAACATCACCCGGATGTACCGGGCGCGCTCTGGAACCTCGACACCAAGCAGCTTTTCCACCGCCAGGCAGTAAGCGTGCTCGGTGCACATCATCCCCATGTAATCGAGCCGGTCCATAAAGGGCACGGACTGCAACCAGGTACGGGTCTCGGTGAGTTTTTCGGTTCCGCGATGCAGCAGCCCGATATGCGGGTCGGCGCGCTCGACGACCTCGCCATCGAGTTCGAGCACCAGACGCAACACCCCATGCGCCGCCGGGTGCTGCGGGCCAAAGTTGAGCGTGTAATTGCGAATCTCAGACATGGCCGGTATCCCCGTAACCTGCTTCGCGCACGACGCGCGGCGCATTCTCGCGCGGCTCGATCGTCACCGGCTGGTAAATCACCCGTTCTGTCTCGGCGTCGTAACGCATTTCCGTGTACCCCGAAACCGGGAAATCCTTGCGCAGGGGATGTCCCACAAAACCATAATCGGTCAGGATGCGGCGCAAATCGGTGTGGCCGGAATACATGATGCCGAACAAGTCAAACGCTTCACGCTCATCCCAGTTGGCGCTCGGCCACAGGTCGCAAACCGAATCGAGCACCGGGAAATTGTCGTCTATGGAAAATACCTTGAGGCGCAACCGCCAGTTATGTTCAATGGACAGCATGTGCAAAACCGTCGCAAAACGCCTGCCAGGCTCACACGCGGCCTTGCCATTGCCATAAGCCGAATAATCCACCCCGCAGAGATCCGCCAACTGTTCGAACCGCAACTCGGCGTGATCGCGCAGGGTACGGGCAACCGCCAGATAATCTTCCGCACCCACCTCAATCGTGATCTCACCCCGGTCCTGGGCCAGCGAACGCAAACGTCCATCCAGAACAATCCGTAAAATCTGGCTCAGGCGCTCAAGTTTTGCACTCATTTGAACTCCATGTCGCTTTAGCGGCGCGCGATGGTGCTTGTGCGCCTGATCTTGTTCTGAAGTTGCAGCAGGCCGTAAAGCAGGGCTTCGGCCGTGGGCGGACATCCCGGAACGTAAACATCGACGGGCACGATCCGGTCACAGCCGCGTACCACCGAATAGGAATAATGATAATAACCGCCGCCGTTCGCGCAGGAACCCATCGAAACCACCCAGCGCGGCTCGGCAAGCTGATCGTACACCCGGCGCATCGCCGGAGCCATCTTGTTGGTCAGCGTGCCGGCAACGACCATGACGTCGGACTGGCGCGGGCTGGCGCGGAAAATGATGCCGAAGCGGTCGAGATCATAACGGGCCATCCCCGAGTGCATCATCTCGATCGCGCAACAGGCCAACCCGAAAGTTACCGGCCACAAGGAACCCGTGCGCATCCAGTTGATGACCGTGTCCATCGACGTGGTCACAAAACCTTCACGAAAAATGCCCTCGATACTCATGTCTCATTCCCAGTCAAGCGCGCCGTTCTTCCATTCAACGATGTAGCCGATAATCAGGATGGCGAGAAACACCATGACCGCCCCGAACATGAACCACTCCGCCGCCTGAGCGGCGATGAACTCCTTGAACACCACCGCCCACGGAAAAAGGAACGCAATTTCAAGATCGAACAGGATGAAGAGGATGGCGATCAGGTAGTAGCGGACGTCGAACTTCATCCGGGCGTCTTCGAACGCATCGAAACCGCACTCATAGGCGGCCATTTTCCCCGCGCCTGGCCGGTTCGGCCCAAGCATCTTGCCAAGAAAGAACGGAACGACACCAAAAGCAAGGCCGATAAAAACGAACAGCAGAACCGGCAGATAGTTGTCCAGCATGGCCTACCCTCCCCCATCGCATCTTGTTGTTCTCGTTACAACCTGAAACTCCGGCAGTCCGCGCGATGATTCAGGTTGCCATTCATTCTTTGTCTTTGGCAGTTCTTCAAACAAGCGGTCATTCCCGCTTGTCGCGTCAATCCATGGTGCCGACGATGAGACTCGAACTCATACGGCTGTCGCCACTACCCCCTCAAGATAGCGTGTCTACCAATTTCACCACGTCGGCGTAGCAGGCGGCGATTTTATGTTCTTTTTACCCCGCATGCAAAGTGTCTCACGTCATATACAAAGCTCACCGCATTGTATAGACTGTGCGGCTTTTTGTCTCCAACGGCGTGGGCAGGCTTTAGCAACATATTTTATTTGATTGATTTGGCTGATTATTTTTGCTGTTCAACTATTCCGGGATCTCGCCCGCATTTCCTTTTCCGGCCGGCACGGTCCCGGGGACTGGCGCGGGAGCGGGAACGGGAATCGCGTCAGGAACGGTTTCGGCAGGGATTGAGACGCCTTCCATGATACTGGAAGGCGCTTTCGGCGCATGGCTTGCCAGATACGCCAGGCCCAGGCTGGTAATAAAAAACACCGTCGCCAGCACCGCCGTGGTCCGGCTCAGGAAATTGGCCGACCCGGACGACCCGAACAGGCTGCCCGAAGCGCCGCTGCCAAAAGCCGCGCCCATATCGGCACCCTTGCCGTGCTGCATCAGGACGAGGCCAATCACTCCAAGCCCCGCCAACACATGGACCAGCAACACCAGATTAAAAGCTGTAGTACCCATCAATACCTCAAAACCTCAAAAAAACCTCAAAAAAAAACACTATGGGGTGTTCAATGATCCCCGTTTGCTGCCGCCGTCCGGCAAATAGCCATGAAATCCCGCGCCACCAGCGACGCGCCCCCGATCAATCCCCCGTCGACATCGGGCATGGCGAAAAGTGCCGCCGCGTTGCCCGTCTTGACGCTGCCGCCATAAAGGATGCGCATCCCGGCCGCCGGTGCATCATGATCCGCAAGCCAGCGCCGGAGCGCGGCGTGCACCTCTTGTGCTTCGTCCGCGCTCGCCGCACGCCCGGTGCCAATCGCCCATACCGGCTCGTAGGCAATGACCGTTCGTGACAACTGCTGGAGGCCGATGGATCCCAGCACCGCGCCAAGCTGACGGCCAATCACCTCCATCACCCGCCCTGCTTCACGTTCAGCAAGCGATTCACCGACACAGACAATGGGCACGAGCCCCGCCCGCAACACTGACAGCGCCTTGCGTCCAACCGTAGCGTCATCCTCGCCGAACAACGTGCGCCGCTCGGAGTGTCCGACGATCACATAACGGCAGCCCATTTCAGCAAGCATCTCCGCGCTCACCTCGCCGGTATACGCGCCGGACTGAAACTCACTCACTGTCTGTGCGCCCAATGCCACCCCGGACAGAAGCGAGGCCGCCTGGGCAAGATACGGAAACGGCACGCATACCGCCATATCCACCCCGGCCAGCGCACCGCACGCTCCAATCAGAGCCTCGTTTGCGGCCAGACAGCCATTGAGCTTCCAGTTACCGACGACCAGCTTTTGCACCATGAACGAAAAAGACGCCCATAAAAGCTTGCGATTGTACAGAATGCATGTCATGCGCGCAAAGAGAGATAGAGCGATATCCTGGAAAATGTGTTCTGGTTTCAAAGCAGCCTCGCTCCCGCAAAACCCGTCCCCTAAAACCCGTCCCCTGTTTCACAGTGTTCAGACCGGGGCCATCGTCCCTTTGGAGCGAATTTTTTATGGGGTAATATCGCGCCCTCGCACGACACGCCTTCCTGCCGCACCGTTTCATGAACGATAACGCCCTCCCCCCCGGCGACACCGCCTCCCCGCTTTCCTCCGACGTGCTCCCGCTGGACTGGTACGCCGAGCGCGCCTACCTCTCCTACGCGATGAGCGTGGTGCGCGCGCGCGCGTTGCCGCAGGTCGAAGACGGCCTGAAACCCGTCCAGCGCCGCATTCTTTTCGCGATGAACGAAATGCGGCTCTCAGCGGCGGCACGGCACGTCAAATCCGCGCGGGTCGTGGGCGATGTGATCGGCAAATATCACCCGCACGGCGACTCCAGCGTCTACGAGGCGATGGTGCGGGTGGCGCAGGATTTTTCACTGCGTTATCCGCTGGTCGACGGGCAGGGCAATTTCGGCTCGCGCGACGGCGATTCGGCAGCGGCGATGCGTTATACCGAGTGCCGCCTGACCCCGATCGCCGAACTCCTGCTCTCCGAGATCGACAGGGGGACGGCAGATTTCACCCCCAACTACGATGGCGCTTTCAGGGAGCCGCAATTGCTCCCGGCACGGTTGCCCTTCGTGCTGCTCAACGGCGCTTCCGGCATCGCTGTGGGCATGGCGACGGAAATCCCGCCGCACAACCTGAACGAGACCGCCGCTGCCGCGATCTTCCTGATTTGCAACAACGAAGCGACGCTCGACGACATCCTGAACATCCTGCCCGGCCCGGATTTTCCCGGCGGCGGGCAGTTAATCTCCACGCCGCAGACAATCCGTGAAGTTTACGCCAGCGGGCGCGGCAGCCTGCGGATGCGGGCACGCTGGCATTTCGAGGAACTGGCGCGCGGGCAGTGGCGCGCCATCGTCGATGAACTGCCGCACGGTGTCTGTGCCGCGCAGGTGCTGGCCGAAATCGAATCCCTCACCAACCCGCAGCCCCGCGCGGGCAAAAAAGAAGTCAGCGCGGAACAAAAAAACCTCAAGCAACTCGTGCTGGGCGCACTCGACGCCGTGCGCGACGAATCGAGCGACAAGGCCCCGGTGCGCATTGTGCTGGAGCCGCGTTCGAGCCGTCAATCGCGCGACGAATTCATGGCCGTGCTGCTTGCGCATACCAGCCTGGAAACGTCTGTTTCGGTCAATCTCACGATGATCGGGCGCGATGGCAGGCCGCAACAAAAAAACCTGCTGCAAATCCTCGCCGAGTGGGTCAACTTCCGCTACCTCACCGTGCAGCGCCGCAGCCGCTTCCGGCTCGATGAAGTCGAGCGGCGCATCCACATCCTCGACGGACGCATGATCGCTTTCCTGCGCATCGAAGAAATCATCCGCGTCATCCGCGAATCCGACGAACCCAAACCGGCGCTGATTTCCGCTTTTGGGCTGACTGAGGCGCAAGCCGAGGACATCCTTGAAATCCGCCTGCGCCAACTTGCCCGCCTGGAAGGATTCAGGATCGAGAAGGAACTTGCCGAATTGCGCGAGGAGCGCGACAGCCTGCAACGGCTGCTCGACAACCGTGCTGCGCAAACCCGTCTGCTGTTGAAGGAAATCGACACCGACGCCAAAAAATTCGGCGACGCCCGCCGAACCCTGATCGAAGCCGTCGCCCCCGTCGCGCCTGCCGAAATCAGCGTACCGGATGAGCCGGTAACGGTGATCGTGTCGAAAAACGGTTGGGTACGCTCGCGTCAGGGCCACGGCATCGACACCGCGGGCATCAATTACAAGGCGGGCGATTTTCCGCTGGCCGTCATCGAGACGCGCAGCGCCTGGCCGCTCATCGTGATCGACACGCATGGCCGTGCCTATACGATAGGGGTTTATGACCTGCCAAGCGGGCGCGGCGATGGCGTGCCCGTTTCCACCCTGATCGACTTTCAGGACGGCGGCAAACTCGCCCAGGTGGTGAGCGCCGAACCCGAGTCCACATGGTTCTTTGCCAACAGCGGCGGCTACGGTTTCATTTGTGCGCTGGCCGACGCCACCGGGCGGCAACGCGCAGGCAAGGCATTCATGACGCTCGAAGGCGCGGAGACGGTGCTTGCCCCCGCGCGGGTCATCGGACAATGGATCGCTGGCGCGTCGAGCGCGGGCCGGATATTGGTTTTTCCGCAAGCCGAGATGAAAATTCAGGCCGGTGGCCGTGGCGTGATCGTCATGGCGCTCGACCCGGACGAACGGCTGGCCGCCGTTGCCGTCCCCGCCGACGATGCCCCGCTTGCCGTCGAAGGCATCGGACGGGGCAACAAACCCGCAACAGTCACGCTGAGTCCCGCACAACGCGAAGGTCTGCGCCACCGCCGCGCACGGCGTGGCACACTGTTGGCACCAAAAATCAAACCGGAACGCATGTTCTGAACACCCTTTCACAGGGATCGGGCAAAATACGCAGATGGGCGGCGAGCCTCCACGAGGCCGGACGCCCTATCACTGGCGCTTGCCGTTCAGCGCCGTCCTTGTCGGTGACGCCTGATCCCTGCGAAAGTGGCAATCAGGCTGCTACACTAGTAATTTACGTCAACTTCTTTCTTTTTCCCATGCTTGCCCCGATTGAAAACCGTATCGCCGATGAACTCGGCGTCTCCACGCATCAGGTTGCCGCTGCCGCGCGCTTGTTCGACGATGGCGCGACGGTTCCCTTCGTCGCACGTTACCGCAAGGAAGCCACGGGCGGGCTGGATGACACGCAGTTACGCACGCTCGCCGAACGGCTGGCCTACCTGCGAGAACTGGAGGAGCGCCGCACCGTGGTGCTGGCATCCATCCAGGAACAGGACAAGCTGACGGCAGAATTGCGCGAACTGATCGAATCCGCAGAAATCAAACAGCGGCTGGAAGACCTCTATTTGCCTTACAGGCCGAAGCGCCGCACGAAGGCACAGATTGCCCGTGAGGCGGGGCTCGCGCCGCTGGCCGGGGCGCTGCTCGCCGACCCGGGATTGGCGCCGGAAAGCACCGCGCTGGAATACCTGAACCCTGACGCGGGTTTCGGGAATGCAAAGGCGGCGCTCGATGGGGCACGCCAGATTCTGATGGAAGGGTTCTCGGAAGATGCCGCCTTGCTGGGCGAACTGCGCCAGATTCTCCATGATGAAGGGGAAATCCGCTCCGCAGTGATGGAAGGCAAAGAAAACGAAGGGGCGAAATTCCGCGACTGGTTCGACTTCCGCGAGGCGTTTGCCGCAATACCTTCGCACCGGGCGCTGGCCTTGTTGCGCGGGCGTAATGAAGGAGTGTTGAAGCTCACGCTCGACCTGCCCCGCCCCAATGGCGGCAACGCCGACGTTCCTCATCCCTGCGCGCAACGCATCGCGGCCCGTTTCGGTATCCGGGACGAAGGCCGGCCCGCCGACAGATGGCTTATTGAAACCGCGCGCTGGGCATGGACAGTAAAAATATCGCTTTCGCTGGAATTCGATCTGATGGCCACGCTGCGCGAACGCGCCGAAGAAGAGGCCATCCGGGTCTTCGCCCACAACCTGAAGGACTTGCTGCTCGCTGCCCCGGCGGGCGCACACCGCGTGATGGGACTCGATCCGGGCATCCGCACGGGGGTAAAAGTAGCGGTAGTGGATGCCACAGGAAAGCTGTTGGAGACGGAGACGGTTTACCCGTTCGAACCCCGGCGCGACCGCGCGGGGGCGCTCGCCACGCTTTCGGCGCTGGCGCAAAAACATGCGGTGGAACTGATAGCCATCGGAAACGGCACGGCTTCGCGCGCAACGGACACACTGGTGGCGGAATTGTGCGCCCACCAGCCAGCATTGCGGCTCACGCGGGTGGTGATCCCGGAAGCGGGAGCATCGGTGTATTCGGCTTCCGAACTGGCCGCGCGGGAATTCCCCGAACTGGATGTCTCCCTGCGCGGGGCGGTATCGATTGCGCGGCGGCTGCAAGACCCGCTGGCAGAACTGGTAAAGATCGAGCCAAAATCAATCGGCGTGGGCCAGTATCAGCACGATGTCAATCAGGGGCAGTTGGCAAAGAGCCTGGATGCGGTCATCGAAGACTGCGTGAACGCAGTCGGGGTAGATGTCAACACGGCTTCCGCGCCGCTGCTGGCACGGATTTCAGGACTCAATACGTTGCTGGCAGGCAACATCGTCGCGCACCGCGACAATAACGGCCCGTTCAAGGATCGTCGCGCGTTGCTGGAAGTAACCCGCCTCGGCCCGAAAGCTTTCGAACAGGCGGCAGGTTTCTTGCGCATCCCGAACGGGGATAACCCGCTGGACGCCTCGGCCGTGCACCCGGAAGCCTACCCGGTGGTAGAGCGCATCATCACGAAAACGGGCAAGAACGTGCACGCATTGATGGGAGATACGGCTTTCGTCAGAATGATCGACGCCACCGAATTCACAGACGGGTGTTTCGGCCTGCCAACCGTCAAGGACATCCTCGCGGAACTGGAAAAACCCGGCCGCGACCCGCGCCCGGAATTTCGTACCGCAATTTTTCAAGAAGGCATCTACTCGCCTGCCGACCTTACTGTCGGCATGATGCTCGAAGGGGTCGTCACCAACGTCACGAACTTCGGGGCGTTCGTGAATATCGGTGTGCACCAGGACGGGCTGGTGCACATTTCGGCGCTGGCCGACCGTTTCGTGAAAGACCCGCACAGCGTGGTGAAAGCCGGACAGATCGTGAAGGTGAAGGTGCTCGAAGTCGACCTGCCGCGCAAACGCATCGCGCTCACGATGCGTCTGGCCGACGAAACTCGCCGCGCAAAAAAAGAGCGCCGTGACAATACCCCTTCGCGTACCAGTTCACGCGCCCCCCGGCAGCCGACAACCTCACGGCCCCCCCCACGCACCGCCAGTACCCGGCCAGCGGGTACCGAAAGTGCGCTGGCACTGGCCTTTGCCCGTGCCCTGAACAAATAGAACAGCGAAAGCAGCGGAACTCCTCAACATGAACTCCTCCAGCTCCATCCAGCGTTTTTTGCTGGAAGCCCTCGGCATTCGCGGAGCCGTCGTCAAACTCACCGATGTATGGCAAGCCCTGCAACACGGACGCGATTATCCCCCGGCTCTTGCCGGGTTATTGGGCGAAATGGCGGCAGTCTGCACAGTGATCGCCGGAAATCTCAAACAACCCGGACGGCTCACGTTCCAGGCACGGAGCAGCGGGCCGGTCAGACACCTGGTAATCGATTGCTCCGAGTCTCTCAACCTGCACGGTTTCGCCAAGGCTGAAAACTTCAACCCCGAAGACAAATTGCCGTCGCTCTTTGGAGACGGGCAGTTGCAACTGGGCCTGGAAGCGCAAGGGCTGGAACAACCTTATCAAAGCATCGTCCCGCTCGAAGGCAACAGCATTGCCGAGGTGTTCATGCACTACCTCGAACAATCCGAACAGCAACCCGTCGGACTATGGCTGGCCTGCGGCAAGGACGCCAGCGCGGCGCTTTTCGTACAAAAGCTCCCTGGAGCGGACGCGAAAGATCCCGATGGCTGGACGCGCGTCCTGGCGCTGGCGGAAACCATGCGTGACGAAGAACTGCTCGGGCTGGACACTGCCACCCTGCTTCGCCGCCTCTTCGCCGAAGAGGATGTGCGCCTCTACCCCAGCCGGGCCGTGACGCACGATTGGCCGCGCGATCAGGAAAGAATTATTGACCTGCTGCTTTCACTGGGCGAGGAGGAAGTCCGTGCGATGATCGCCAATGGCGGCGAACTCATCATCCGCGAAGAACTATCGAACCATACCTACCGGTTCGACGCAGACGACATCGATACTGTTTTCCGGCCGCGAACGTTGCATTAGAGAGAAAATGGCGGGCAGAAAGCGGCAATGGGGATGTAACATTGCTGCCAACAGCATTTTGGTGCCCGCCGCCATGCAACTCATCCTCATCAGTGGTCTTTCCGGTTCAGGCAAGAGCGTCGCGTTCAAGGCACTGGAAGATTCCGGGTATTACGCCGTCGATAACCTGCCGGCCATGTTGTTGCCGCAATTGACGGGCGTGTTGCGCAATACTGGTCACGCGCGTTGCGCGGTGGCGGTCGATGTGCGCTCCGGGGAGAGCATCGCGGTGCTGCCCGGACAGATGAAATTCCTGCGAGAGTTCGTCGAAGATTTACGCTTCATTTTTCTCGATGCGCGCGATGACACGTTGATTGCCCGCTTTTCCGAAACCCGCCGCCGCCACCCGCTGGCCAAAGAGGGTGTCTCGCTCGAAGAGGCAATCCGCCGCGAGCGGGACATGCTTGAGGACATTTCCGTCCTTGGGCATCGCATCGATACCAGTGACATGCATCCCAACAACCTGCGCACCTGGATAAAAGATTTCATCGAGGCCAGGGCGGACGATGGCCTGACCCTGATGTTCCAGTCCTTCGGCTTCAAGTACGGCATCCCGCTCGACGCCGACATGGTGTTCGATGTGCGCTGCCTGCCAAACCCTCACTACGATCCGCGCCTGCGCCCGCTCACCGGGTTCGACCCGGAAGTGATCGCTTTCTTCGAGACACAGCCCGAAGTCGCCCGCATGGTGGAGGATATCCGCGCGTTCGTCACCGCCTGGCTACCGAATTTCATCCGCGACAATCGCAATTACCTGACCGTCGCCATCGGATGCACAGGCGGGCAACATCGCTCCGTCTACTTTGCCGAGCGTCTGGGCGAAGCGTTCCGCGACAAAGTTCATGTCCTCCTTCGCCATCGCGCGGTGACGCAGCGGGAAGAGAACCGTCCGGCGCAAGGCTGATGCCAGATTCAATTCCGAAAAGATCATGGCGTGCGTGGCGCGGGCTGTTGCGGCCCGGTGATTGGGGAGTCGTATTGGCCGGGTTTGCGTTATGCGTCGGCGCCGGATTCTGGTTCTGGCGCGGCGACGCGCCGGACGGCGTCATCGTGCGCGCCTCCGGCAGGATTTTCGAGAAAGCCGATCTGTCTCATCCTCGCCGCATCGAAGTGCCTGGCCCGTTGGGCATAACCGTGGTCGAAATCGAACCGGGCCGCGTCCGCGTCGCTTCCGACCCCGGCCCACGGCAATATTGCGTGCGCCAGGGTTGGCTGGCCCACGCGGGCGCGGTGGCAATCTGTGCGCCCAACGAAGTCAGTTTGACGCTGACCGGACGGGGGGCGAAGTATGACTCGCTCAGTTATTAACCTGACGCCAACCCCCGAGGATGACCGTATAGCGCGTCATGCGGCAGCGGCCATCGCGCTCGCCGTGGCCGAGGCAGCAATTCCTCTGCCGCTGCCGGGAGTGAAGCCGGGGCTTGCCAATATCATCACTCTGGTGGTGCTGGTGCGCTGGGGCTGGCGCGAGGCGGCATGGGTATCGCTCCTAAGGGTGTTTGCCGCCAGCCTGCTCCTGGGGCAATTCCTCGCGCCGGGGTTTTTCCTGAGCCTCGCCGGGGCGTTGGCGAGCCTGCTGGCACTGGCCGGAGCGGCGGGCCTGCCGAAGAAATGGTTCGGCCCGGTCAGTCACAGTATTTTTGCTGCTTTTGCCCATATCGGCGCACAGCTTATTCTGGCACGCGCGTGGCTGATTCCCCACGACGGCGTGTTTTACCTCGCACCCCTGTTCGGCGCGGCTGCCGTTGTGTTCGGGCTGCTCAATGGCCTGATTGCCACAGCCTTGTTGCGCGATCTTCCAGGACAACAGGAAGCGCCCCGACCGTAACAAGGTTGTAGAATGCTTGTCTGCTTGCCTGCAAGCAGATTGAAGCTTGTCGGGCGCAGCCCGAAGGAATGATTTTATGGCTCCCTATGTGTCTCCTGCGGTTTCCGGCCCCTTGCTCGAACTCGAGCGCCAGTTCCTCGATCACAGTACCGTGATCGAACGATGGTTCCGCGAGCAATGGCGTGAGCATACACCGCCGTTCTACGGTTCTGTCGATCTGCGTAATGCCGGGTTCAAACTGGCGCCGGTTGACATGAACCTGTTTCCCGGCGGGTTCAATAACCTCAGTCCCGTATTTCTGCCTTTGTGTGTGCAGGCCGCGCAGGCCGCGGTGGAGCGGCTGTGTACCAGCGCTCGCCGCCTGCTGCTGATTCCCGAAAGCCACACCCGCAATCAGTTCTATTTGCAGAACGTGGCACGGCTGGCGGGCATCCTGCGCCTGACCGGGATGGAAGTCAGGCTGGGCAGCCTGTTGCCGGAAATCATCGCGCCGACTCCTCTGATGCTCCCGAATGGCAGCAGCCTGATACTGGAACCGGTCAAACGAAAGGGAAACCGCCTCGGTCTGGATGGATTCGATCCCTGCGCCATTCTGCTCAATAACGACCTTTCCGGTGGCGTACCCGCCATTTTGCAGGGGCTGGACGGGCAACGGCTGATTCCGCCTCTGCACGCGGGCTGGCATGTGCGGCGCAAATCGCGCCACGCGGCGGCGTATGAACGGGTCGTCCGCTTGTTTTCGGAGGAAATCGGTATCGATCCCTGGCGCATCAGCCCGGCATTCCGTGTGTGCAACGGCATCAATTTTCACGAACGCGCGGGCGAGGAATGTCTGGCCAACCAGGTTGACGCGCTGCTTGCCGACATTCGCCGCAAATACCGCGAGCTGGGCATCAAAGACGAACCATTTGTCGCGGTCAAGGCCGATGCGGGTACTTACGGCATGGGTGTGATGATGGTGAAGGACGCTTCCGAAATCGTGGGGCTCAATCGCCGCCAGCGCAACAAGATGGCAGTGATAAAGGAAGGGCTGATCGTCGGGGAAGTCATCATCCAGGAAGGCGTGCGCACGTTTGAGACCATTGACGGCGCGGCTGCCGAACCGGTCGTCTACATGATAGATCACTGCGTCGTCGGTGGTTTTTACCGTGTGCACACGGCACGCGGCAGCGATGAAAACCTTAATGCGGCGGGCATGGAATTTCGGCCACTGGCTTTCGACACCCCCGGCAGCATTCCCGATTGTTACCTGGAACCGGATGCCATGCCAAACAGGTTATACACCTATGGAGTGGTTGCGCGCCTGACCTTGGTCGCCGCCTCGGTCGAAATCGAAGAAATGGCATCCACACCCGATGGCGCTGACGCGAACGGCAGGCACGACTGCCACAGCACCACCGAAGCCGCATGACAGGCGCCGATCATGACTACGGCGCTTGATTTCGCGTTTATCGTCGACCCCTTGGCCGACCTCAAGCCGTACAAGGATTCCAGCGTGGCAATGATGCGCGCTGCCGTTGCGAATGGGCATCATCCCTGGGCGGTCCGGCGCGAGGACATCGCTTGGCGCGAAGGCGTTGTTTCGGCGCGTGCCGTGCCGCTCGCCGTGTGCGCGGACGACTGCAACTGGTACACGGAAGGCAAACCGGAAACCTGCGCGCTTGCCGCGTTTGACGCCGTGTTGATGCGCCAGGACCCGCCTTTCGATTTTGAATACCTCACCGCAACATGGCTGCTCGAACGCGCCGCCACAGGTGGCGCAAAGGTATTCAACAACCCGCGTGCCGTGCGCGACCATTCCGAAAAACTGGCGATTACCGAATTTCCACAATTCATTCCCGCCACGCTGGTGGCCCGCGATCCGTACCGCCTCCACGCTTTTATCGACGAAATCGGCGATGTTGTGCTCAAACCGCTCGACGGCATGGGCGGTAGCCAAGTTTTCCGCGTCACTTCCCAGGACCCCAACCGTAATGTGATCGTCGAAACCCTCACACAGCACGGCTCTCGCACGATCATGGCGCAGCGTTACCTGCCGGGTATCCGCGATGGCGACAAGCGCGTACTCATCATCGGCGGCGAAGTCGTGCCCTATGCGCTGGCGCGCATTCCCCGCGAGGGAGAAACCCGTGCCAATCTTGCCGCCGGCGGGCGCGGCGTGGCGATGCCGCTCTCCGGGCGTGAATGGGAAATCGCCCGTTTCCTGGCACCCGTCCTGTGGGCGCGCGGGTTGCTGATCGTCGGTCTGGATGTGATCGGCGGGCACCTGACCGAAATCAATGTCACCAGCCCGACCTGCATGGTCGAGATCGGCGCACAGCAGGGATTTGATGTTGCAGGGCTTGTGATCGAAACACTGGAGCATTTGTGCGCCCGATAGGGTTCGTTTTCGTGCTCCTGGTTTGCTGTGGTGCATGGCTGCTCGACGGATGCGAGCGGGAGCGGGTTTTTCAGCGTGAAGGCTACGTTTTCGGCACGCGGGTGGACGTGGCGCTCTACACGGACGACCCGGAGCTTGCCGACGCCGCGATAGCCGCCGTGTTGCGGGAATTCGACCGTTTGCACGGCGCGTATCACGCCTGGGAGCCGTCGGAACTCTCCGTGCTCAATGAGGCGCTGGCACACGGGCAATCCCGTGAAGTGTCGCCCGAACTGGCTGCAATGCTGCGCGATGCGCAATCCTTGTCCGAAATCGGGGACGGCCTTTTCGATCCCGCAATCGGCGCCTTGGTCGAACTGTGGGGCTTTCACGCCGACACCTTCGAGCCGATGTTGCCCGACCCGGTGGCACTTGCCGCATTCAAAGCCGCACGGCCACGGATGGGCGACCTCGTGATCGAGGGCGTGCGCATCTCCAGCCGCAATCCGGCGGTGAGGATCGACCTTGGCGGCTATGCCAAGGGCTACGCGCTGGATCGCGCCGCGACCATCCTGCTTGAGCGGGGCATCCGAAATGCGCTCATCAACGTCGGCGGCAATATCATGGCCTTGGGAAGCAAGGGCGGCCAACCCTGGCGGGTCGGCATCCAGCATCCACGCCGATCCGGGGTCATGGCGACGATGCCGCTCTACGATGGCGAAGCCATCGGCACTTCAGGCGACTACCAGCGTTATTTCGAGCTAAACGGCGTGCGCTACGCCCACATCCTCGACCCGCGCACCTTTGAGCCTGCGCAGGGTACGCAGGCATTGACCGTGCTGGTGACACCCCGCCCGCATGCCGGGGTTCTGTCGGACGTGGCGAGCAAGCCTGCTTATCTGGCGGGAGATGCCGATGCCTGGCGCGAACAGGCGCGTCATTTCGGAATCGAGCACGTGTTCCGGGTCGCTGCCGACGGGCAGGTAGAGGCAACCCGCGCATTACGGGCGCGATTGGAATTTCCCGAGCCGGTTGAGGTGTGCGTGGTCAATTGAACCGCCAAGTATTACGCCCTTGATACCTATTAGGGAGAGCGGTTTTTATTTGATCCTGTACAGCATGGAACGAAGAGAATTTTTATCAGGTGCATTGCAATTTGGACAAGAATCTATTGACGGTAAGCCTTCGATACCGTCGATGGTTCCCGTTGAGACTCCTGCCTTTTGGCCAGTGCTTCGGTCAGCCAGCCGTCGAAAGGCTTTGAATCCCCAATTTGTTTGGTGGCTTGTTTGTAAACGCGCTCAAGGTTGCCCCTGAATTTCTGTGTCTGCGGATACGCATCGCCGAATTCGGCGTAGTAAATCCGGTAAGCCTGGAGATAGCCGGAAAGGGCTTTGTCGTATTGTTTCCGATTCAGGTACGCTGTGGCGACGTTGCCATAGGATATCCCCGTGACGGGATGTTCCTTGCCAAAGACCTTCTCATTGAGCGTCATGGCTTTTCTGGCCCATTCCTCCGCTTTGTCGTAGTTATGTATTTTGGAATATACCCAAGCCATGTTGGTATAGGCGATGCCGGTATGGGGGCTGTTCTCGTCGGCCGATTTTTCAAAAATCACGACGGCTTTATGTAAATCTTCCAAGGCGCTCTTGTTATCGCCCGATTTGCCTTCGGCTACACCGATATTGCTGTATGTCACCGCTGTGGAGTAATGTCCTTTGCCAAGAACTTTCTCCTGATCCTCCAGGGCTTTTTTGTACCAGATGAGCGCCTGTTTGTGATCGCCTTTTTTGCTGTACACACCGGCGATATCGCTACGGATTGCTGTGGTGGCCGGGTGTTGTTTCCCCAGCCTTTTCTCTTCAATTGCCAATGCATGCTTGTATGATTTCAATGCGTTTTCGTAATCGCCCTGTCCTAAATATTTGGAACCGGTGTCGTGGTGGATGGACGCCGTTTCTGCATCCTCGGTGCTCGTTGCCCTGTCACGGACCACTACGGCTTTTTGCTGCCACTCCCGTGCTTTTTCTTTTTCATCCAAAAGCTGGTACATCGTGGCGATTCTGTCGTAGATTGCCGCCACCGAGGGATGGTCCGCTCCCAGTGCCTTCTCACGGGTCGCCAGCGCCCTGCCATACCAGTCCAGCGCGACCCGGTAATTGCCCCGGCTCTCGTGGATGGAGGCAATATCCCCGCAAGTTTCGGCCATCTCCGGGCTTTCCGCGCCCAGGACGCTTTCACGAATCGCAAGTGCTTTTTGATGCCAGACCAGCGCCTTTTCGTGATCGCCAAGGCGGTAAAGCGCGAAACCCAGGTTCCTGTAGACTTCGGCGCTATCGGGGCTGTTGCTGCCCAATTCTTTTTCGGCAATATCAGCGGCCTGTGCCAGGAAGCCGGCGGCCTCCGCATACTTTCCCATATTGATGTACACAATACCGATTTCATTCATGTAGCGAGCGGTGTCCCAGTGTCGTTCACCATTGACCGCAATGGAACTTAAAAGCGCCTTTTTATAGTGATTCAGGGCTTCGGGGTAACGATGCTGGTCGGCATACTCTTTCGCTACCTTCGTTTCGTTGGCGATTTCATCGGTCGCGGCGAAGTTGATGGCATCGCCATGGGCGTTTAAGCCGACCCCACCCAAAACAGTTGCCAGCGCAAGCGCCGCCAGAGTACGCAAATGCAGTGATGACTTGATGATGGACATGGTACGGGCCACTCTCAGTTTTTAACTTTCCTCATGATCCGGTCATTATTGTATTGCGCACTGACAGCCTGCATCCCCTGAAGCGCCGCCGGGTTCGGGACCCGTGATGCTGACCCCGCGCTCACTGCGGTCACAGCGCAGGGCTTCGAGCATGAAATGGACAAAAACCAGACCGGAGAGTGCCGGGGCGACGATGTTGACAATCGGCACGTAAGCCAGCAGGGTTGTTCCGCCACCCAGCAGCAGCATTTTAGGGCGGAGTTCTTGGCGCAGGCGGGCGAATTCGTCACGGTCGGCATGGCGCATCAGGGCGTCGTAACCGAAGATGCGCTGGCTGAGCCAGCCCGTCGCCAGCACCGGCGCGACCAGCGCCACGCCAGGAATCAGCCATAGCGGCAATGAGGCTGCCAGCATCAGCACGAACCACATCAGGGCCACCAGGGTATTGCCAATGCTGCCCATGTTCGAGCCACCGTGGCGCTGTTCGAGATCGGTGTAGTCGTACCGGGCGACGTGATCGAGCATCATCGGCAGAGCCACCGTGGCGACGAGCACCGCAGAGGTGACATAAATGAGGGGTACGAACGCAAGCACTACGAGCAGCTTGACCATGAACAGCACGATGCCTGCTGCCAGCGCGGATGTGCTGATCTGGTCGCCGACCCAACCAACCCCCTGAATGGCTTCCATGACAGTATCGACCGCCTTTGCTCCGAAGAACAACGCCACAACGATCCATAACAGTGCCGAAACAATGGCCGGCCAGACGAGGTGCCTGAAGACGCCCGGCCGCACAAGGCTGCGCATTGAACGTCCAAGCGCAACGAACAGGTCCCGCATCATCCCTCCCCTTACCCTTGCCGCAGGCCGGGAACGCCGGACATCATGCCTTTCATGGCCCTCATCATTTTGCCGATACCGCCTTTGGAGAATTGCTTCATGACTTTCTGCGTCTGCTCGAACTGGTTGAGCAGGCGGTTGACTTCCTGGACGCTCACGCCCGCTCCTGCGGCAACCCGGCGTTTGCGGCTGGCCTTGAGAAGCTCGGGCCGGGTACGTTCGAGCGGGGTCATGGAGTTGATGATGCCTTCGACGCGCGCAATGGCTTTCTCTTCGGCACCGCCCTGCAATTTTCCGGCAGCCTGTGCAAACTGCGCCGGAAGTTTGTCGAGGAGCGAAGAAATGCCGCCCATGTTGCGCATCTGTCCGATCTGCGCTTTGAAGTCGTTGAGATCGAACCCTTTGCCGCTCTTGAGTTTGTGCGCGAGTTCGGCGGCCTTTTCCTCGTCGACGCGGCGGCGGGCATCTTCGACCAGCCCGAGAATGTCGCCCATGCCGAGGATGCGGCTTGCCATGCGGTCAGGATGGAAAGGTTCGAGGCCGGAGAGTTTTTCGCCGACACCGGCGAATTTCAGTGGTTTGCCGGTGATGTGGCGCACGGATAGCGCCGCGCCGCCGCGCGCGTCGCCGTCGAGCTTGGTCAATACCACGCCAGTGAGCGGCAGTGCCTCGTTGAATGCGCGGGCGGTGTTGACCGCATCCTGCCCAAGCATGGCGTCGACGACAAACAGGGTTTCTATCGGATCGAGCGCCGTGTGCAGGGCACGGATTTCGTCCATCATCACTGCGTCGACCGCCAGCCGTCCGGCGGTATCGACGAGCAACACTTCGTGGTGATGCTTGCGTGCGAAATCCAGCGCGGCAAGCGCGATGTCGACAGGTTTCTGTCCGGCCTGCGAGGGAAAAAAATCGACTCCGGCCTGCTTGGCCACGGTCCTGAGCTGTTCGATGGCCGCCGGGCGGTAAACGTCGGCGGAAACGGTCAGCACTTTTTTCTTCTGCTCTTCGCGCAGCAGAAGGGCGAGTTTACCGACGGTAGTGGTCTTGCCCGCACCCTGCAAGCCGGCCATCAGCACGACCGCCGGGGGCTGCGTCGCCAGATTCAGCCCTTGATGGATGCCTCCCATGAGTGCGCATAGTTCGTCATGCACCACGCCGACGAGCGCCTGTCCTGGCGTGAGCGATCCGACGACTTCCTGCCCGACCGCCTTTTCCTTGACTCTGGAGATGAATTCTTTGACCACCGGCAAGGCAACATCGGCTTCGAGCAGGGCCATGCGCACTTCACGCATTGCCTCCTGGATGTTGTTTTCGGCGAGGCGGACCTGGCCGCGCAGAGTTTTGACAACTTTCGAGAGGCGTTGGGTAAGATTGTCGAGCATATGGACTCCACAGATCCCGCCCGGGCAGAAATTTGCCTGAAAATGGAGGGATTGGGGGGATTGGGGTAACTGGGGTAAACTAGGCTGTTCTTATGTGGCCGATTCTACTGCATCTTCATCTCATTCCCGCCGCGCTTTATGCCGTGCTTGGGCTTTATTTCTGGCGTGCGCGCTCGGCCAGCCCTGCCGCATCGTGTGATCTGATCCCCGGCATGGCGCGTTTCGAGCGTGTGCTGCTCGTTCTTGCTCTTCTCGCGCACGGATTCGCGCTGTCTGAAGCCATTTTTCCTGGGGGCGAGATGCGTTTCGGCTTCAGTATCGCGCTCTCGCTCGCTGTGTGGCTGGCGATCTGTTTTTACTGGGTGGAGACGCTGTACAACCGACTCGACGGCCTGCGCGCCATTGTGCTGCCCGCTGGCGTGCTGGTGTGCGTGCTGGCGGTATTTTTCCCTGCTACTCACACGCTTTCTGACAGCAGCATCGCCTCGCCGGTTTTCCGCGCCCATTTCATCATCGCCATGCTGGCATACAGCCTGTTCATGCTCGCCGCCCTGCACGCGATGTTGATGGCGATGGCTACAAAACAATTACACCACGCCCGTCTCTCACGGGCGTTGGCAAGCCTGCCGCCACTGCTGACGATGGAAGCATTGCTTTTCCGGCTGATCGGCGTTGCCTTCGTGCTGCTCACGCTGACCCTGCTGACAGGGATCGTATTTACGGAAACCCTTTTCGGGACAGCTTTCCGGTTCGATCACAAGAGCGTCTTCGCCACGATTTCGTGGTTCCTGTTCGGCATTCTTCTGGTTGGCCGTCATTTCCGTGGCTGGCGGGGCCGCGTCGCTCTGCGCTGGACGCTGGCCGGGTTCATCACCCTGATGCTGGCCTACATCGGTAGCAGGTTCGTGATAGAAGTCCTGCTGCACAGATAAGGCTTGGCGGTACGGTTAACGAACTGCGTTGCGGTGCGCAAATTACGCTTTACTGCCGGTATTACGCAGTCAGGCAGCAGAATGACATTCAACTAAAAGAGCGGGGAATGGCAGCCAATCCACAAACTGCGTTGAGCGGGCTCGCCCGGGCACTGATCCAGAAAGAGCGTTTATCCGAAGCAGATGCCATCGCGTGCAGTGCCGGCGACGGAACGGCAAACGCCTTCCTGCACGAAGTTACGCAACGCAAGTTGTTGAGTTCCCGTAACGTTGCCCAATTCGCTTCTGAAATTTTCGGTTATCCCCTGCTCGACATTGCCACAGTTAATCTGGACTTTCTGCCAAGCAAGATCGTCGATGCCAATCTGGTACGCAAACACCAGGTCATTGCCCTGTCGCAGCGTGCCAGCCCGAACCGCCTGGTTCTGGGTGTCGCTGATCCGTCGAACATGCGGGTATTCGATGAAATCCGCTTCCAGACGGGCATGCAGCTTGAAATAGTCATCGTCGAGGTCGATAAACTCGCCAAATTCGTCGAACGACTGGGATCTTCCGCCAAGGAAACGCTGGAGAGACTCAGTCTCGGGGATGAATTGGGCACCCCGGATGTCGCACTCGAAGCCGAATCTGAAGATTCGGCTGTCGCTTCAGATGTTGACGATGCTCCGATCGTCAAATTCATACAGAAGGTGCTGCTCGACGCGATCAATGAAGGGGCCTCCGACATTCATTTCGAGCCTTACGAAAAGTTCTACCGAATTCGCGTCCGAACCGATGGCATATTGCATGAAATCGCGCAACCGCCCTTGGTTTTGAAGGAAAAAATCGCCGCCCGGATCAAGGTCATCTCGCGGCTGGACATTTCCGAAAAACGGATTCCGCAGGATGGCCGGACAAAACTCGTCCTGTCCAAGAGCAAGTCCATCGACTTCCGGGTTTCCACGCTGCCGACGCTGCACGGCGAGAAAATCGTCATGCGCATACTGGATTCAGGTTCGGCCATGCTGGGCATCGAGGCGCTCGGCTATGAGCCGGATCAGAAACAGGCGTTGCTTGAAGCCGTCGAGCGGCCTTATGGCATGGTTCTCGTCACGGGGCCGACAGGCTCGGGCAAAACGGTTTCGCTCTATACCTGCCTCAACATCCTCAACAAGCCGGGAACCAATATCTCGACCGCCGAAGACCCGGCGGAAATCAACCTCCCCGGGATCAACCAGGTCAACGTCAACGAAAAAGCCGGGCTGACCTTTGCCTCGTCACTGCGCGCGTTTCTGCGACAAGACCCGGATATCATCATGGTCGGCGAAATCCGCGACCTGGAAACCGCCGAAATATCGGTCAAGGCGGCCCAGACCGGACACTTGGTGCTCTCCACCCTGCACACGAATGATGCGCCGACCACGCTTGAACGGCTGAAAAACATGGGAGTCGCGCCGTTCAACATCGCCTCGTCGGTCATCATGATTACGGCGCAACGCTTGGCGCGCCGCCTGTGCTCATGCAAAAAGCCGGTCAATATTCCCATCGAATCGCTGTTGCAGGCGGGTTTTCGCGCCGAGGAACTCGATGGCAGTTGGCAACCTTACGGACCGGGAGGATGCGACCGTTGCAAGGGAAGCGGCTACAAGGGCCGGGTCGGCATCTACCAGGTCATGCCGATCAGTGAAGAGATTGCCCATATCATCATGACCGGCGGCAACTCGATGGACATCGCCGCCCAGGCTGAAGCGGAGGGGGTCAGCGACTTGCGCCACTCAGGACTGCTCAAGGTTCAGCAGGGGGTCACTTCTCTCGAAGAAGTTCTGGCTGCGACAAACGAATAACCGATGCAGGGCATACAAAATACGCACGGGGAATTTTAGTCATGACAACAACATCCGCATCCACGCTCCGCCCCCCCCGCCGTCCGCAGGGCGGGACAAAGGAAAGCCTCTTTATCTGGGAAGGCAAGGACAAAGCGGGCAAGCTTGTCCGCGGTGAAATGCGGGCAGCCGGCGATTCCGTCGTCAAGTCCTCGCTGCGCCGCCAAGGCATCACCCCCGCGAAAATCAAGAAGCAGGCCATGTCCCGAGGTCGCAGGGTGACAGACAAGGATATTACGCTTTTTACCCGCCAGTTGGCGACGATGATGAAATCGGGCGTCCCCTTGCTCCAGGCGTTCGATATCAGCATCAAGGGCACGGGGAATCCTGGCCTTTCCCGATTGCTCAACGAGGTCCGGGGGGAAGTCGAAACAGGTTCCAGCCTCTCGCATGCGTTTTCCAAGTTTCCGGCGCATTTCGACAGGCTGTTCTGCAATCTGGTTGCGGCGGCCGAACAGGCCGGCATCCTGGACTCCATCCTTGAACGTCTGGCGACCTACAAGGAAAAAATCCTCGCAATCAAAAGCAAGATCAAATCGGCATTGTTCTATCCAGGCGCCGTCATCGTTGTTTCAGCGGTGGTCGTTGCCATCATCATGATCTGGGTCGTCCCCACGTTCAAAGAGGTCTTCGCCAGTTTCGGGGCGGAACTACCCACGCCGACACTGGTGGTTATCGGCATTTCCGATTTCTTCGTCGAGTACTGGTGGCTTATTTTCGGCCTGCTGGGCGGTAGCGTCGTGGCAATCACCATGGCCTACAAACGATCCGTACCCATGCAGATCGCGGTTGACCGCATTGTGCTGAAACTGCCGGTCGTAGGTGATGTCGTCCGCAAGGCCACCATCGCGCGTTGGTCACGGACGTTGTCGACGATGTTTTCTGCCGGTGTGCCGCTGATCGAAGCTCTGGACTCCGTGGGTGGCGCTTCGGGCAATCATTTGTATATGATCGCTACACGCAGCATCCAGAACGAGGTCAGCACCGGCCTGAGCCTGAATATGTCCATGCAAAATACAGGCGTATTCCCAGCCATGGTCGTACAGATGGTGTCCATCGGCGAAGAAGCAGGCCAACTCGACCACATGCTTTCCAAAGTGGCCGATTTTTACGATCAGGAAGTCGACGACGCGGTTGCCGCCATGTCTACCCTGCTGGAACCCCTCATCATGGTTTTCCTTGGCGTGCTCATCGGTGGGCTGGTCGTGGCCATGTACTTGCCAATCTTCAAACTCGGCTCCGTTGTCTGACGGTATGGCCGCTTTCTTCGACAATCCCTCCGCGTTCGTACCGTTCGCCGCGTTGCTTGGCCTTTTCATCGGCAGTTTTCTCAATGTCGTCATCGTCCGCCTTCCCGTGATGATGGAGCGCGAATGGCAGGCGGAAATGGCCGAATTGCGCGGCGGCCCCGTTGTAGAAACCGGGCGGTTCAATCTCTTCGTGCCGCGCTCGCGCTGCCCGCATTGCGAACACACGATTTCGGCGCTGGAAAACATCCCGCTCGTGAGTTACCTGTTTCTGCGCGGGCATTGCCGTCACTGCCAGGCATCCATCAGTGTCCGCTATCCGCTGGTAGAGTTGCTGACGGCGGCGCTTTCCGCCTACGTGGTCTGGCGTTCCGGTTACAGCCTGACCACGGCGGGCGGGCTGGTTTTCGTCTGGATCATGATCGCGCTGGCTTTTATTGATTTCGATACCCGTCTGTTGCCCGACAGCCTGACACTGCCCTTGCTGTGGATGGGCTTGGTCTTCAACCTGCTCACGGGCAACGTCCCTCTCGAAGAGGCCGTCATCGGAGCCGTGGGCGGATATCTTTTTCTGTGGTCGGTGTATTGGTTGTTCAGGCTCGCGACCGGCAAGGAGGGCATGGGATACGGCGACTTCAAGCTGCTCGCGGCCATTGGCGCGTGGTTGGGCTGGAAGGCGCTGCCGCTGACCGTCGTGCTGGCCTCCGTTACCGGCGCACTCCTTGGAATCGGCCTGATTGCGCTTGGGTTTCACCGGCGCGGCACGCCGATGCCCTTCGGGCCTTTTCTCGCCATCGCGGGGCTGCTCGCCCTGTTCCAGGGTGAGGCGCTGGGCACATTCCTGCCCATTTTCTCCAGGCCCGCCTTTTGAAGTTGGGCGCGTGCGCCTTCATTTTTTGTGCGGAGCTGCGCACGCGCGTTGTGCTAAAGTTATAAGTTCAGTTTTAAGGAGAGGCCCCATGCCGATTTATGAATACCGCTGCGAGCATTGCGGATTTCAGAAAGACCATCTTCAGAAAATGAGCGATGCCGCGCTCACCGTTTGCCCGTCCTGCAACAGCGGCCGTTATGTCAGACAACTTTCGGCGGCGGGGTTCCAGCTTAAGGGAAGTGGTTGGTACGCCACCGATTTCAAGTGCCCGGCGGCTCAGAGCAAGCCCGAAAATGCTGCGGCTTCTGTACCCCCCTGCGCCGGCAACTGTGCCTGCCATTCGTCCTGACACCGGGCAAAGGGATTTTCCGGCGTGAAGAAGTATTTCATCACCGGCCTGTTGATCTGGATACCCTTATACATCACCATCGCGGTGCTGGCATGGATCGTCAACTTGCTGGACGGCTGGATCATGCCTTGGCTGCCGCAACACCTGAACCCGCAGATCATCTTCGGTTTCAGCATTCCCGGACTGGGTGTTGTACTGTGCGCCTTTATCCTGTTTGCCTCCGGCGTTATTGGCGCAAACGTCCTTGGGCAGAGGGTCGTGCGCTTGTGGGAATCGATGCTGGCGCGCATCCCGGTTGTCAAGTCCCTCTACTACAGTATCAAGCAAGTCTCGGACACGCTTTTCTCCAGCGACGGCAGGGCCTTCAGCAAGGCATTGCTGGTTCAATACCCGCGCGAGGGCATCTGGACGATCGGATTTCTGACCGGGACTCCCGGCGCCGACGTCACCCAGCAAATCGGCGATGGTTACATCAGCATCTATGTACCTACCACGCCAAACCCGACTTCAGGATTTTTCTTGATGCTGCCCGCAGCGGATGCTATCGAACTCGACATGAGCGTGGATGAGGCGCTCAAGTACATCATCTCGATGGGGGTCGTTGCGCCCCCATCACGTACACCGGAAAGCAGCATTTTTCTTCTCGATTGAGTCTTTGGGAATTTTTTATGCGAACTCACTACTGCGGCCAGGTTACGACCGCCCACCTCGACCAGACCGTTACGCTTTGTGGGTGGGTTCACCGCCGCCGCGATCATGGCGGCGTCATCTTCATCGACCTCAGGGATCGAGAAGGGCTGGCGCAGATCGTGTGTGACCCGGATCGCCCGGACATGTTCAAGGTCGCCGAGTCGATTCGCAACGAGTATTGCCTGAAGCTCACGGGCAAGGTGCGCCGCCGCCCGGCGGGGACGGAGAACACGGGCCTTGCTTCCGGTGCGATCGAAGTGTTGTGCCACGACATCGAAATTCTCAACACCTCGGTTCCGCCTCCCTTTCAACTCGACGATGACAATCTCTCCGAAACGGTGCGCCTGACCAACCGGGTCATCGACCTGCGCCGCCCCCGGATGCAGAACAATCTGATGCTGCGCTACAAGGTGGCAATGGCTTTTCGCCGTTTCCTCGACTCCCGCGGTTTCATCGACATCGAAACGCCGATGCTGACGAAAAGCACGCCCGAGGGGGCGCGCGATTACCTGGTGCCTTCCCGCGTCCACGCCGGGCAGTTCTTCGCTCTCCCGCAGTCGCCCCAGTTGTTCAAGCAGTTGCTGATGATTGCGGGCTTTGACCGCTACTACCAGATCACGAAGTGTTTCCGTGACGAAGACCTGCGCGCCGACCGCCAGCCCGAATTTACCCAGGTCGATATTGAAACGTCGTTCATGGACGTGACCGGTGTCACTACCCTGATGGAAGAGATGATCCGTTTCGTCTTCAGAGAAACGCTCGCAGTCGAATTGCCCAATCCTTTCCCGAGGCTGACTTACGCAGAAGCCATGAGCCGCTACGGCTCCGACAAGCCCGATTTGCGGGTTACGCTCGAACTCACCGAAATCACCGATCTGGTCAAGGATGTTTCTTTCAAGGTATTCTCGGGCGCAGCCAATTCCGGTGGACGTGTCGCGGCGCTGCGCGTGCCGGGAGGCGCGAGCCTCACCCGTGGAGAAATCGACGAATACGGTCGTTTCGTCGGTATTTATGGCGCAAAAGGTTTGGCATATATCAAGGTAAATGACGTAAATCAGGCAAACGAACAGGGATTGCAATCGCCTATCGTCAAGAATTTGCACGAAACCGCATTGCGCGCGATTCTCGAACGTACCGGAGCCAAATCGGGCGATCTCATTTTCTTTGGCGCGGACAAGCCAAAAATTGTAGCTGACGCGCTGGGTGCGCTTCGTGTCAAACTTGGGCACGAAAAAGGGTATGTTTCTGGCACGGCATGGTGCCCCATATGGATCGTTGACTTTCCGATGTTTGAATACGACGAGGATGATAAGCGCTGGATGGCCTGCCACCATCCTTTTACCAGTCCAAAGGACGAACATGCCGCGCTCTTGAAAAGCAGCCCCGGCGAATGTCTTGCCAAGGCTTACGACCTTGCGCTCAATGGCTGGGAAATCGGCGGTGGATCGATCCGTATCCATCGCGCTGATGTGCAGGAGGCCGTATTCGAGGCGCTCAATATCGAACCCGAAGAACAACAGGTTAAGTTCGGTTTTTTGCTTGATGCCCTCAAATTCGGCGCACCACCGCATGGCGGGCTGGCTTTTGGGCTGGATCGCGTGGTGACGCTGATGGCCGGGGCGGAATCCATCCGTGACGTCATCGCTTTTCCCAAGACACAGCGCGCTCAATGCCTGCTGACCAGCGCTCCTGGCACAGTCGATGAAAAACAGCTCCGGGAATTGCACATCCGCTTGCGCCAGCCCGCTTTTCAAACCGACGCGAACTGATCTTTTATCCAGCGGTCAATACAGAAACGAAATCCCGGACACAACAAACAGGGCGCTATTTCCGAGCGCCCTGTTGCTGTTTGACGTTATCAAGCTGGCCGTTGAATGTTGGAAGCTTGTTTGCCTTTCGGCCCTTGGGTGATCTCGAAGGAGACCTTTTCACCCTCTTTCAGGGTTTTGAAACCGTTCATGTTGATAGCGGAAAAATGCGCGAACAGATCTTCGCTACCGTCATCGGGTGTAATGAACCCAAACCCCTTGGAATCGTTGAACCATTTGACAATGCCCGTTGCCATTTACATTAATCCTTCATTTTCAAAGTAGCTCACAGCCGGAAGCCTCGGTCAGCGTATTTCATCAGACACCCTAGCTTCCTCGTTCGAGGTTTGCCGGAAAAGACACAATATCCGGCAAATTTTCATCAGGTAAGCACAGAATGCGACTTTGACTTACGCATATTTTATTTTCACGCACTCTTTTTCGTAATGTCAACGATTTTCTGCATATTGACCCATACCGGGTTTAACACATGCAACATTACACACTGCAACAAACATCTGAACTTGCGCCTGCCGCAAGTCTGGCATACTTCGATCCAGAAATGACACAGGGAATAAAGCATCCACCTTCCTGAATAACGGTTACCCCGGCCTTGCTTCCACCGACGGCAGCTTGGTTGGATTAAAATAACCCGCATGACCACAACCAAAAAACAAGACGGAACCGTGCTGGAGGCCCGGCGCACGCACGTTCGCCGCCCTCCGCTTTACAAGGTGCTTCTGCTCAACGATGACTTTACCCCGATGGAGTTCGTCGTGGTCGTCCTGCAAAAGTACTTTGGCATGAACCGCGAACGCGCGACGCAGATCATGCTTCAGGTTCATAGAGAAGGTATGGGAATGTGTGGCGTATTTACAAAAGATGTTGCTTCGACAAAGGTCGAACAGGTCGTATCCTACGCACGCCAGCACCAACATCCGTTAGCATGCGTGATGGAGGAAAACGAATGATCGCGCAAGAGCTTGAAGTCAGCCTGCATCTGGCCTTTGTCGAAGCCCGCCAGAAACGGCATGAATTCATCACAGTCGAGCACCTGCTGCTCGCGCTGCTGGATAACCCGTCCGCCGCGCAGGTTCTGCGCGCCTGTTCGGTCAACATCAACGAATTGCGGAAGGATCTGACCCAGTTCATCAACGACCATACCCCCAAGGTCGGCGGCAGCGACGAGATCGAAACCCAACCCACGCTCGGCTTTCAGCGCGTCATCCAGCGTGCGATCCTGCATGTGCAGTCATCAGGAAAAAAGAAAGTAAACGGTGCCAATGTGCTGGTTGCCATTTTTGGCGAGAAGGATTCGCATGCCGTTTTTTTCCTCCAACGGCAAAATATCTCCCGTCTCGATGTCGTGAACTACATCTCGCACGGCGTCACCAGGACGCACCCGGAAGACGCTTCGGTTCCCAATCGCAACGACCAGGAAGCCACCGAACAGGAGCAGGAAGAAAAATCCCGTGACAACGTGCTTGAAACCTATACCCACAACC
The DNA here is from genome assembly GCA_031274995.1 of Azoarcus sp. Taxonomy (GTDB): domain Bacteria; phylum Pseudomonadota; class Gammaproteobacteria; order Burkholderiales; family Rhodocyclaceae; genus WRNU01. The sequence goes on from JAISPJ010000102.1 coordinate 45,188, forward strand.
TCAACCAGCGGGCATTGCAGGGTAAAATCGACCCGCTGGTCGGTCGTGAGAGGGAAGTCGAGCGCGTCATCCAGACCTTGTGCCGCCGGCGCAAGAATAATCCATTGCTGGTTGGCGAAGCGGGCGTGGGCAAAACCGCCATCGCCGAGGGGTTGGCTCATCGCGTCGTCGGCAGGCTCGTGCCGGAAATCCTCAAAAGCGCGCAGGTCTACGCCCTCGACATGGGGGCGCTGCTGGCTGGCACGAAGTATCGCGGCGATTTCGAGCAACGCATGAAGGCCGTGCTCAAGCAATTGCTCGATAACCATGATGCCATTCTCTTCATCGACGAAATCCACACCCTGATCGGGGCCGGCGCGGCCTCGGGCGGCACGCTGGATGCCTCGAACCTGCTGAAACCGGCGCTATCCACCGGACAACTGAAGTGTATCGGCGCGACCACCTACTCCGAATTTCGCCAAATCTTTGAAAAAGATCATGCCCTGTCCCGGCGTTTCCAGAAAATCGACGTCGTCGAACCCTCTGTGGCTGAGACCATCGAGATTCTCAAGGGGCTGAAAACCCGTTTCGAGGAACATCACGGCATCCGGTATTCGCTTTCCGCCCTGACCAGCGCCGCTGAACTGTCGGCCAGATACATCAACGACCGCCACCTGCCTGACAAGGCTATCGACGTCATCGACGAAGCTGGCGCGGCACAGCGTATCCTGCCCAAATCCCGGCAGAAGAAAACGATCGGCAAGGGCGAAATTGAAGACATCGTTGCCAAAATCGCCCGCATCCCGCCGCGCAGTGTTTCCCAGGATGACCGCGTTTCGCTGAAAACGCTCGACCGCGACCTCAAGAACGTCGTGTTTGGACAGGATGCCGCCATCGATACCTTGGCAAAAGCGATCAAAATGTCGCGTTCCGGTTTGGGCAATCCGCAAAAACCTATCGGTTCCTTCCTGTTTTCCGGCCCGACCGGCGTCGGCAAGACCGAGGTCGCCCGTCAGCTTGCCTACACCCTGGGTATCGAACTCGCGCGCTTCGACATGTCCGAGTACATGGAACGCCACGCAGTAAGCCGCCTGATTGGCGCGCCTCCTGGCTACGTCGGTTTCGACCAGGGAGGATTGCTCACCGAACAGATCGTCAAGAAACCGCATTGCGTGCTGTTGCTCGACGAAATCGAAAAAGCCCACCCGGATATCTACAACATCCTGCTCCAGGTCATGGATCACGGTACGCTCACCGACAACAACGGGCGGCAGGCCGATTTTCGTAACGTCATCCTCATCATGACCACCAATGCCGGGGCCGACGCCATGCAGAAACCCGTCATGGGCTTCTCGGCCAAACGCGAAATGGGCAGCGAGATGGGCGAAATCAAGCGCATTTTTACTCCCGAGTTCCGCAACCGGCTCGATGCCATGATTTCGTTCAAGGCGCTCGACAGCGAAATCATCCTCCGCGTGGTCGACAAATTCCTGACGCAGCTTGAAGGCCAATTGCACGAGAAGAAAGTCGAAGCCCACTTCACCGACGCCCTCAAATCGTGGCTGGCTGAAAAGGGCTTCGATCCAGTAATGGGCGCCCGTCCGATGGCGCGGCTGATCCAGGACATGATCCACGCCGCGCTGGCCGACGAGTTGCTGTTCGGACGGCTCGCCAACGGCGGCAAAGTGACCGTCGACATCGACTTGGACAACGAGAAGATCAAACTGGCTTTCGACCACGACTCGGTTTCCGAACCCGCCGTCGTCTGAATCGGGCGCCTGAAAAACGACAAGGCCACCTGGAGGTGGCCTTGTCGTTTCGGGGCAGATGTTTCGCCCTGTCCGTTTTATTGCCCGTATCAAGGCATGTAAGGATCTGGCGTTCCCGTCATGCAGCCCGGCCCGCCCATCATGCAGCCTGAACCTCCCATCATGCAGCCTGGGCCGCCCATCATTTTTCCGCCACCGCGCATTGGTTGCATGAAATGGGCAGTTTCGGCATCGAATACCGTTTTCTGGGCCTGGCTCAACTTACTGTAAAACGTCTCGACCGACTTGCGCATATCAGCCAGCATGCCTGCGCGTTTTTTGTTGAACTCTTCCGCGCGCTCCATGCGCTCGATTGCCGTCTTGGGCACTCCGGCGTTGCGCCTGTTTTCCATTTCCTTCAGCATGGTATCAGCACGCGCTTCAGCGGCTTTCTTGAAATCCGCCCAGGCTGGCCTTTGTTCCGGGGTCAGCGCCAAAGCAAGCTCGAGCCGCGCCAGATGCACTTCCATCCGTTTGTTCATCCGCTCCTTGACTTGTTCCGGGCTGGCGTTGTTCCAGCCGTACCCGCCGCCGCCCCACCCTTGCCCGCCACGGCCCGGCTGGGCCATGGCCGTGCCACCAAACAGGGTAGTGACCGCCAGCGCGGCCACGAGTGATGTTTTGATCCAGGGTTTCATGTGCAGTCTCCTTCCTCTATGTTCGTTACGCCCATTGTTTCGGGCGATGGACGTATTTAAATCCCAAAAACAAAAATCGGATATACCGCGGAACGACTGATTTGAACCATGATGTTTCCAACAGCCTGATTGATACACAAGGATACAAATCAATTCCGCTTCCGCCTAAGATGCGCAAAAAACTATCTGTAAAGGAGAATCTTCCATGTCTGGCCAAGACCATATCTTGATTGTTGACGATGACCGGGACATCCGTACGCTGCTTGCCGACTATCTCGAAAAACAGGGACTGCGCTGCACTGCCGCCGCCGACGGCCGTGAAATGCGCACTGCGCTGGAAAACCACCGCATCGATTTGATCGTGCTCGACATCATGATGCCGGGAGAAGACGGCCTTACCCTGTGCCGCAACCTGCGTGCCAGCGACTCCCCCAACGCCAGTACGCCCGTATTGATGCTGACTGCGCGCGGCGAAGATATGGATCGCATCATCGGTCTCGAAATGGGCGCGGATGACTATTTGCCAAAGCCGTTCGTCCCGCGCGAACTCTATGCCCGGGTTCGCGCCATCCTGCGCCGCGCCCGCGCTTTGCCCCCAAACATGTCCACCGCGCCCGCTGCGCAAGGGCGTGAGTTGCATTTCGCCAACTGGCGGCTGGACACGGTTGCCCGTCACCTCATCAACCAGGACGGAGCCATCGTTGCTCTGTCGGGGGCTGAATACCGTATCCTCAGCATTTTCCTTGCCCATCCTCAGAAAGTGCTTTCGCGCGACCAATTGATGGAACTTACCCAGGGGCGCGAAGCCGATGTCTTTGACCGCTCCATCGATCTCCTGATTAGCCGTGTGCGCCAGCGGCTCGAAGACAGCGCGCGCGAACCGGCGATCATCAAGACCGTGCGCAATGAAGGTTATGTGCTCGCTTGCGACGTCACGCCAGCCGGAGCCGCGTCATGATGAAACGCCTCTGGCCCCGCAGCCTGTTTGCGCGCCTGATGCTGATCTGGCTGATTGGCATCTTCCTCGTGCTGGCCGTCAGCGTTTCCATTTTCATCAATGAACGGGATCGGGCCTGGTCTGAAGGCTTTGCACGGGAAATCGCTTCCAATGCCGACATTCTCGATAGTCTCGCGCCCGTGGAGCGTTATCGCATGCTCGAAGAACAAGGAGGTGGACGACGAGGCCGGCTGCGCTTTGGTTTGAGCTTGCCAGAGCATGCCTGGCCGCTCCCCGACGACTACCCTCTGTTGTCGGCATTGCGCGAGGCCATGCCCGAGCGTCAGCCTGCCCTGTATACCTACGAACGCGGAGAAGGCCACAGTCTTCCCGGGCATATGCCCTTGGCCGTCTCCGTGAAGCTGGCAGATGGTTCCATGCTCACGGCACGCCTGCGCGGCCAGTACCACCTGCCTGGCCAGTCGGCCATGCTCTCCATGTCCTCACATGCTTCGATCATGGCCAGCGCGTTTCTTGCCCTGCTCATTGGCATTGGTATTCTCACTTGGGTCAGCGTGCGCATCGCCACCCGGCCCCTCTCAAACCTGTCTGCCGCCGCCCGCGCTCTTGGCGAAGACCCTGAACGGGCGCCGCTCGAACCCGTCGGCCCCACAGAAGTCATCCAGGCCACGGAAGCCTTCAACCAGATGCAACAGCGCATCACGGCCCACATGCGCGAGCGCACCCGCATTCTCGCCGCCATCTCCCACGACCTGCAAACCCCCATCACGCGGCTACGCCTGCGCGCGGAAATGATCGAAGACGAAACCCTGCAAACCCGTATCCAATCCGACTTGGACGCCATGCAAGGTCTCATCCGCGAAGGACTGGACTACGCCCGCAGCATGGAGATCAGTTCACCGCCGCAGCCCATCGACCTCAACGGGCTTCTCGCGGCGTTAAGCGGGGAAGCCTCCGACATGGGTTGGGCAGTTTCCGTGACGGGACAGGCAAGCGCCCCCTTCACCGGTCATTCCGTCGCGCTACGGCGGGCCTTGTGGAACCTGATCGAAAACGGCGTGAAATTCGGCAAATCAGTCGACATCACTCTCTCCGAGACTCCTGACGCGGTTTGCATCCTCATCCGCGATCACGGCCCCGGCCTGCCCGCCGAAGAAATGGAGCGCGTCTTCGAGCCTTTCTACCGTACCGAGTCCTCCCGCAGCCGCGAAACCGGTGGAACCGGCTTGGGCCTGGCAATCACTCGCAACCTGCTCCATGTTCAGCGCGGCGTTATTTGCCTGGGCAACCATCCCGAAGGCGGCCTTCTCGCCACCGTCACCCTGCCACGTAGCCGACAACATTGAGCCGCCCCGTTGCGCTTGTGTCGACATGCCGTAACGGGAACCGAATGTGGTAACGTCCCTATGGACCAAAACCAACTATCAGAATGATACGGAGGAGTTCCATGATAGGCGTCGACTACCACAACGAACTGATCGTCGCCGTCGTTTTCGGCGAATTCACCTTGGCCGATTACCGCGAATTCGAGGAATTGGCCGATTACAAGATCAAAGTGGGCGCTGGTCCGCTCGACCTGCTGTTCGACTTGCGCGAAATGGCCGGATTCACCGTCGATCTCGCCGTGGAAGAAGTTCGCCACACCCTGCGGCACGCCCACGATTTCCGCCGCATCGCCATCCTGACCGACGACCAGTGGATTACGTGGAGCGCGTGGGTTTCGCAATTCTTTGTTGATGCGGAAATAAAGGTTTTCGACAACGAACCCGCTGCCCGGCTCTGGCTGGAAGCCGGACAGCAAACCTCCGCATGAACCGGTCAAGGCCGCAGCAAATCCACGCTCACTCGACCGTTCCGAGCGCCGCGCGAACAACCCGGCGCTGACGCACGCTGCTGGCGAGCAGATCGAGCATGGCAACGCTGTCTTCCCAGCCGATACAGGCATCGGTGATGCTCTTGCCGTATTCGGGCGCGACACCATGAGCCAAATCCTGCCGGCCTTCCTTGAGATGGGATTCCACCATTGCGCCGATGATGCGATCCTCACCCGCGCCAAGTTGTGCGGCGACATCACGCGCCACGTCGATTTGCAGGCGGAATTGTTTACGGCTGTTGGCGTGCGAGAAGTCGATCATCACCCTGGAGGGAACCCCGGCAGCGGCCAGGTCGCGGCAAACGGCATCGACATTGGCGGCATCGAAATTCGGTTCCTTGCCGCCGCGCAGGATGAGATGGCAATCCTCGTTGCCACGCGTGGCGACAATGGCGGAATGGCCACCCTTGGTAACGCTCAGGAAATAATGCGGGGATTGCGCAGCCTTGATCGCATCGATGGCGATTCGCACGTTGCCGTCCGTCCCGTTCTTGAACCCGACGGGGCATGACAGCCCGGAAGCCAGTTCGCGGTGCACCTGGCTCTCGGTCGTACGCGCCCCGATTGCGCCCCAGGACACGAGATCGGCAAAGTATTGCGGCGTAATCATGTCGAGGAACTCAGTGCCTGCCGACAGCCCCGTTTCGTTGATTTCCCACAACAGGCTGCGCGCCAGCCGCAAGCCTTCGTTGATCGCGTAACTGCCGTCGAGGCGGGGATCGTTGATAAGCCCTTTCCAGCCCACAGTGGTACGCGGCTTTTCGAAATAAACCCGCATCACGACCAGGAGGTCATTTCTGAGGCGGTCTGCTTCGCCCTTCAAGCGGCGCGCGTATTCGCGGGCGGCTTGGGCATCATGAATCGAGCACGGGCCGATCACCACCAACAGACGGTCATCGGCTCCGTGCAAAATCCGGTGTATGTCCTGGCGCGTGTTGAAGGCAGTCGCCGCCGCCTCGGGCGTGGCGGGAAATTCCCGCAATATGTGCGCAGGTGGAGCCAGTTCCTTTATTTCGGCAATGCGAACGTCGTCGATGGGATTTTTGAGCATGTCGGGCTTGATGCCGGAAACTTGTGGCCAAAGAGAAAAAGATGCGACGGATTGTAGCCCAGCCGGAATTCGCCGTCATGGCCTCGCCTCAGCCGCCTTCAAATTCCGGGGTGGCAGGATTTGCGCCCAGCACATGCCCGATACATTTCACGTATCCCGCAATGCCCCTCTCCGTCGAATAAGCCTGTGCGCTTTGCCGGGCATTGGATCGCAAGACTGCCGCTTCTGGTGGCGCCGAGAGCGCGCGCAGCACATGTTCGACCAAAGCATTGTGATCGAAAAAATCGAACAGCCAGCCGTTTTCGCCATGGCGAATGATCTCGCGAACCGGCGCGGTGTCCGAGGCAACGAGCAGGCAGCCACAGGCCATCGCCTCCAGCACCGACCAGGAGAGTACGAAGGGATAGGTCAAATACACATGGACGGCGGACACCTGCAAGATGCACCGGTAAAGGTCGTAACTTACTTTCCCGGAGAAGTGGACACGCTCCGGATCGACGGGGTTTTCACGCAGCATTTTTTCGCGCCAGTTGGAAGCGCCGTCCGGGCGGTCTCCATAGCTGACGTCGTCACCACCGACCACGAGAACATGGCAGTCAGGATGAGCCTTCAGCAGTTTCGGCAGGGCGCGCATGAAATGGTGAAAACCCCGATAGGGTTCGAGGTTGCGCGCCACATACGTGACGACCGGATCGCCTGGGCGCAGTTTCTTGCCGTTTGGAAATTCAAGGAAAGCGGCAGGATCGGGAGCAAGCCGGTTGATATCGACGCCTTCGTGAATGACCCGAATCTTGTCGTGATAAACCGCCGGATACAGGCTCTTTTGCCAATGGGTCGGAGCAATGCCAAGGTCGCATTGTTCAATGTTGAACAAATGCAGGGCATTGCGGGTGGAGACGAGAGCGGCGTTTTCCAGGGTAATCGGGAATTCGGGGTCGAATCCGGTATCAGCCCCCTCAAGGTGATAGTAATACTCAGTGTAATGGATGAGTTTGGTATCGGGAAAAGCCAATTTGACGTAGAGCGTTTCTCCCCAGCCGGGATGAGCGACAACGACATCGGGCTTGTAACCCTGGCTCTTGAGTTCGAGCAGCAGACGCAACACTTGCTGGCCGTGCAGCACAGCCTCTTCAAAACTGAAGACGTATGGATGTATTTGTTTACTCGGCGCACGGTGGGGCCGGTAGCGCAGCAGCCGGATTCCTTCCATGCCCGGAGCGTTTTCACGTCCAATGGCAAGTACCTCGACACCAGGCTGGCGCACAAGGTGCGCGGCAAGGTGACGAAGCTGGCCAGGAGAGTTTTGATGGATTAAAAGTACTTTCATGTCAATTTTGTTGTCACTGCCACGGTTTTACACAATCGAAAAAGGGTCCCGCCCCTGTCGGGACGGAACCCTTATACACTTATACAAGATACTTCACATACCAGCCGACATTGACTCACCTGGAGGTAGCCGACGGTATGTCCGGATGTCACCCGAAGAGGCCGGGATCAGGATTCGCTGCGAGATCCGCGCCGATGACGCTCAAATCAACAGTCGGGATCGAGTACGGGTTGCTATCGACGAACCTGATCTCTTCGATCCTGCCGCATGCCTGGAAGTGATTCTGGAGGATAACCATACCTCCTACACCGACGAAGGTGATCCCCAGGTCATACTTGCCCATTTGCTGGTATCTGACGTCGTTCGCATCCATACCGCAGAGCAGCAGCATATCATAGGCTCCGCCCGTATCTTTGATATAGTTCATCCCTATATCAGCGACATATTTCGGCGGCGTTACGCCGGGGGGCAGAGGATCAGTGGCTTTTACGTTGAAGTCAATCACGTAGATATCGCTTCCGGCACCACCATAGAGGTAGTTGTTGCCAAGCGTGCCACCGACGAGGATATCGTTGCCGCAACCGCCATTGAGCGTATCGTTCCCTCCGATGCCGGCCCACAGTACGTTCCCGCCGCCGTAGCTGGTGATGAGATTGTTGCCGGAACCGGCCACAATGGTGTCGCTGCCGGAGCAGGAGCCATAGACCTTGTTGTTATCGGCGCCGGTGAAGATCAGGTTGCCGCTGCCCTTGCCGTAGATCAGGTCGTTGCCGCTGCCGCCAAAGATGGTGTCATGACCATTGCAGGAACCGTAGATGGTGTCGTTGCCGGTGCCGCCGTAGACGAAGTTGTTGCCCTTCTCGGCATAAATATGGTTGCTTCCCGAGCCTCCAAAGATGGTATCGTTGCCGCTGCCACCATAGATGGTGTCATTGCCAGCGCCGCCGAAGATGTAGTTATGGCCCTGCTTGGCATAGATGAGGTCATTTCCATTTCCACCATAAATGGTGTCGCAACCGATCCCGCCATAGACCGTTCCACCGCCGTTGCCCATGTTGACCAGGTTGTTGCCGGCCGTTGCGTAAATGATGTTCTTGCCACCGCCGGCATTGATAGTATCGTTGCCATAACCACCATAGATGGTGTCATTGACGGTAGTGCCTTGAATAAGGTTGGCAACGTATGTTTTTCTGTAGTCGAGTATCATAGGATCCTCCTTCGTTGAAAAGACTCGGCATTATATTGCCGTCATTACGAGGTCATTAAACACAGCCCGTGCTATTGCGTTGTGTTATCAACCTCAACAAATCACTGCTCGACCTGTTATGCAAAAAACGCGCCATGACAAGAATTCATTGATTTTAAATGTAAAGCCAAAATTCACGACTTTCGACTGTAAAATATTTCGACATCATGACGCAGTCCATCAAGTCGGCTAAAAAGATATAAGGAACCGGTGTCGAGATCGGGGTCAAGATTAAAAAACCATTGCGCTCATCGAGCGGTGGACATGAACAGGGTAAAATCAATATTTTGTTTCCCGCCGTTTGCCCATGACTTCCAGCTCAGGTTTTTCCTGCACCCAGTCCCGGCTGCAAGAGATTGCCGCCGACATTCTCAAGACCGCCCGCAAACGCGGCGCTTCGGCCTGCGAACTGGATATTTCGGAGAGCTTCGGCCAGTCGGTTTCCGTGCGCATGGGAACCGTCGATACCATCGAATACAACCGTGACAAGGGAGTCGAGATCACTGTTTATCTCGGGCAGCGGCGCGGGCAGGCGAGCACATCCGATTTTTCCCGCGCTGCGCTCAAATCAGCGGTAGACGCGGCGCTCTCGATTGCCCGTTTCACCGCCCCCGATCCTTGCTCCGGGCTTGCCGACAAGGCATTGATGGCGCGTGAATGCCCCGGCCTCGATCTGTTTCATCCTTGGGATATCGGAGTCGACGACGCCATTGCGCTGGCACGGCGCTGCGAGGCAGCCGCTTTCGCGGTTGATCGCTCGATCCGCAATTCCGAGGGCGCGAACGTCTCGACCCATCACGCGCATTTCGTTTCCGCCAATAGCCTCGATTTCATGGGAGGCTTTACCAGCAGCCGGCACGGACTGTCATGCGCGGTAATCGCGGGCGAAGGCGATGCCATGCAACGGGAATACTGGTACGACGCTCGCCGTGACGCAGCCGAACTTCCTTCCGCCGAAGATGTTGGCCGCATCGCTGGCGAACGGGCACTGGCCCGTCTTGGCGCAAAAAAAATCCGTACCCGTCAGACCCCGGTCATCTTTGAAGCACCGCTTGCGGTTGGCCTCGTCGGCAATTTCGTGCAGGCGGCAAGCGGTGGCGCGCTTTATCGCCGTTCAAGTTTCCTGCTCGACACCCTCGGCCAACAGGTGTTCTCGCCCGTCATCCACATCAGTGAGCGCCCCCACCTCAAAAAGTCCTTCGGTGTATCCTGGTTCGATGGCGACGGGGTGGCCACCCGTGACCGCGAAGTCGTGATCGACGGCGTATTGCAGGGCTATTTCCTCTCAACCTATTCCGCCCGCAAGCTCGGCCTTCAGACCACGGGCAATGCGGGTGGCTCGCATAACCTCCGGGTCAGGCCCGGCGAAGACGACCTCGGCGCACTGCTGCGCAAAATGGACAAAGGCTTGCTCATCACCGAGCTTCTCGGACACGGCATCAATTACGTCACCGGCGATTACTCGCGTGGTGCGGCAGGCTTCTGGGTAGAAAAAGGAAAGATCAAGTACCCGGTACAGGAAATCACCATCGCGGGCAACCTGCGCGACATGTTCCGCAACATCGTCGCCGTCGGCAACGATGCCCTGCCTCGGGGAGCCAAGCATTGCGGCTCGATCCTGATCGAAAGCATGAAAATTGCCGGGCGATGACCCGCGCCCGGCTGAACGCGCCGCGCAACTTCGGCTACAATCCGCGCCGTGTGCATCGAGATTGATACAGCAGCGCCATGCCCTTGTAGCTCAGCCGGTAGAGCAGCGGTTTTGTAAACCGAAGGTCGCGGGTTCGATTCCTGCCGGGGGCACCAGAAAATCAAAGGCTTACGAGTTATTATCTCGTAAGCCTTTTTGTTTTGTGCAATTTCTGTGTAATCGTGTTAAGAACTCGGCCACGGCAGGATCGGGATCGTCTCGGTCTATTGCGGCTGATCTCGGACTGTTCGCCCAGACAGCCGTGCAGGGGGTAATACCGCATCAGCTATCACGGTGTCCTCCATCCCGACAGCAGCACTTCCGCCTGTTGCAGCACCGTCTGCACGGCTGCATCCTGAAGATCGGGCGGATAGCCGTATTTGCGCAGGATTTTTTTGACCAGAACGCGCAGCCTTGCCCGGGCTGATTCGCGGTGCGCCCAGTCCACGGTGACGTTTTCGCGCAGGCTGACCAGCAGTTCGTGGGCAATCACGCGCAGTTTGTCGTCCCCCATGACCTGTACCGCCGAATCATTCTCCGCCAGCGCGTCGTAAAAAGCGATTTCTTCATCGCTTAATCCTTGTTCTTCACCCCGACTTCGGGCTGCGCGGATGTCCTTGGCGAGATTAATCAGTTCCTGCATCATCTCGGCAGTGGTAATGGCGTTGGCATGGTAACGCGCAATGGCATCCTCCAACCGCTCGGAGAAGGCGCGAGCCTCGACGACGTTGGTTTTGGTGCGGGAGCGGATGTTGTCATTGAGGAGCTTGCGCAAGGCTTCCAGCCCCAGATTCTTCTTTTCCATCTGCTGCACTTCGCGCAGGAACTCGTCTGAGAGGATGGAGATGTCCGGGCTCTTGATACCGGCAGCGGCGAGGATGTCGACGATCTCAGTCGATACCACCGCGCGGCTGACGATTTGCTGGATAGCGAATTCCCGATCCTGCCGACTTGTTCCCGCACCCGTGCCCGTCTTGACCAGCGCGGCGCGGATCGCCTGGAAGAAACCCGCCTCCTCACGGATTTCTCGCGCCTCATCCGAACTGGCGGCCAGGGCAAACGCCTTGGAGAGCGCCAACACGGCATCGGCAAAGCGCCGCTGTGCCTGCTTTTTGGCCTCTTCCGTTGTTTCCGCAGCGGCCCATTGTTGCTGCTTGTCGAGTATCCATTCGATCGCCCCGGCCATCATCACCAGCCGCTCGCCTGCCGTGCCGTCCAATCCGGCGCGGTAGTCGAAGCCGTGGAACATATCGCGCACGATCTCGACCTTTTCCAACAACACCGCCACGGCCTCGGCTTCGTCGATGCCCGTTTTGTCCTGATCGGGCTGGGTGTACTGCGCCAGCGCCGACTTGAGATTTTGCGCGATGCCGATGTAGTCCACGACCAACCCGGCGGGCTTGTCGCGGAACACGCGGTTCACGCGGGCAATGGCCTGCATCAGCCCATGACCGTGCATGGGTTTGTCGACGTACATCGTGTGCATACTGGGCGCGTCGAACCCCGTCAGCCACATGTCGCGCACAATCACCAGCTTCAAGGGGTCGTCTGGTTTGCGCGCCCGCTTGGCGAGCAGGTCGCGGCGGGCCTTGCCGCCGATGTGCTTTTGCCATTCCGGGTTGTCGGAGGCTGCACCGGTCATCACGATTTTCAGGCTGCCGGTGTTGTCGTCCTCGCTGTGCCAGTCCGGGCGCAATTTGATGATTTCATCGTAGAGCGCCACGCAGATGCGCCGACTCATGCAGACCGCCATTGCCTTGCCGTTCAAGGCCGTCACCCGATCCTCGAAGTGCCGCACCAGATCGGCGGCGATCTGGGCAAGGCGTTTTTCGCTGCCGACCAGTTTCTCGATGGTGCTCCATTTCTGCTTGACGCGCTCGGCGGATGATTCGTCCTCGTCCTCCAGCAATGCTTCGATTTCCGCGTCGATCCTGGGTTTTTCGTCTTCGTTCAGCTCGATGCGCGCGAGCCTTGATTCGTAGTAGATCGGCACCGTCGCGCCGTCTTCCACCGCGCGGCTGATGTCGTAGATGTCGATATAGTTGCCGAACACGGCGGGCGTGTTCACGTCGTCGGCTTCGATGGGCGTACCCGTGAAGCCGATGAACGAGGCATTGGGCAGGGCGTCGCGCAGGTATTTGGCAAAGCCGTAGGAGACTTCTCCGGTCTTGCTATCCACCTTTGCCTTGAATCCGTACTGGCTGCGGTGTGCCTCGTCGGCGATGACCACCACGTTTTGCCGCCGGGTCAGCGGTTCGTCGATTTCCCCGAATTTCTGGAGCGTGGTGAAGATCACCCCGCCTGAAGCCCGGTTGAGGAGCTTCTGCAAATCCTCGCGCCCTGCGGCCTGAAGCGGCGTCTGGCGGATGAGATCCTGGCACATGGCGAAGGTACCGAATAACTGGTCGTCCAGATCATTGCGATCCGTCAGCACGACCAGGGTCGGGTTGACCATCGCCGGATGCTTGACCAAGAGTCCGGCGTAAAAGGCCATCAACAGACTTTTGCCGGAGCCTTGGGTATGCCAGATCACCCCGGCTCTGCGATCCCCCGGCGGCTGGCTGGCAACGCTCGGCAAGCCGTAGTCTGCGGGGTCTTCGGCCACGCCTGGGCAACTTGCGCGCACTGTTGAGGCCACCGCTTTCTTGACCGCATGGTATTGGTGATAGCCCGCGATGATCTTGACCAGCCTGCCGTCGGCCTCGCCAAAAACGGTGAAATCGCGCAGTAAATCGAGCAAACGCCCTTGCTCGAACACGCCTTCTGTCAGTGTCACCAGTTCCGGCGTGCCCTTTGGCTCGATGCGTTTGCCGTCTGTGGTGCGCCAAGGCATGAAACGTTCGGAGTCCGCAGTCAATGAGCCGACCCGCGCCGAGAGGCCATCCGAAATCACCAACAGCACATTGGTGTGAAACAGCGCTGGAATTTCCTGCTTGTACGTTTGCAACTGGTTGAAGGCATCTGCCAGGGTGGCGTTTTCGCCTTCGGGCGACTTCAGTTCGATCACCACCAGTGGCAGGCCGTTGACGAACACCACCAC
>JAISPJ010000061.1 GCA_031274995.1 Azoarcus sp.
GGTGGACTCCCTCCTGAGGAACAGGATCAGTGTCTGTCGCCCCCGGCATGGGCAGGTGGCAATGCACAGCCCGCATGACGGCTTCCGTGGCATGCGGGCCGAGAACATCCAGCACTTGCGGATATGCTTCCCGCACGAACCTGGCACGCGCGCCAAGGCAGCCGGTAACGATAACTTTGCCGTTTCCGGCCAGCGCCTCACCAATGGCATCGAGCGATTCTTCGATGGCCGCGTCGATGAAACCGCAGGTATTGATGATGACGAGATCGACATCTTCATATGAAGAAGAACCCGAAATTTCGTACCCTTCCCTGGCAAGGCGGGTCAGTATTTGTTCGGAGTCGACCGTGGCCTTGGAACAGCCAAGGCTGATAAAACCCACACGGGGAAGCGGATCAGAGGACGAAGGGCTCATGTACGTTCAACGGCAAAACGCCCTGTAACAGGACGCAGGGCATCCCCGGATCAAAATGTGCAAACCGGACAAGCCATGTTTTTCTATTTCTTTGAGGGCGGCGGCGTGCTTTCATCCTCCCCCGCATTGCCATGATGAGCCGTGATCGTGAACTGGGTGGGGAACTGAAAACCCGTAAACATGTTGCGCGTCTGATTTTCGACCTGTTCCTGCATTTGCTGAAACATTTTTTTGGATTGTTCCACATAGGCACCCATCATGTTTTGCAGCGCAGGTCCCTGGAAATTCAGAAACTGGGCCCACAAGTCCTTGCTGATGGAGCTGTTATCGCCATAGATGCCGCATACTTGCTCCTGTAGCTTGTGCTGCATGTCGGAGAATGCCTTGATGTTGTTCTCAAGGTACTTGCCCATCATGCCCTGCATGGCGTGACCATAGAAACGGATCATGCGGGAGAGCAGGTCACTGGTAAACATCGGCATTCCGCCGCTTTCTTCTTCCAGGATGATTTGCAACAGGATGCTACGGGTGAGGTCTTCGCCTGACTTGGCATCGAGCACCTGGAAGTCTTCATGTCCAAGCACGAGTTCTTTGACATCGCTAAGGGTAATGTAAGCGCTGGCCCGCGTGTCGTAAAGACGGCGGTTGGGGTATTTTTTGACAAGGCGTAATTGCTCGCCCATATGCATTCTCCTTGGCGTCCGGCAGCCCGTCCTCGCGGACAAGATTCCTATTTAATATAAATATTCCAGAACCGGAAACACAAACCCCGCCATCCGGCGGGGTTTGTGTCAAATGGGTCGTGTGGAACCACACCCTGCGGCTTACTGATAATACAGACCGCCATTGATGTTGAGTGTGGCACCTGTTGTAAACCCGGACAATTCGCTGGCAAGGAAGGTCACGGCAAAACCAATTTCTTCAGGCTTGGCCAGACGCTTCATCGGAACCGAATCAACGATGCCTTTCAGGACGTCTTCGCGGATCGCCATCACCATCTTGGTGGCAACGTAACCAGGAGCAATGGCGTTGACGGTTACGCCCTTGGCAGCCAGTTCCTGAGCAAGCGCCTTGGTGAAGCCAATGACACCCGCCTTGGCAGCCGAATAATTGGCTTGCCCTGCCTGACCCTTGACGCCGTTGATAGAGGAGATGTTGATGATGCGGCCCCAGCCACGTTCAGCCATCTTGGCCGCGACCTGTTTGGTAACGTTGAACAGGCTGGTCAGGTTGGTATTGATGACGGCATCCCATTGATCCCGTTCCATCTTGGCAAACATTTTGTCGCGGGTGATCCCGGCGTTGTTCACGAGGATGTCGATGGGGCCTGCCTTCTGCTCGGCCTCGGCCATCATGGCCTGCACAGAGGACAGATCAGACACATCACCGGCAACCACAATGAAATCCTTGTATCCAGCGGCAGCCTGTTCCTGGAGCCACTGATCCTTGTTGTCACCTGCGGGATAATAAGCCGCAACCACCTTGTGTCCGGCTTTGGCCAGTTCCTGGCAAATAGCGGTACCGAGGCCACCCATGGCACCGGTAACGAGGGCAACTCTTTGAGTCATTCTATGGTCTCTCCAAGGAAGATTTTCACCCTGGACTTTGGCCGCTCCCGCAGCGAAAAGCCCAGCCTGTCATGCGGCGCAAGGCACAGAACCAACTGCTGCTGAGCCGCAAAGATTGAATTATATCATAAGCCTGAATGACAACGTGAATAAAAGAAAGGCAGAGAAACAGGGCGTTACTGCTGATTCCTCCGCCTTGTGCAATGCGGCGGACTTGAGTCACCCCGGCCTGAAGGCCGGGGATTCCCCGATACGGTTCAGGCCCGTACTTTCACGTAGCGTCCGGGGGCCGGTTCAACTGGCTCATACCGTGCGCTGCCGAGACGACCGCGCGCCTCCACCTGTCGGCCAGCAAAACCATTGAGCCATTCGATCCAATGCGCCCACCAACTTCCCGGATGTTCCTGCGCGCCCGCCAGCCATTCGTCCGGCAAAGACATCTTGGCCGGGTTTGTCCAGTAACTGCGCCGATTTTTCGTCACCGGGTTGATGGTTCCCGCGATATGGCCGCTTGCGCCCAGCACGAAGGTGGTCTCGCCGCCCAGCAGGGCGCGGCCAAGATAAGACGTCGTCCACGGCACGATGTGGTCTTCCCTGGCCGCGAAGAAATAGACTGGAACGTCGATCTTGCCCAAGGCGATTTTCTGCCCCGCCACGGTCAACCGTCCGGGCACACGCAGGTTGTTTTCGAGGTACATATTGCGCAGATACCACGCAAGGAACGGCCCCGGAAGGTTGGTCGCGTCCGAATTCCAGTGCAGCAGATCGAACGCCTTTGGCGTGCCTCCCTTGAGGTAGTTGCTGACAACGTATTGCCAGACGAGATCGTTGGCGCGCAGGAAGGAAAACACATTGGCAAGTTCCTGCCCGCGCAGCAGGCCGCCCTTGCCGATGGTGGCTTCGCGCTGCTGCACGCTCGCCTCGTCGATCAGGCAGCCGATTTCGCCTGTATCGGAAAAATCGAGGAGCGTCGTCAGGAAGGTCACGCTGTTAACCGGGTCTTCGCCACGCGCCCTCGCCACTGCCAGCGCCGTGGCGAGGATGGTTCCGCCGACGCAAAACCCGAGCACGTTGGGCTTTTTGACCTTGGTGACTTCGCGCACGACCTCAAGCGCGGCGAGAGGCCCCCGTTCGACGTAATCGTCCCAGGTTTTGTTGGCATCTTCCTGCCCTGCGTTCTTCCACGACACCAGGAACACGGTGTGGCCCTGCTCGACGATATAACGCACGAACGAATTTTCCGCCTGTAAATCGAGGATGTAATACTTGTTGATGCACGGCGGCACAATCAGGAACGGCGTTTGCGCAACCTTTTCCGTAAGCGGCGCGTACTGGATCAACTGGATCAGGTCGTTCTCAAAAATGACCGCGCCCGGCGTGATGGCCAACTCACGGCCGACCTCAAAAACGGTTTCGTCTGTCATCGAGACCCGCCCCTTTTCGAAGTCGGCGAGCATGTTCTGGATGCCTCGCGTGATGCTCTTGCCCTCGGTTTCGAGCGCGGTGCGAATGAATTCCGGGTTGGTCGCGGCAAAGTTGCTCGGAGCCAACGCGTCGATATATTGCCGGGTCAGGAACTGTAGGCGAGCCTTGGCCCTTTCATCGTCCAGCGGCACACTGTCCGTGACCTGGCGCAGGAAACCGGAATTAATCAGGTATGACTGGCGCAGGTAATCGAACATCGGGTTGTTCGACCATTCCGCAGACGAAAAACGTTTGTCGCCCGCCTCGGGAGCGACAATCGGCTCGGGATTCTCACCGGGTTTGCGGTTCAACATCGATGACCACAAGGCCATGTGGTTGGACGCGAATTCTTTCTGCAAGCGTGCCAGGGTTGCATTGTCGGGCATGGGCACATCCGGTGCGGCCAAGCCCGTTGAATTCTGCATGGCAACGTGCTGTTTCACCAATGACTCGAAAAAGCCCTGCATCATGGCCTGCCCGGCCTGCATCATGGCTTGCAGGCCATCGTCCTGCTGTTTGCTGGTTTTATCAGACATGCTCTCCTCCATGAATCCGGGCAACATCACGTTGTATTGCCCGCGCTTACTGATTGATTACCGATTGATTATTGATAGCTACCCTGATAGCCGTCCATTTGGTGACATTGCTGCCCAGCGCTGATGATAGCGCAACATGCCCCTAAGCATCGAGCCATACCATCGAGGCAAAGCGGCCCGTTATTGCCTCGCGCCGGTAGGAGTAGAAGCGTTCGCCTTCCGAAACAGTGCATATGCCCCCGCCGTGGATTTGATTCTGCCTCACTCCTGCCTGCGCCAGCCTGCGGTAAGCCAGTAAAAAAATATCGGCGAACCATTTTCCTCCACTTTCACGCGGCGCAAAAGCCTCCCTCGCCCCGGGATCGGAGGCCAGGAAAGCCTCCCGTACTTCTTCACCGACTTCAAAGGCGGTCGGGCCGATTGCAGGCCCGAGCCAAGCCATGACCCGCCCCGGATCTATCTCCATTGCGGCAAGCGCCGCTTCCAATACGCCAGCAATCAAGCCTCGCCAGCCTGCGTGCGCGGCGGCGGCGACTGTGCCCTCATCGTCGCAGAACAGGACAGGAAGGCAGTCGGCAGTCATGACGGCGCAGACGATGCCCGTCTTGCGAGTCACCGATGCGTCGGCGCAAACCGGCGCCCCCCCCCCCTCGCCTGCCGGCACGGCTTCGATGCCGTGCACCTGTTCGAGCCAGAACGGCTCAGCGGGCACATACCGCCGTAACCGGGCGCGATTGGCGGCAACGGCTACCGGATCGTCACCAACGTGAAGACCCAGGTTGAATGTGTCGTAAGGCGGCTTGCTGACTCCGCCGCGCCGGGTCGTCACCAGCGAGCGCACCGAGGGCGGCGCGGGCCAGTCGGGTACAAGGAAACAATCCCGCTCAGTCATCGTCTGCCTCCATGTCGGAGGTGTCCACGCCACGGCTGCCGAGGGCTCGCAGCAAGGATGAAAAATCTTCGGGAAGGGGCGAGGACCAGCGCATGGTTTCATTGCTCGCCGGATGAGTCAGCCCCAACCGGAACGCATGCAAAGCCTGACGGCCAAAATCCGCCAGAAGCGGGTCAGCGGCACGGCGCAGTCCATATACCGGATCGCCAACGAGGGGATGGCCGAGGTGGGCCATATGCACCCGTATCTGATGGGTTCGCCCCGTCTCCAGCCGACACTCGACCAGTGTCGCGGCATTCAGGCGCTCAAGCACCCTGTAGCGGGTCAATGCGGCGCGTCCTCCCCCGAGCACAGCCATTTTCGTGCGCTGTACCGGGTGGCGGCCAATCGGCGCGTCAACCTCCCCGCCACGGAGGATCGCGCCGTGCACGAGCGCCAAGTAACGCCGCCCGACCGTGCGCGCCTGCAATTGCCGGACCAGGCTGGTCTGCGCCGTCAACGTCTTCGCCACCACCAGCAGACCGCTTGTGTCCTTGTCCAGCCGGTGCACGATGCCCGCACGCGGAACGAAGACCAGTTCCGGGGCATGATGAAGCAATGCGTTCATCAGGGTTCCGCTCCGGTTGCCGCTGCCCGGATGCACAACCAGCCCGGCAGGCTTGTCGAGAACCAGCAGGGCTTCATCCTCGAAAACGATGGACAACGCGATGTCTTCGGCGACGGCCGATTCCAGGGCGTCGGACATCTCCGGTTCGACCTCCATTTCCAGCCGCTCGCCGCCGAGAACCTTCCTGCGGACATCGCCGGATATGTGTCCGTCGATACGGATGCGTCCCTCGCGCAGCCATGCCTGCAAGCGGCTGCGCGAATACTGAGGGAACAGGCGGGCCAGTGCCTGATCCAACCGCAATCCCGCGCAGGCTGATGGAATCACGCCCGCCGCCGGTGGCGCAATCGGTCCCTCCCCGGACCCACGGTCAGGGATTCCTCCCGCATTTATCGAGCCAGGGCTATAATTTGCAGGTTTATTTAATCGAGAGCTATCGATGGCATTCACTCTTGGAAGTGTAACGGGAAAATTGGTCCGGCATGGCACGCTGATCGCTGCCCTGGTCTTGGCTCTGGTCGGGTGCCAGAGTACGCCCGATGACGAAACGGCGGGATGGGATGCGCAAAAACTTTATTCCGAAGCCAAATCCCTGATGAACGAAGGAGGCTACGACCAAGCGATCAAACTGTTGGAGAAGCTCGAAGCGCGCTATCCCTATGGCCGCTACGCCCAGCAAGCGCAACTGGACATCGCCTACGCCTACTACAAGTCGGGAGAACCGGATCTGTCAATCCTTGCCGCCGACAGGTTCATCAAGCTGCATCCTAATCACAGCGATGTCGACTACGCCTATTACCTGAAGGGGCTGGCCAATTTCAACGAAGATATCGGCGTTCTGGGCAACGTGATCAACAAGGATCTGACGCAGCGGGACCCGCGCGCTTCGCTCGAAGCGTTCGACGCTTTCCGTGAACTCGCCGAACGCTTCCCGAACAGCAAATACGTCGCCGATGCCCGGCTACGCATGCAATATCTGGTGAATTCGCTCGCCTCCCACGAAATCCACGTCGCGCGCTACTATTACAGGCGCGGCGCCTACGTTGCCACCGTCAACCGCGCCCAGGCCGTCATCGCGCAATACCCGAACGCACCGTCCCACGAAGAAGCCCTGCTCCTGCTGGTCACCAGTTATGACAAACTCGGGCTCAGCACCCTGCGCGACGACGCCGAGCGCGTAATGCGGCGAAATTTCCCCAACAGCAAGTATTTTTCGAAGGGCACGACAGAATGGTGGAAACACTGGGATTGACGCCCCCACCTGCTCGCAGGCGGGGAATCAGCCCCTGGCAGCGGTGAACTTGACAATAACGAATGAGATGTTGTCGCCGCCCCCTTGGGAACGCCTGCGAGTCAGGTCAAGCAGACGTTGTGCCGCATCGCTGGCAGACAGGCTGGACAGCGTATCGGTCAATTCTTCGTCGGAAAAGTAATTCCACAAACCATCCGAACAAAGCAGAAAGTGATCCCCGGCCACCACGTTACTACAGCTACCCGTATCGGCCAGCGGCGCACGATCACTGCCCAGACAGGAAACCAATACATTGCGTTGCGGATGATGAAGCGCCTCTTCCTCGGTCAACTTCCCCCGGCGCTGCAATTCCTCGACCAGCGAATGATCCCGCGTCCGCAGCATCAATCTGCGGTTGCGAAAATGATAAAGACGCGAATCGCCGCAATGTGCCCAGTATACCCGCCCCCGGTAGAGCATGAACGCCACAATCGTGCTGTGCGGGTCCTGCTCGCTGGCAAAGCGGCTCAGGCGAATGGATGAATGGGCGTCCTGAACCACCGTACTCAACAACTGCCCGGGCTGTTCGGTGGCCGGGGAAAAGGCTTCGAGATTCTGCTGTGCCGCGAGCATGACCTGTTCGGCAGCCATCGCGCCACCGCTGTGCCCACCCATGCCGTCAGCCAGCACGATGAGCAATGCACCGGGATGCAATGGGTGAGTCAGTACGGCAACACGGTCCTGTTGCTCCCTGCGATCACCGATATGGCGGGCAACACTGGTCTCGACGAAAACGCGCATGAAAAAAACAAAAAAAGATAAAACACCATGAGGATCTTTGATGATAACAACCGGAAACGGCTTGGCATAGCGCAAAATTTTACAATGTGTTCATGCTTTCTCCTTTTGCATCACCGGTTTGTTGACTTTCCGGGAGGGAACTCATAAAATAAATAGTTTATCCAATCTGGAGTAACACCATGTACGCGGTGATAAAAACCGGCGGCAAGCAGTATCGCGTCGCAGCCGGCGAAAAAATCAAGGTAGAACAGATACCGGCCGACGTGGGTTCCCAAATCACTCTCGACCAGGTTCTGATGGTCGGCGAAGGCGAGTCGGTCAAAATCGGCACGCCCGTGATTGCCGGGGCCACTGTCACGGCGTCTGTGCTCTCGCACGGACGTCACGACAAGATCAAAATTTTCAAGATGCGTCGGCGCAAACATTACCAGAAGCACCAGGGGCATCGCCAGAACTACACCGAAATCCGCATCGAAGCGATTTCGGCCTGAGACCGGAGGCTATTCGATATGGCTCATAAAAAAGCAGGCGGCAGTTCGCGTAACGGCCGCGATTCGGAATCGAAACGCCTCGGTGTCAAACGCTACGGCGGCCAGTTCGTCGCTGCAGGCAACATCCTCGTCCGCCAGCGCGGGACTCAGTTCCATCCGGGCGAGCATGTCGGCATCGGCAAGGATCACACCCTGTTCGCGCTCGTTGACGGCACGGTCAAATTCCAGATCAAAGGCCCGAGAAACCGCCGCACCATCACGGTCATCCCGAAGGCCGCCAGCGCGGCGGCCTAATCAGTTTACATGCGCGGTATCTGGATGAGTCCTGATTCCCGCCTCCCAAGCCCTGTCCTTTGAGATGGGGCTTTTTCTTTTCACAGAGCCAGAGTCCGTCATTGCGAACGAAAGCAAAGCAATCCTGTGACGTACAGAGAGAGAGCTTCCAGGTTTGCTTCACTTTCGTTCGCAATGACGCAAGCCCCCCTGAAACCCCGCCATGAAATTCTTTGACGAAGCCCGCATCGAAGTCATCGCCGGCAAGGGCGGCGATGGCGCGGCCACGTTCCGGCGCGAAAAATACATCCCTCGTGGAGGTCCCAGCGGCGGCGACGGCGGGCATGGCGGCAGCGTGTTCGCCATCGCTGACCGCAACATCAACACGTTGGTCGAATATCGCTACACCCGCATCTTTCGCGCCGAACCCGGCAAGAGCGGCGGCAGCCGGGACTGCGATGGCCGTGGCGGCGAAGACACCTTCCTGCGGTTCCCGGTCGGAACCGTCATCAGCGACATCGATACCGGCGAACAATTCGCCGATCTCGATGAAGACGGCAAACAGGCACTACTCGCCAGCGGCGGGCGCGGCGGATTGGGCAACATCCACTTCAAAACGAGTACCAACCGCGCTCCGCGCAAGCGCACCTTGGGGAAAGAAGGCGAGCGGCGCAACCTCCATCTCGAACTCAAGGTGCTGGCCGACGTCGGCCTGGCCGGACTGCCAAACGCCGGGAAATCCACCTTCATCCGCGCGGTCTCCGCCGCCCGTCCCAAGGTCGCCGATTACCCATTCACCACGCTCGCGCCCAACCTCGGCATGGTACGCACCAGTGAGCACCGCAGCTTCGTGATTGCCGACATTCCCGGCCTGATCGAGGGCGCCGCCGAAGGCGCGGGGCTGGGGCATCAATTCCTGCGCCACCTGCAACGCACCCACCTGCTCCTGCACTTGGTCGATCTCGCGCCCTTCGACACACAAGCCGACCCGGTACGAGACGCCCATATCATTACCGAAGAACTGCGCAAGTACGACGAAACCCTGTACGCCAAACCACGCTGGCTGGTGCTCAACAAGCTCGATCTCATCCCCACTGATGAGCGCACTGCCCGCGTCCAGGCATTCCTCGATGCCTTTGGCCCGCTCGAGCGCCATTTCGAAGTCTCTGCCATCAACGGAGAAGGTTGCGAGAAGCTGATTTTCGCCATCCAGGGTTTCCTCGACGACGCGCGCGCCAGCGAAGACATCAAAACCGTCGGCGCTACCGACGACGGCAACAAAACCAAAGACGTTGAAGATATCGAAGAATCGCAAGATTCCATTGAATGAACATGAGAACGCGCATCCATAAAGCCCGTCGGTTGGTCGTCAAGGTCGGTTCCGCTCTCGTTACCAACAACGGCGCGGGGCTTGACCATGCCGCGCTTGACGAATGGGCGCGCCAGATCGCTGACCTGCGCCGGGGGGGGCGTGAAATCGCCCTGGTTTCCTCGGGGGCCATTGCTGCGGGCATCCAGCGCCTGGGTTGGAAAAAACGGCCAGGCGAAATGCGCCTCCTCCAGGCCGCCGCAGCCGTCGGCCAGATGGGGCTGATTGAGACCTACGAAAAAACTTTTTCGCGCCACGGCCTCATTACCGCGCAAATCCTGCTCACCCATGACGACCTCGCCGACCGGCAGCGATACCTGAACGCGCGCTCGACACTCGCTGCGCTGCTCGAACTGGGCGCGATTCCGGTCATCAACGAAAACGACACCGTCGTCACCGACGAAATCAGGTTCGGCGACAATGACACGCTCGGCGCACTGGTCGCAAATCTCATTGAAGCCGACGCCCTCATCATCCTCACTGACCAGAAAGGGCTTTACACCGCCGACCCACGCCATGCCCCTGAAGCCGAACTGATCGAAGAAGGCTCCGCCGAAGACCCCCGTTTCGAGGCAATGGCAGGCGGGGCCGGAAGCGATATCGGTAAAGGCGGCATGCTCACCAAGGTGCTTGCCGCGCGGCGCGCGGCGCGTGGCGGCGCACATACCTGCATTGCCAGCGGGCACGAACCGGATGTCCTCCTGCGGCTCACTCGCGGCGAATCCGTCGGAACCCTGCTTTACGCCAGCAGCTCAAGGCTGGCCGCACGCAAGCAATGGCTGGCCAACCACCTGCAACTGGCCGGGACGCTCATCATCGACGCGGGCGCGGCCAAAGCTTTGCACGAAGGCCGCAGCCTGCTCCCCGTAGGCGTGCTCGAAGCAAAGGGCAATTTCAGGCGCGGCGAAGCCGTTGCCTGCGTCAATGAAGCCGGAGAGGAAATCGCCCGCGGGCTGACCAACTACGGCGCAGACGAATGCCGCCGCATCCTGCGCAAGCCCAGTACCGACATCGAATCCATTCTTGGCTACGTCGACACGCACGAAGTGATCCACCGGGATAATCTGGTTGTGCGCGCGGCACGCTGAACCTTCCGTTGTTTTCGCTTGCTTCCTATTTCCGACCGTAATCTTCCAGATCACCGAGCGGGATGCCGAAATGCAGCCGATCTTCCAGCAAATTGAAGAGCGGCATCATGCTCACAATGATTTCCGGCAGATGTTCCGTGACCTCTTCTTCCGCGCCGATCCGTAACTGGAGCAAGGCATGGTCGATACTGAGGGCCTGGCTTACATAATTTTCAGCCTCCACCTTGTCGACTTCGCCCTCACTGCTGATAATACGATTGCCGCCTGACCCAATGCCGTAATGTGCGCGATCCGTGGCAGTCAGGATGAGGCCCTCCACGCTCTGCACGCCGTCCGTCTCCGAACCGGAGATGCCGACGGAAACAGTGATGCGGATCCGTTCCTCGCGGTATGTCATCACCAATTTTTCCATTGCCCTTTGCAGACGCAGGGCAAAGGCGCAGCAACCTGCTATTGAGGTGCTCGGCGACAGGACCACGAACCGCGCCCCCGATATCTGGCTGATCGTGTCTTCACGCCGCACCTTGCTGGCGAGAATCTTGGCGAGTTTGCCGGTAATCAGATCGGCCACACGGTTGCCATGCCATTCGACCAGATGATCGTAATGATCGATCTCGACCGCCATCACCGAGATCGCCGTCTGCCGACGCCGCGCCTGCGCCAGAAGTTGTTCGCCGTTCTGGTTGAGATAAGCAGGCGTTGCCAGCCCGGAAACCGGGTCGATGACCGAGCTTTGCGCAAAGCTGCGACGGATCTCGGTCAAATCCAGCAGGGATTCGAGCCGCGCCGTCATCTCGGCGCATCCCGCGCCTTTGGAGACGAAATCGCTCGCACCGAGTTCCAGCGCCCGCTGACGGGCCTCATCGTCCTCGTCGCCGGAGATGATGACAACCGGCAATTCCTGGATACGTTGCACCTTTGAGCTGCGGATGCGTCCGAGCAGGCCAAAGCCATCAAGCCGTGGCATGCCAAGATCGGTCAGCACGATCCGAATCGCGGGATCGACCAGCAAAGTTTGCCAACCCGACTCGCCGTCAGATTCCTCCCGTATCTGGAAGCGGTGGCGAATCTGCTTGGTGAGGCTTGCGCGTACCATGCGCGAGTCATCAACAATCAGTATTTTCGGCAGGATACCGGTTTCTTCTTCGGCCATATCGCGTCTATCTGTTATTCATTATTGCCCGAAGCTGTTTCCGGCAACGTTCAACCCAGGATACGGACGACGGTTCGCCCTCTTGCACGCCCCCCGATAAAGGCAGAAAAAGCGTCCGGCAACTCATCAAACCCGATCACGCGGATGAAATCTTTCAGGCAGCGCGGCTTGAGGTCGGACGCCAACCGCGTCCAAACTCTTTGCCGCATGGACATACTCGCATAACCCGAATCGATCCCCAAAAGACTTACGCCACGCAAAATGAACGGAAATACCGTGGTTGCAAGCTTGAAATCGGCTGCATTGCCGATACTGGCCACAACGCCATCCTGGCACATCGTCGCCAGCACCCAGTGCAGGATCGAACCGCCCACATTATCGACTGCCCCGGCCCAGCGGGATGCCTCCAGCGGGCGGGCTTTATCAAAATCGATTTCTCCGCGCAAGAGAATGTCCGCCGCACCGATACGCCGGAGAAAATCTGCTTCCTCCGCCTTGCCTGTCAATGCCGTCACTTCATAGCCGAGCCGGGCCAGCATATCGACTGCCAACCCTCCGACCCCACCGCTCGCGCCGGTGACAAGCACCGGGCCATTGCCCGGCGCAAGGCCGTTGTCTTCCATCCTCACGATCCCGAGCGCGGCGGTCAGCCCTGCCGTGCCAAGCGCCATTGCTTCCAGCAAATCAAGCCCCGGCGGTAGCGGAAGCACCCAGCCCGCCGGAATCCTGGCGTATTCGGCATAGCCGCCATGATGGGCAACGCCGATATCGTAACTGGTGGCAATGACCGCGTCGCCCGCTTTGAAGCGAGAGTCGGCGCTCTCGACCACCTCGCCGGACAGATCGATCCCGCCCACGCAGGGAAACCGGCGGATGACCTTCCCTGCTCCTGTCGCGGCCAAGGCATCCTTGTAGTTGATGCTCGAAAAGTGCACCCGGACCAGCACCTCGCCGGCATCGAGCCGTGCCGGCGAAAGCGAAACCAGCGAGGCGCGTACCTTGCGCGCTTCGTCCTGCTCAATCAGCAGGGCCTTGAACTGATCGCTCTCTCCCATGTGCGCCTCCTCATTGTTTTCGTGACCAACCTGGACCGGGCCGTCTTATGCAAAGTGTGAAATATGAAAACGCGAATTGATAATTATACTCTGCCCTGCCCCAACCCCCACAGTGCGCATTCTTCCACACCTCGACCGCCTGAACACCCTTTTCAGGAAGTGACAGACGCAAATTACGCGGCTTACAGGGTTCATTTCGGTTTGGAACTGCCGATAATCACACATATATTAACCAGTCCATCCGGGTTCAGTCATGGCCGTTCTAACGCACGCCTTGTCCTCGGTCGAGTCCTACGTCAATTTCTTCTCCCAGCAACCCTTGCCTGTGTTGCGCCGGACAGTGAATGAACTCGCGCGCCTCGCCCAAAATGTTGATGATATCATACGACATGACATTGCCGTCACGGTGCGGGCCGACCCATTGATGACAATACGCTTGCTCTCCCACATTGAAACCCACCGCGAAAATACGCAAAACCACGATATCGCCACCGTCAACAACGCCATCACCATGATGGGCATCATGCCTTTCTTTAGGGCATTCGGCGACCTGTCTACTGTCGAGGATGCGCTGGCTTCCCGGCCCCGGGCGTTGACCGGCCTGCTCAAGGTCGTCAACCGGGCCAGCAAGGCTGCCCGCTATGCCCGCGATTGGGCGGTCATCCGGCGTGACCTCGATGTCAACGAGATCGCCATTGCCGCCCTGCTGCATGAAGCCGCCGAAATGATTTGCTGGATCAACGCTCCCGATCTCATTCAGCGTGTGTACGACATGCAGCGCGCCGACCGGGAACTGCGCAGCTCCACGGCACAGCGCGAAGTTTTCGGGATCACGGCGCGGGAACTGCAATTCGGTCTGATTCGCAACTGGCGCCTGCCCAAACTCCTTGTGCACCTGCTCAATGAACCCAGGACCAGGGACCCAAAGATACGCACCATCACGCTTGCCGTCGACCTGGCTCGCCACGTTGCGCGTGGTTGGGACAATGAAGCCCTGCCCAATGACATTTCACAAATCCACTCCCTGCTGCACATCCCGCCCGAAGTCCTGTTGCGCCACATAGATGCACCCGAGGAAATCTGGCCCGTCCTGCTGCCGGCAATCCGTCGCAGGGTTTAGAGCGTTTTTTATTTGATGCGAACGACTTCAAGCTGGCCACAGTGATCGCGGAAAAAAACGACATGCGATCCAATAAGGCACTTCAGGTAGCTGGTCGAGTAGCCCGAGGGGATCTCACCCCCAGGCTCTCACGCAACCGGACGTGAACCTCTCGATTCATCCGGCTCCTATCGTCCAACCAATCCGGCATGGGTAATCTGCCAGTGGGCAAAGAGCCGTGGCCATCGCGCAACCACGCGCTTCAGCCATGCCGTCGCCTGTGAGGCACTATTACCCAGCCGTTTGTATTTCCGTTTGGCCCAGCGCACGAGGGCGTAATCAAATTGGCCAAAAATCGGGGCGAGTTTGGATTTGTAGAACTTGCCGTAATAGTTAATCCAGCCCCGTAGGACAGGATTGAAACTGTCGGCCAGTTCCTGAATCGTCAACTGCGTCCACCGATGCGTCTTCCAACTACGGATCGTCTTACGCATCGCCTTGGCCGCCTTCACACTGACTGCGGGCAAAAAGCTCAGGAACAGAGTGCCATTACGGCGCTGTGCGCACCGAGGCTGGAACCTGTACCCCAAGAAGTCAAAGTGAATCACCGAGAAGCGACCTTTCCTTGACCCATCCTTGCAATAGACTACCTTCGTTTTGTCCGGGTGCAGGGATAACCCGCATTCGGCAAATCGTTGGTCAATCTCCCGCAACAGCTTCTCAGCCGCCGCTTGCGACTTGCAGTGCACAATCACATCGTCGGCATAACGCTCAAACGGCTTGTTTGAGTGGTTGCGCTGCATCCACTTATCAAACGCATAGTGCAGAAAGAGATTAGCCAGTAGTGGGCTAATGACCCCACCTTGTGGTGTGCCCTTGTCCCGCGACTGGATCGTCCCATCCTGCAACTGCACAGGTGCTTTGAGCCATCTTTCGATATACAAAACAACCCACTGGCACGACGCATGTTTCCGCACCGCTCGCATGAGCAACTCGTGATCCATGCTGTCGAAGAACGCCCGAATATCCAGATCAACGACCCAATCGAAATGCCAGCACCGACGCCGGGCTACGCCGACGGCATCAGTAGCAGCCCGACCAGGCCGATAACCATAGGAATCCGGGTGGAAGTGAGGCTCCATTTCCGGTTCTAGTGCCAACTTGACGACCATTTGCGCAATCCGATCCGAGACGGTCGGAATGCCCAGCGGTCGTGTGCCGCCACCGCTCTTGGGGATGTCCACCCGCCGCACTGGCGGAGGAAAATAACTACCAGATGCCATCCGATTCCAGAGTTTGTAGAGGTTGTCTTTCAGGTTCACCTCAAAGTCTGAGATCGACTGTCGATCCACCCCCGCAGCACCGCCGTTCGCCTTGACGCGCTGATATGCCTCCCACACTATGGCCTTGGAAATACTGAA
>JAISPJ010000077.1 GCA_031274995.1 Azoarcus sp.
CGTTATTCGGGGCAGATTCTTTCGTATACAAAGATGCTGGGCCAGTTGCAGGACGCAGGCAATAGCACCACGTTGGCGCACTATCTGGAACTGCTGGCGGGCGCAGGCATGGTCTGCGGATTGCCCAAGTACGCCGGGGATGTGGCGCGCAGCCGTGGCTCCAGCCCCAAGTTGCAAGTGTTCAATACCGCATTGATGACGGCAAACAGCGGTTATGGCCTGACCGGGGCGCGAGCCGACCGCGAGTTCTGGGGGCGGTTGGTGGAATCTGCCGTGGGCGCACACCTGGCCAACGCAGCGATGCGCGGCGAATGCTCCTTGTATTATTGGCGAGAACGTAATCACGAAGTCGATTTCGTCGTGCACGCCAAACGGCAACTGATTTCCCTCGAAGTGAAAAGCGGTCGGGCACCGCAAGCGCACGCGGGAACAGCGGCATTTACCCAAGCATTCAAACCACAACGCGTCCTGCTGGTAGGAGGCGATGGCGTCGGATTAGAAGAATTCCTTTTACATCCAGTGACACATTGGATCAGTTGATCGAATACGCGACCGACCCCGTCAACGCCCGTCCTCGTCGCGTGCTTTCTTTTCTTCGAGTTCACGAATCCGGGCATCATAGCGTTCGCGGTCGCGCCGGGCGGCTTCTGCCCGACGGGCAGCCTTGGCGCGCTCGCTGGCATCACGTTCGCTGACATTGCTGTCGGCGGTGTTTTTGCGGATGATACGGCGAGAGGATATTGCCGTCCCGGGACGTGGCTGCGCCACGTCTGCATCGGCGCTCGGAGAAGAAACGCCCATCGGGCTTTGGCCGCCGCCGCGTTCCCCGGTTTTTTTCGCCATTTCGTCGGCCTTTCTCCGGCGTTCCGCGAGATCGATCTGATACGCCTCGGCTTCGAGTTCCCGGGCGCGGTGGATGATGGCCAGGCGTTCCGCTTTGGCGTCGTCGATACAACTGTTGACGAAAAACCGTTTGTAGCAAGCCTTTTCCGCTGCCTGACAGTCAGCTTCAGCCTGTGAGCGCAATTTTCCGGCTTCGTCATGCAATTGCCGAATGCGCTCAGTGGGCTTGAGCGCGGCTTCACTCTCATCGGCAGCCACAACCCCCGGCGGAAAAACCGTCAGGGCAAAACTTGCGCCAACGGCAAGGGCGCAGCGGGAAAGCGGGAGGAGGAAAGAAACAGGAGACGGAGGACGGGCTGGCATGTGAAACCCGCGTGAGTGTGTAGTTGAGAGTGTGCGTAGAATAGCGCCCTTTATGAACATCTGCGACTTCGAGCGTGATCCGTTTCCGCAATTTGCGCCTTGCAAGGGGTGCCCGTGTCCTGATCGACGGGGTTTCCCTTCAGTTGTTTCCCGGCTGGAAAGTCGGTCTGACCGGAGCCAACGGCAGCGGCAAATCGAGCCTTTTCGCGCTCCTGCGCGGTCAGTTGCTCCCGGATCGAGGTGATCTGGAATGGCCGTCCGGCTGGACGATCGCCCACGTCGCGCAAGAGACGCCGAGCCTGCCACAGGCCGCCATCGAGTACGTGCTCGATGGAGATGCCGGGTTGCGGCGCGTCGAAACCGATCTGGCGCACGCCGAGGCGGCCCATGACGGCGTGCGCATCGCCGAATTGCATACAAGCTTGCAGGAAATCGGCGCTTACGCGGCCCGGTCGCGTGCGGCGGCGCTTCTCGACGGGCTTGGTTTTGCGTCCGCCGACGCCGGACGGCCCGTGGCGGGCTTTTCCGGCGGCTGGCGGATGCGGCTCAACCTCGCGCAGGCGCTGATGTGCCGCTCCGATCTGCTCCTGCTCGACGAGCCGACCAACCACCTCGATCTGGATACCGTCATCTGGCTTGAACAATGGTTGCGCGACTATCGCGGCACCCTGCTGCTGGTTTCGCATGACCGGGAGTTTCTCGATGCCTGCGTCGACCACGTCGCCCACATCGAACAGGAGCAACTCACGCTCTACAACGGGACATACACCGATTTCGAGCGCCAGCGTGGTGAGCGTCTGGCGCAACAGATGGCGCTTTTCGAGCGCCAGCAGCGCGAGATCGCGCACATGGAAGACTACATCCGCCGCTTTCGCGCCAAGGCAACCAAGGCGCGGCAGGCGCAAAGCCGGATCAAGGCGCTCGAACGCATGGAGCGCATCTCCGCCGCCCACGTCGATACGCCTTTTTCCTTCTCTTTCCACCCCACGCCCGCCGCGCCGGACCCTCTGCTGCAAATTGAAAAGGGAGCCACCGGATACGGAGAGAAAACCGTGCTCGAAGGAATCGAACTCGTCCTGCGCCCCGGTGACCGTGTGGGATTGCTTGGCCGCAACGGCGCGGGAAAATCCACCCTCATCAAACTCCTGGCCGGACAAATTACCCTTACGGCGGGTTCGAAGCACGAAGGCAGGGGGCTGTCGGCCGGGTATTTCGCCCAGCACCAGCTCGAAATCCTGCGCCCCGAAGAATCCCCGTTCCAGCACATGATGCGGCTCAGCCCCATGAGCCGCGAACAGGACATGCGCGATTATCTGGGCGGATTCGACTTTCGCGGCGACGGGCGGGATGGCCGCTCCACCCCCGCCACGACGGCCTGCGGCCCGTTTTCCGGCGGTGAAAAATCCCGTCTGGCGCTGGCCCTGCTCATCTGGCAACGACCCAATCTCCTGTTGCTGGACGAACCTGCCAACCATCTGGACATGGAGATGCGTTATGCCCTCATGTGCGCGCTCCAGGAGTACGACGGCGCGATGGTGCTGGTTTCGCACGACCGCGCCTTGCTGCGTGCCTGCTGTGACCGCCTGCTGTTGATCGACGGCGGACGTTTGCGCCCGTTCGACGGCGATCTCGACGACTACCGCGACTGGCTGGCGGAACAACGCGCCCGGCGCGAAGAAGGCAGCGCAGGCGCGACGCTGGCCGGACGCGAGACGCGGCGCACGGACCGCGCCCAGGCCGAGGCTGAACGCCAGACGCTATTTGCCGTGCGCAGGCCCCTTGTCAAAGAAATCGAACAGATCGAGAAAAAACTGTCCGGCTGGACAGGTGAGAAGAAGTTGCTCGAAGCACGCCTCGCCGATCCCGCGTTCTATAGCACAAGCAATGGCGCAGGCAGCGCCCGGTTACAGGAGTTGCTCAAACGCCAGGCCGCCTTGCAGGGCTGGATCGAAGAAGCCGAATGCCGTTGGGTGACGTTGTCGGAGCGGCTTGAGGGTCTGGCGCGGGAGTAGAGGCGGAGGCGAAAATTTTCGCCCCCGGCAGAAGAAATCGGAATTTCCCTTACGTTCCGAAAAACGCCTTGACCTTGTCCATCCACGATTTTGCTTTCGGGTTATGGTGGTCGACGTTGCTACAGGAGATTTCGTCGAACTCTTTCAGTAGTTCACGTTGACGCTCAGTGAGGTTGATTGGCGTCTCCACCAGGACGTGACAGAGCAGGTCGCCGTGTGACTGTGTGCGCACGTTGCGGATGCCCTTTCCGCGCAGGCGAAAGACCTTGCCGCTTTGCGTTTCCGCCGGAATTTTCAGGCGTGCCATGCCGTCCAGGGTGGGGATTTCGATCTCTCCGCCAAGCGCGGCAGTGGTGAAACTGATTGGCATTTCGCAGTGCAGGTCGTCGTGCTCACGCTCGAACATCGAGTGCCGACGGATGTGGATTTCCACGTAAAGGTCGCCCGGGGGGCCACCGTTGACTCCCGGCTCGCCGTGGTTGGCGTGGCGCAGGTGCATGCCCTCGCCGATGCCGGCGGGAATTTTGACCTCAAGGGTTTTTTGCCGCTTGACGCGCCCCGCCCCTCCACAGTCGCGGCAGGGTTCGGGGATAATGCGGCCACTGCCGTGACACCGTGGGCAAGGCTGCTGGAGCGAGAAAAACCCCTGCTGGATGCGCATCTGGCCTGAGCCGTTGCAACCTGGGCAGGTGATGGCGTTGGTTCCGGGCTTTGCGCCGGTGCCGGTGCAGGTTTCGCATTCTTCGACGGTGGGAATGCGAATGATTTTTTCCGTGCCGTGCGCCGCCTCTTCGAGGCTGATCTCAAGGTTGTAACGCAAATCCGCGCCGCGATAGATGTTTGAGCGGCCGCGCGCGCCACCGCCGAAAAGATCGCCGAAGATGTCGGAAAAGGCATCGCCGAAACCTTCGAAGCCTCCGCTGAACCCTCCGCCGCCGCCCGCCGAGGGGTCGACGCCCGCGTGGCCGAAACGGTCGTAGGCATCGCGTTTTTTGGCGTCGGAGAGTATTTCGTAGGCTTGTTTGATTTCCTTGAATTTTTCCTCGGCTTCTTTGTTGCCTGGATTGCGGTCCGGGTGGTATTTCATCGCCAGCTTGCGATACGCCTTTTTGATGACGTCATCGTTGGCGTCGCGGTTGATTCCGAGGATGGCGTAGTAGTCTTTTTTAGACATGGTTTCGTATTATTCCGTCTTGCCGAAAATGGCAACGGGGATGCCAGACATCCCCGTTGCCGTTTGCAGGAAATGTCATGCGGACAGGATGCGCCGGTTTATTTTTTGTCCTTCACTTCAGTGAATTCGGCGTCGACCACATCGGCCTCGGCTGCCTTGCCGCCACCGCCGCTGCCCGCATTGTTGTTGTCCGGCTGCGCGTCGGGTTGCGCTGCCGCCGCCTGTTGCTGCGCATACATCGCCTCTCCCATTTTCTGGCTGGCAAGGGCGAGCGCTTGCGACTTGGCTTCGATACGCGCCTTGTCGTCACTCTTGATCGCTTCTTCGGCGTCCTTGATCGCTTCTTCGATCTTGTTTTTGTCGTCGCCGCCGATCTTGTCGCCGTATTCCTTGAGCGCCTTGCGGGTGGCGTGGATCATGCCGTCGCATTCGTTGCGTGCATTGACCAGGTCGTGCGCTTTTTTGTCTTCTTCGGCGTGGACGGCTGCATCTTGCACCATGCGCTGGATTTCTTCGTCCGAGAGTCCCGAATTGGCCTTGATGGTGATCTTGTTTTCCTTGCCGGTCGCCTTGTCCTTGGCCGAGACGTGCAGGATGCCGTTGGCGTCGATGTCGAAGGTGACTTCGATTTGCGGCATGCCGCGCGGGGCGGGCGGAATGTCTGAAAGGTTGAATTGGCCCAGGCTCTTGTTGCCGGCAACCATGTCGCGCTCGCCTTGCAGCACGTGGATGGTGACAGCGGATTGGTTGTCATCGGCGGTGGAGAAGACCTGGCCCGCCTTGGTGGGAATGGTGGTGTTCTTCTGGATGAGCTTGGTCATGACACCGCCCAGGGTTTCGATGCCGAGCGACAGCGGCGTCACGTCGAGCAGGAGCACGTCTTTGACGTCGCCCTGTAGCACGCCGCCCTGGATGGAAGCGCCCACGGCCACGGCTTCGTCGGGGTTGACGTCCTTGCGGGGTTCCTGGCCGAAGAATGCCTTCACCTTTTCCTGCACCTTGGGCATGCGGGACTGTCCGCCCACAAGGATGACATCGTTGATGTCGGTGACTTTGATGCCCGCATCCTTGATGGCGATGCGGCAGGGTTCGATGGTGCGCTCGATGAGGTCTTCGACCAGCGCCTCGAACTTGGCGCGGGTGATCTTCATCGTCAGGTGTTTCGGCCCGGCAGCGTCCGCCGTGATGTAGGGCAGGTTGATTTCGGTCTGCTGGCCTGATGAAAGCTCGATCTTGGCTTTCTCGGCGGCTTCTTTCAGGCGTTGCAGGGCGAGCACGTCGTTCTTGAGGTCGACGCCCTGCTCTTTTTTGAACTCGGTGACGATGTAGTCGATGATGCGCTGGTCGAAATCTTCGCCGCCCAGGAAGGTGTCGCCGTTGGTGGAGAGCACTTCAAACTGGTGTTCGCCGTCAATGTCGGCAATCTCGATGATGGAGACGTCGAAGGTCCCGCCGCCGAGGTCATAGACGGCAATCTTGGAATCGCCCGGCTTCTTGTCCATGCCAAAGGCAAGCGCCGCCGCTGTGGGTTCGTTGATGATGCGGCGCACTTCCATCCCGGCAATCTTGCCCGCGTCTTTGGTCGCCTGGCGTTGGCTGTCGTTGAAGTAGGCGGGGACGGTAATGACGACTTCGGTGATTTCTTCGCCAAGGTAATCCTCGGCGGTCTTTTTCATCTTGCGAAGCACTTCGGCGGAGACCTGCGGCGGGGCGATTTTTTTGTCGCGTGTCTTGACCCAGGCATCGCCGTTGTCAGCCTTGATGATCTCAAAGGGCATCAGGCTGATGTCCTTTTGCACTTCCTTTTCTTCAAAACGGCGGCCGATCAGGCGCTTGACCGCGAAAAGGGTGTTCTTCGCGTTGGTGACGGCCTGACGCTTGGCGGGCGCTCCAACCAGGATTTCGCCATCGTCGGTGTAGGCCACCACGGACGGCGTGGTACGCGCGCCCTCGGAGTTCTCGATGACCTTGGGCTTGCCGCCTTCCATGATCGAGACGCAGCTATTGGTGGTTCCAAGGTCGATGCCGATGATTTTACTCATGATTTCAAGTTCCTTTATTTTTGGGAATCCGGTCGCGGGCCGTACTTCCGGCCCGGTGATGAGGCAAATATGGGGCGGCGTCGCGCGATTTCAAGTCTCAAGACTTTTTGCTCTGGAAACCATGACCATCGCGGGGCGGATGACTCGTCCGTGCAGCAGATAGCCCTTTTGCAGGACTTTGATGACGGTGTTTGGTTCAGCCTCGGACTCGACCACGCCTATGGCCTCGTGCTTGTTGGGATCAAATTTTTGGCCAATGGGATTTTCTTCGGCCAGATTCGCGCCCTCGAACGCTGTGGCGATTTGCCTGAGGGTGAGTTCCACGCCTTCGCGCAGTTTTTCCGATGTCTGCCCATCGGTGGCCAGTGCCGCTTCTAGGCTGTCCTTGACGGGCAGCATCGCCCCGGCGAGTTTCTCGGCGGCAAACTTCGATGCCTTGGCGATGTCTTCCTGTGCGCGACGGCGCACGTTTTCGGTCTCTGCCCTTGCCCGCAGGCAGGCATCGTGCTGTTCCGCAGCGTGTTTTTCGGCTTCGGCAAGACGCGCTTCCGTGTCCCTGAGCGCGGCGGCAAGGTCGGCACCTGGTTCAGCGGGCGGTTCGGTTTGTTTTTCGGCTTCGGCGGGGCGTGCTTCCGTCTCCTTGGCGGCGACGGGTCCGACGTGAGGTTCGGTGGGCCGCGCGGTCCGTGTTTCGGTCTCGACGTGGCGCACTTCCGCATTCCCGGCGGCAGCAGGGCCGGGGTGCGGTCTGGCTGGCTGCCTGATTCGTTTTTCGGCTTCGGTCAGACGCGCTTCCGCGTCCTTGAGCATGGCGGCAAGGTCAGGTTTTTCCTTGGCGGGCGATTCGGCTTTCACAGGCTCGGCAGGCGCAGAGGCATCAGAGGGCCGGGGAGGTTCCGAAGACGCAGGCGGGCGGGGTTGCATGGGCAATCAATCCTCAAAGTGCGGTTCAGGCTCCGTATGTTGGGATAACACGGAAAATTTCAAGCCCTCGCGGGAATATGTCTTCTGTGCCTCGATACCCTGTCCGTGTTTTCGGTATTCATGGGAACCCGATCAGGGCCTGGGCGGTCTTTAGCCGTACCGAGAAATTCCTGAACGTCAAAACGGAGGTAATCAGAGGGCCATTATTTTGCCAGCCTCGCTATCTACGTTAGTCATTATGAAATGATAAGTCGCATCTTCGCTTATGCTGTTTGCTGCGTCGCGCTGCCATCCGGCGCGGCTACCCCAACTTCCCAGTCGGCGTCCGCGCAGCCTTCCATACTGGGCGGGACCGCCGTCAACGTTCCGAACAACGGAACCGCTATTCTGCGTCTGGCCGATGCCATACTGCTTGGCCTTGCCAACAACAGCAAAATCCGCAGCGCGTATTCTGATCGCGCCGCGCAAAAATCCGTATTCAGAGCGACGGAAGAGCGGTTTTTCCCCAAGCTCCCACTCAATGGCAAGCGCATCGCCAGCCAGAATCCGTCTGACCAGAGAAGCCAGACGGAGCTTTACCCGACTGCCACGATGCAAAGCAAAACGGGCGCACATTTCAGCCTGTCCTGGAACAACCGGATTAGCCAGGACGAGCACGAAGTCACCGGCCGGGGCGACGACACAAGCTTCACAGTGGTTCAGCCGCCGATGCGTGGCGCGTGGGGGGATATCGTCCCCGCGCCCTTGCGGCAAGCCAGACTGAACGAGCAGATCAACCGCCTGGCCCTGAAAGCCACCGTTTCGGATGTCGTCACGCAAATCATCTTCACGTACCACGAAGTGCTGCGCGCGCAGAAACAGTCTCAGCTTGCCCAAGAAGCGTTGGCACGTGCGCGGCGCTCATTGGCATACGACACTTACAGGGCCGCAGCAGGTTATTGGCTCGAATCCGATTTCACCGGCCTCGTTCGCGCCGAGGCCGATATCGAGAACCGGGAACTGGCGCTCGAAGAGATCGAGAACCGGCTCGATGCCAGCCGCCAGCCGCTATTGCGGCTGCTCGGACTGGATGCCGGCACAAAAATCCGTGTCGTCGACCCGCTCAA
The DNA here is from genome assembly GCA_031274995.1 of Azoarcus sp. Taxonomy (GTDB): domain Bacteria; phylum Pseudomonadota; class Gammaproteobacteria; order Burkholderiales; family Rhodocyclaceae; genus WRNU01. The sequence goes on from JAISPJ010000077.1 coordinate 8,465, forward strand.
AATCCTGCCTGTCAAAGTGGGCGTTGCCAAGACGATTACTGCCGCGCTCAAGCGGCAACCGGCCTATCTCATACAGCACCTCCTTGCCGAGCGCGCCACCATTGAACTGGCCATGGCGCACGTCCATGCCAGGAATCAGGATTCGCGCCTGATTAAAGCAAAGAAGGCGCTTGAACATGACATTGGTGAAGGCGTGCGCGATCTGGATGTGCGCTGGCGGCAGTGCGAAGCGGCCCGCCGCTCGCTCAAACTCGCGCGCACGAAGCTGGAAGCCGAGCGTAAACGGATAAAGAAGGCACCGTGGGACAGTTTTCGTATGCTTGTTTTTGAATCCGACCTGTACGACGCCGAATTTGCCCGCATCGACACTTTTATTGCCTACCGCAACGCCCTGGCCACGCTCGACAAGGCTTCCGGCACCACGCTGGAGAGTTGGGGAATTGAACTAAACGACTGAAAACGCTCTGATCAAGTTTGTCGTTCCCCGCTTTTTTGCTGTGCCAGTTTCACCACATGGTACTAAAATCGCACGTCCCACCAGAACAATGACAGGTGACGCCGTGAACATCGGTACCCAATCCAACCCCCCTAAACCCGGCCACGTTCCTGAACCTGCCGAGGCGCACGACAGCAAACATCATTTTGAATCCACTGCCCGATTCGTTGCGTGGGTGCGTGCGGCAGCGCCCTATATCCACGCCTTTCGTGGCAAGACTTTTGTGGTGGGCTTCGGTGGCGAGGTAGCGGCAGGCAAGCTGGCGCAAAGCCTGGCCTACGACTGCAACCTGCTCGCGGCGCTGGGTGTCCGGCTGGTGCTGGTGCATGGAGCGCGGCCACAGATCGACGCGGAGATGATGCGGCGGGGGCTGGAGCCGCGTTTTCACAACGGGCTGCGCGTGACCGACCCGGCGACGATGGAATGCGTGAAGATGGCAATGGCGGTGACGCGCTTCGAAGTAGAGGCGTTGCTTTCGCAAGGTTTGCCCAATACGCCGATGGCAGGCGGCTACATGCGGGTGACAGGCGGCAATTTCATCACCGCCCGTCCGGTGGGAGTGGTCGACGGGGTCGATTGCCAGTACACGGGGGCGGTACGCAAGATCATTGCCGAGGAGATCAATGCCGATCTCGACCAGCAAAACGTGGTGCTGATTACGCCGCTCGGAATGTCGCCCGCAGGCGAAATCTTCAATATGCGCATGGAAGAGGTGGCTGAAGCCGTGGCGGTGGCGGTAAAGGCGGAGAAGCTGATTTATCTGTGTGACGCGCCCGGCCTGCTCGATGATGACGGGAGTTTGATCGGTTCGGTGACAGCGGATGAGGCCGAGCGGCATATCGAAGCCGGCAGGGGGTTCACCGAGGATTTGGATCTTTATCTGCCGTGCGCGATTCGCGCGGTGCGTAACGGCGTGGCACGCTGCCATCTTCTGGATCGTGACAAGGACGGCGCGCTGTTGCTGGAGTTCTTTACGCCGGCGGGAGTAGGCACGGTGGTGTCGCGCGATCCGCTGTTTCGGTTGCGCGAGGCCACGGCGGATGACGTTGGCCCTCTGGTGGCGTTGATTTCGCCGCTGGAAGCGGATGGCACGTTGGTACGTCGCGGACGGGAGTTGCTCGAATGCGAGACCGACCGTTTTTCGGTGGTGGACTACGACGGGATGCTGGTAGGGTGCGCGGCGCTCTACAAATTTTCCGGAGACAGCGCGGCAGAATTGGCTTGTCTGGCAGTGACGCCGGAACATCGCCGTGCGGGGCTTGGGGAACAATTATTGCGGCGGATCGAACAGCGGGCGCGGCGCGACGGGCTGAAGCGCCTGTTCGTGCTGACCACGCGCACGGCGCACTGGTTCCAGGAACGCGGCTTCAAGGAAATCGGCCCGGAAGCGCTGCCAATCCAAAAACGTGAGCTTTATAACTTTCAGCGTCGATCCAAAGTATTCGTTAAATCGCTATAAGCGGCTAGAATAGAATCATGGCTCCGACATGAAGAGAGAAGGGTACACGATGGCGCACATGGTCAGTTGCATAAAACTCGGACGCGAAGCCGAGGGGCTGGAACGCCCTCCGGTACCGGGAGAGCTTGGCAAACGGATTTTCGGGAGCGTTTCCAGGGAAGCATGGCAGCAGTGGGTCAGGTATCAGACCATGCTAATCAACGAGAACCGTCTGAATCTAATGGATCCGCGCGCGCGCAAGTATCTGAGCGAGCAGATGGAAAAGCATTTCTTTTCCTCAAATGAGGCCGATCAGGTTCCGGGCTTCGTACCTCCGATGTAGTGATGTCTCTCCTCCTGACTTTTTTTGCCCTGATCGTCGTCCTGCTGTTTGAACAGCTTCGGCCCTTGCCTGTGAAGCGGGTCGTACTCGATCCTTTGCGTCGGCTCACCGCTGCGCTGGTGAAGCGTCTCGACGACAAGCGGAAACATCATGAGCAATTGGCCTGGGGGTTGCTGGTATTTGGCGGCACGGGATTGTGTGCGCTTGTCGGTTACATGTTGCCGCCGGTCTTTGCCGTGCTCTTCGCGCTCCTGGTGCTATACCTCTCCTTGGGTTTTCGGCACGAGAGCCACTATTTCACCGACATCCATTTTGCCTTGCGCACAGGGGAAATTGATCGTGCGCGTACCTTGCTGGCCGAATGGAGGGGGGGGCGATACGACGAGGCCGGTTCTGGAGCAATCGCGCGGCTTACCATCGAGCAGGCGCTGACAGGAGCGCACCGCAACGTGTTCGGAGGTCTGTTCTGGTTTGTGGCGCTTGGCCCTTGCGGAGTTGTAATGTACCGCCTGGCAAGGTTTCTTTACGACGAATGGAACGCGGAACCGCCATGCGGGGCCGAGGCCGAACCGGGAATTGAAGCGGCTCCTGCCCAAGTCGCATGCGGCGGGGCAAGCGGGCAATACGGCGAGTTCGCGCGACATGCTTTTTTGATTATTGATTGGCTGCCTTCGAGGATAACGGCAATGCTGTTCGCCATCGGAGGAAATTTCGAGGATGCTGTATTTTGCTGGCGCACGCAGGCGATGTTGTGGCCGGATCGCGCCAGCGCAATTCTGGTAACGAGTGGGGCCGGCGCACTCGGGGTGCGGCTTGGAGAGTCGGAACCCGATGATGGAGAGGCTACGAAAAACACGGAAATCGGAGTCGGCGAGAAGGCAGGCGTCGACGATTTGCAAGCCACGGTCGGGCTCGTCTGGCGGGCGACGATCGTGTTCTTGGCGTTACTGGCCCTGACGGCAATTGCCGCCTTGGCGGGTAGTTAATAAACTATAACAGAGTGGAGAAGTCCAATGATTGATCGTGAAGTCGTTGTTTTGAGTGCCGCGCGCTCTGCGGTGGGAGGGTTTGGCGGTTCCCTGAAAGACATGGAACCTTGTGAGCTGGGTGGTTTGGTCATCAAGGAAACCATTGCCCGTTCCGGCGTCGACCCGAATGAAGTTTCGTTCGCTGTCATGGGGTGCATCATTCCGACGGAGTCCCGCTATCCGTATGTCGCGCGTGTGGCCGCTATCCAGGGCGGGATGCCGATGAGTTCCGTCGCCATGGCAGTCAACCGTTTGTGCGGTTCGGCGATGCAGGCGGTTGTGTCCTCGGCACAGGCGATCATCCTCGGGGATGCGGACTACGCGCTCGCAGGCGGTGTGGAAGTCATGTCGCGCGCCGCCTACATGATGCCGGCGTTGCGTTTTGGCGCACGCATGGGCGATGCCACAGCAATCGACTCGATGGTCGCCGTCATTACCGACCCGTTCGGCGTCGGCCACATGGGCATAACCGCCGAAAACCTGGCGGCCAAGCACGGCATCACCCGCGAACAGCAAGATGCCTTCGCGCTGGAATCGCAGAAGCGCGCGGCGGCGGCGCAGGCAGCCGGTTATTTCAAGGGCCAGATCGTGCCGATCACGCTCAAAACCCGCAAGGGCGAGGTGATATTCGACACCGATGAGCACGTAAAGGCGGATACAACGGCAGAAGGCCTCGCCAAGATGAAACCCGCCTTCAAGAAAGACGGCACGGTGACGGCAGGAAACGCTTCGGGGATCAACGATGCCGCCGCTTTCCTGGTGCTGGCCGATGCCGCGAAGGCTGCCGCTGCCGGCCACAAACCGATTGCCCGGCTGGTTTCTTACGGCATTGCGGGAGTTCCCAACGATGTAATGGGCGAAGGGCCGATTCCGGCGACGCAGCTTGCGCTCAAGCGTGCCGGGTTGAAGCTGGACCAAATGGACGTGATCGAATCCAATGAAGCCTTTGCGGCACAATCATTGACCGTCGCAAAAGTGTTGGGGCTCGATCCGGCCAAGACCAATCCCAATGGCGGCGCAATTGCCATCGGCCATCCTGTGAGCGCCACCGGCAGCGTCATCATCACCAAACTGTTGCATGAAATGCAGCGCCGCAATGCCCGTTACGGCTTGGCGACGATGTGTATCGGCGGCGGCCAGGGGATTGCCACGATTTATGAACGGATCTGATTTTCGGGATGTTTGCGTAAAAAACGGCATCTTCGGATGCCGTTTTTTCTTGGGTGCGCCCTGCCGGGCGCACCAAACCAAAACCGCCCTAAACGGACATGCCCATGATGTCCTGGTAGGCGGACACCAGCCGGTTGCGCACTTGTACCATCTGCTGGAATGAAAGGTTGGCTTTTTGCAGGTTCACCATCACGTCCTGCAAGTTGACCTTGGAGTCGGCGGCGGAAAAATCTTCCGCCATTGAGCGGGCCTCTTGCTGGGCGGCGCTCACATCCTTGAGCGCAGTGTTGAGGACGTCGGCAAAACTGACCCCTCCAGCGGGCGGGCTGCCGGCCTGGACTGGCTTGTTCTGCGCTACCTGCGACATTGCGTGCAGGTCGGAGAGCATTTGCTCGATTCCGCGCGTATCCATCATCCTCCCTCCGGGAAAGGATTCACTGTTTCGAGCATAGTAGTGCAATCATCGTGCCACCAAACCATTTCATTCACACTTCGTAACCTTCTTCTCGATATTGCTGAAGTTTGTAGCGCAGGGTGCGTTCTGAAATACCCAGTTTTTCGACGGTTTTCTTGCGGGAACCTCCCATTTCCCGCAGGGTTGACAGAATGTGCCCACGTTCAAGGTCGCGCATGTTGACGGGGCGCTGTGCCGGGTCTGCGGGGGTGGGCGGTACGGCAAAATTTGCCATGCCAGGCGGGCTGGCGGCGTTTTGGGCCGCCCCGGCATCAAAGCCGGAAATTGCACCCTGCGCATATTGACCCGCAGCGATAAGCGAACTTGCCGCAGGCGTTCCGGCTGTAGCGGAGGATACCGGTTCCGGCGGAGCCACGCTGTCCCTGCCGCCCCATCCGCAGGCATTGGCATTGTTTACGTCCTGCCAATGCGGCAGGCAAATGCGCAATGTCTCGGCGCTGACGGTGTCGCCCGGCGTCAGGATCAAAGTGCGTTGCGCGGTGTTTTCCAGCTCGCGCACGTTGCCCGGCCAGGTGTAGCGTGCAAGGAGAGCCTCGGACTCGGGCGAAAACCAGGCTTGTCGGTCGGCGCGTCGGGCATGGCCCGCGAGAAAATGCCGGGCCAGCGGCACAATGTCGGCCGGACGATCACGTAGCGGGGGGATGAAGAGCGGGAAAACGTTCAACCGGTAATACAGATCTTCGCGAAAGCGCCCGCGTGCGGTTTCCTGCGCCATGTCCCGGTTGCTGGTCGCCAGCACACGAATGTCCAGGGGAACCGGCTTTTTGCCGCCAACGCGCTCCACTTCGCGTTCCTGTAAGACTCGCAGGAGTTTTGCTTGAAGACCGAGCGGCATCTCGGAAATTTCATCGAGCAGGATCACGCCGCCCTGGGCCTGCTCGAATTTGCCGGGCTGCCCGCTCTGTGCGCCGGTAAATGCGCCCTTTTCGTAACCGAAAAGTGTGGCTTCGAGCAGGTTTTCAGGGATGGCCGCGCAGTTGATCGCCACAAACGGCGCTGCACTGCGCGGGGAATGGTGATGGATGTAGCGCGCGACGACTTCCTTGCCCACGCCGGACTCGCCGGTGAGCAATACGGTGGCGTCGCTTTCGGCCACCTTGGCAGCCAGCGCGAACAATTGCCGGGAGCGGGCATCTTCGGCAATCGCTTCGTTCGCTTCGGGCGGCGCGGCGGCATAGCGGCGCACGCATTCCAGCAACATTTCCGGCTCGAAAGGTTTCATCAGAAAGTCGCAGGCTCCTCCACGCATCGCCGCCACCGCCTTGTCGACATCTCCATAGGCGGTCATCAGCAATACCGGCAGTTGTGGATGGCGGCGGCGTATTTCGCCCAGCAGTTCCAGCCCGTCCATCGGCTGCATGCGCAGATCGGAAATGACGAGGTTGAAATGCGTGCCTTCAAGTTCGGAGAGCGCCGCCGGGCCGCCATCGACCCCGGTCACGCCGTGGCCGGCCATCTCCAAAGTGAGGCACACCGCGTCGCGCAGGGCGGCGTCGTCTTCGACGATCAGGATATTCAGTTGTCCGATCATGGCATCGATGCTCCTGCTCCGGCTTGAACCGGCATGGGTGCGGACGCCAGCGTGTTGGGCATGGCGTCGTCCGCGCGCCGGCCTGTGCGCCGCCGGTCTCCTTCTGCGCCGCGCCGATCCTGGTACAACCAATCGGGTGGCAACATGGGCAATGTCAAAATGAAAGAGGAACCGGCGCCGGGCGCGGATTCCAGCAAGATGTCCCCGCCGTGCCCCCGCGCCACGCCTCGCGCGATGGAGAGCCCAAGCCCGGTACCTTCGGCGCGGGTTGTGAAAAAGGGTTCAAAAAGCCGCGCCTGTACCTCCGGGGCAATGCCGCAGCCGCTGTCGCGGATGATGAAGCGCAACTCTTCTCCCGGCTGGCCGTCCTGGCAGGAAACGGTGCGCATGGCACTGCAACTTACCGTGCCGCCCCCGGCAGTGGCCTGGATCGCGTTATCGATCAGATTGGCGAGCGCCCCGCCCAACGCCTTGCGGTCGCCATGAACGACCACGCCCTCGCAATCGCAGTGGCTCTGGAAATCAATCTGGCGTGCCTTGGCAAGCGGCTCAAGAGTATGGACGAGTTCGGCCAGCAGTTCGCCAACATTGAAATCCTGCCGCCCGAGACTGTCGCCGCGCGCGAAAAGCAGCATGTCGCGAATCAGGCGTTCAAGATGGCGCAGGCGCTCAATGGCCCGCTCGGCCACTGTCACGCGCTCGGCAGGGCCAAGATCGGGTTGGCGCAGGTTGCCAGTGTAGAGCAGGGCTGCCGACAGGGGCGGGCGCAACTGGTGCGCGAGGCCCGCCACCATCTCGCCCATTGCGGCCAGCCGTTCGCTACGCTCCACCGCCTGCCGCATCCGGTGCGTTTCGGTGACATCGTTCAGGAGAATGATGCGCCCTTCGCCGGAATCGAGCGCGGTTTCGGAAACCACCAACTGCCGCTGGCCACTGGCGTGCGGGAGGCCCACTTCACCCGGCGTTTCGCTTGGTTGGAGGGCGGCGGCTGTTTCTTTCCAGTCGCGTCCGGTCAATTCTTCGCCCAGCAACAACTCAGCCGCGCGGTTGACTTGCTCGATGCGGTTTTCGCGGTCGAGCACCACCACGGCGGCAGGCAACGCGCCCATGAGCACCTTGAAGCGTTCGCTCAATTGCTCGACTTGCGCCTGAAGCGCGTTATATGCGCCGGAGAGTTCCTCCGATGCGCGATTGAAAACGGCAAAGGCCTGCGCAAGCTGCGCGGCGGAAAGTGGCGCGTCTATCCGCTCGAGTGGGGATACCTCGGAAGGTGTCATGGAAAAAGTTTCGTGCGTCCCGTACATGGCGTGTTCATGATCGCACTCTAGGGCCGCACACTTCCATGCCAATCGGCGAACAGCCAGCAAAAATTGCCGCTTTTCGGGCAACGCCTCTCATGCAGGCAGTAGACAATGCTCTCATCCGTCAAAGGGCTTGGGGTAGAGAGTAAGAAACATGGCCGCTGCCGAAAACACCGTAGACGGCATTACCGCCGACATCGTTGCCAACGTACCACCCGCACCATCCGAAGCGGGCGGTACGTCCGCTTCGCATCCCGCGTTTGCGCCAGGATCTCCCCGCGCGCGCCTGCAACAGGCACTTGCCAACATCAAGGCACTCAACCAGCGGCAACAGATCGCCGCTGCCGTTGTGCTGGCATTGGTCATATCCCTCGCCGTCGGGATCATGCTCTGGAGCCGCCCTCCCAATCAGGCAGTGCTATTTACCAATTTTGAGGATCAGGACGGTGGCGAAATCATCAACGCCCTCCAACAACAGAATGTCCCTTTCAGCATCTCCGGTGATGGCCGTTCCATCCTCGTCCCCGCAGGCATCGTCTATGAAACCCGCTTGCGGCTGGCGGCTGCGGGGTTACCCAAGGGCGGGCAGGTCGGCTTCGAGTTGATGGACACACAAAAAATCGGGGTCTCGCAATTCAACGAACAGGTTAACTATCAGCGTGCTCTGGAAGGCGAACTCGCGCGTACCGTCCAGTCGCTTGCCTCAGTGGTGGCGGCTCGCGTGCATCTGGCGATGCCCAAGCAAACCTCCTTCCTGCGCGACGACCAGAAACCGACCGCTTCGGTCATGGTACAACTGCGCCCGGGACGGACGCTGAACGACAACCAGGTGGCCGGCATCATGCATCTGGTGTCATCCTCCGTTCCCAGGATGAGCGATTCAGGCGTCAGCATCGTCGACCAGAACGGTAAGCTGCTCACGGGGGAAGACCCGGCGCGGCGTTCCGAACTGGATCCCTCGCAATTGCTCTACATCGAAGAAGTCGAAACCGGGCTCATCCGCCGTATCGAAAACATTCTTACCCCGATGTTCGGCAAGAACAACTTCCGCGCCCAGGTCGCGGCGGACATCGATTTCAACAAGGTCGAACAGACCGCCGAAACCTTCCGTCCCAACCCTGCCCCCGAGCAAGCCATCCGCAGCCAGCAGACCAATGAGCAGCAAGCCCGCGACGAAGGCCCGCAAGGCGTGCCCGGCGCACTCACCAACCAGCCTCCCGTCCCGGCTACCGCGCCGATCACCATCCCTCCTGTGCCACCGCCGGGAGGTGAACAGAAAATGCTTACCAACAACCGTTCAGCAGTCATCAACTACGAGTTGGATCGTACGGTCCAGCACGTAAAACAGTCGCTCGGGCAAATCAAACGCCTGTCGGTGGCCGTGGTCATCAACCATAATGCCGTGCAATTATCGCAACTGTCCCAATCACCAGGCGAAGAAGCGCAGCCCGCGCAGATCAGCGACGACGAAATCGCCCGCATCACCAACCTTGTTCGTGATGCCGTGGGCTACAACACCGCACGGGGCGACACCATCAGTGTCGTTGCCAGCCCGTTTGCGGACACGCCGGCCGGCCAACAGCTTCCTGTCTGGAAGGATCCGCAAATGATCGAACTGGGTCTGGCGGGCGGTAAATACCTTGGCCTGTTGATCCTCTTGCTTTTTGCGTACTTCGGAATCATCCGTCCGTTGCTGCGTACCATCGCGCCGCCGCCGGCGCGTGAAGAATCCGGCCCGGCGAAAGGCAAAAAAGGCAGGAAAGGCGAAACAGAGGATGAAGAAGGGGGCTTCAGCAAGGGAGAAAAAGGCACAGCCAAATGGGGAGGCGCAGGCGGCACGGAAGGGGAAGAAGGCGCCGATGTCGGACTTTCCGCAAAAGCCCTGCGCAACAACGAGTTCGAGGCCCGGCTGGAGCGTATGCGCCAGAAAGCCCGCGAAAACCCGAAGAGCGTGGCTGAACTGCTCAATCAATGGCTTGGCGTCAATGAAGAAGGAGGCCACAAGTGAGCCTTAACACTGCGAGCGCGGCGCCCGTTGAAGGGCTGGAAAAATCCGCCCTGTTGCTTGTCGCGCTTGGCACCGACGAAGCGGCGGGTATCCTCAAGAACCTTGGCCCGCGCGAAGTACAGAAACTCGGCATGAAAATGGCAAGCATGCCCGCGCAGGAGCGATCCAGGCTTGAGCCTATCCTGGACGAACTCGAAGCCCATTTCAGCAAGGGCGCATCCGTCCACGCCGATCAGGAGCAAATCCGCGAGATGCTGACCAAGGCGCTCGGGGACGAGCGGGCTGCCAACCTCATTGCCCGTGTGCTGCAAGGTTCCGATACAGCCGGAATCGAAAATCTGAAATGGCTCGACGCCTCCACCGCTTCCGACCTGATAAAGAACGAACACCCGCAGATCATTGCCACCATCCTCGTTCACCTCGGTTTCGATCAGGCGGGGGAAATCCTCAAACATTTTTCGGATCGCCTGCGTAACGACGTTGTCTTGCGAATTGCCACGCTCGATGGCGTGCAGCCGCAGGCTTTGAGAGAACTCAACGAGTCCCTCACGGCCATGCTTTCCGGCGCGCAAACGGCCAAAAAAGCAGCAATGGGCGGAGTACGCCACGTCGCCGAAATTCTCAACTTCGTGGGTTCTTCGGTTGAAACTGCCATTCTCGACAACGTGCGCGAATACGATGCCGATCTGGCACAAAAAATCCTCGACGAAATGTTCGTATTCGAAAACCTGCTCGAAATCGACGACCGTGGCATCCAGACCATTCTGCGCGAAGTCCAGTCCGATTCGCTCATCACGGCGCTCAAAGGCGCATCGCCCGAACTGCGCGAGAAAGTTTTCAAGAACATGTCGAGCCGGGCCGCCGAAATTCTGCGCGAAGACCTCGAAGCCAAAGGCCCGGTGCGCCTCTCGGAAGTCGAATCCGAACAAAAGGAAATCCTCAAGACCGTCCACCGGCTTTCCGAAGAAGGCCGCATCGTCCTCGGCGGCAAGGGGGGCGACGATACGTTTGTCTGACAGGCGTTTATCTGGACCACCATGAACAAAACCGTTTCCTTCGCACGTCACCAGGCCGTGGGCGCATATCGCCGATGGGAACCTCCCGATTTCGGTGTGCCTGCCCTGCCCATAGTGGTCAGGCCCGAACTTGTGCCTGAACCGGGGGCGGTTGTTTCCCCGCCGCCCGTTATGGAAGAGTTGCCGGGAACAGAACCGTACCAGGCCGGGGAAGAAGCCGAAACCGCGCTGCCGCCCATACCCCTGCCAACGGTGGAGGAAATCGAGCAAATCCACGAAGAAGCACGCCGTAGCGGTTTCGATGAAGGCTTGGCCGAGGGGCGCGGGAAAGGCTACTCCGAAGGCAGGGAAACGGGTTTCAGGGAAGGGCGCGAAGCCGGGTTCTCGGAAGGCAAGGCTGCCTCGGCGAACGAGGCCCGCCAGTTGCACGAACTGGTCACGCAGCTCGAACAGGCGTTGACGAAGTTCGATACCGAAATTGCCGAAGAACTGATGTCGTTTGCCGTCGAACTCGCTCGCAAGATCATCCAGCACACACTGGCCGTGGAACCGGAAGCTGTTGTGAGCGCCATTCGCGCCGTGTTGCAAACCTTGCCCCAGTCCCGTGCGCAGATTCATCTCAACCCGGACGATATTGCGCTCGCCCGCATCCACCTTGGCGAAGTGCTCGACCAGGCGGGGCATGTGTTGATCGAGGACGAAACCGTTTCCCGTGGCGGCTGCCGGGTGGAGACGCCGGGAGCGCAGATCGATGCCACGATGGAAACGCGCTGGCGGCGCACGATCGAGAGCATGGGCAGGGAACACTCTCCGTGGGCTCCCGCAAGCGAGCGCAGGACAAAATCGCGCCGGGCGAGTGATAAACCGGATGCAAGAAAGGAAAGCAAGGTGAAGGATTCCCCCGGGCCAACCGTTCCAGAGGCGCCTTCAGGGTCTTCGCGATGAAGAAACCTGCCGCGCCCAGGATGAAGCATACCGAACTCTGGCGGGCCTTCATGCAAGATGCCCGCCGTCTGGTCGATTCGGTCCATCCATTCCAGAACGCAGGGCGGCTTACCCGGATCAACGGGCTGGTAATGGAAGCCTCCGGGCTCAAACTGCCTCTGGGTTCCGGCTGTGAGGTCATGGCTCCCGGCGGCAGTGTCGTGGAAGCCGAGATCGTCGGATTCAGCGGCGAAAAGCTTTTCATGATGCCCACAGACAACGTATTCGGCCTCTTTCCCGGCGCACTGGTACGGCCCGTGGACGCCATCTACCCCCAACTCGTGCCGGGCCAGCGTATCGCTCCCCGCCGCCGCGCTTCCGACCGCGCCAAACACCTGCCGGTGGGCGAAGCCCTGCTGGGCCGGGTCGTCGACGGCGCAGGCCGCCCGCTGGATTCACTCGGCCCCTTGCACACCGAGGAAACCCGCTCCCTGCAAGGCCGTCCGATCAACCCGCTCAACCGCTCCTCCATCCGTGACCCGCTCGACGTGGGCATCCGTGCGATCAATGGGCTGCTCACTGTCGGGCGAGGGCAGCGCCTGGGACTTTTCGCGGGTTCCGGCGTGGGTAAATCCGTGCTTATCGGCATGATGGTGCGCTATACCGGAGCCGACCTCATCGTCGTCGGGCTGATCGGCGAACGGGGCCGTGAGGTCAAGGAATTCATCGAACAAAACCTGGGCGAGGAAGGACTGAAACGCTCCGTTGTCGTTGCCGCCCCGGCGGACACCAGTCCACTCATGCGCCTGCAAGGCGCGGCATACGCCACGAGCATCGCCGAATATTTCCGCGACCAGGGAAAACAGGTTTTGCTGGTGATGGATTCCCTCACCCGTTACGCAATGGCTCAGCGTGAAATCGCGCTGGCCATCGGCGAGCCGCCAGTCACACGCGGCTATCCCCCCTCGGTGTTCGCCCTTCTGCCCGCGCTCGTCGAGCGCGCCGGCAATGGCCCGGAAGGGGGCGGTTCCATCACCGCCTTCTACACCGTCCTCGCAGAAGGCGACGACCAGCAAGACCCTATTGCCGACTCCGCACGCGCCATTCTCGACGGCCACATCGTCCTCACCCGCTCGCTCGCCGACCAGGGCCACTACCCTGCCATCGACATCGAACAGTCTATCTCGCGCGCCATGCACGGCCTCATCGGTGACGAAGACTTCGACCGCGTGCGCCAGTTCAAGCAACTCTTCTCCCGCTACCAGCGTTCGCGCGACCTCATTGCCGTCGGCGCCTACCAGCCCGGCGGCGACCCGCTGCTCGACAACGCCATCTCCATATATCCGCGCCTGGAAGCCTACCTGCAACAACGCATCGAAGAGCGCGAAGAATATGCCGGCTCACGCGGAAAGCTGGACGAGCTTTTTCCGGCGGGGGCGGCCTGAGCGCAGGTGACGGAATCGCTTGACGTATTACGTTTAACGTAATATTCTTTTTGCCATGATCCAGTCGTTTTCCTGCAAAGACGCACAAGCTCTGTTTGAAGGCCAATGCCCACCGCGTTTCCGTCCCATCCTGTCCGTGGCGGAACGCAAGCTGGCGCAACTCGATGCCGCGCAGACACTCGAATTCTTGCGTTCTCCTCCGGGCAACCGGCTCGAAAAACTCTCTGGAGACAGGCAGGGGCAATGGAGCATCCGCGTCAACGATCAATGGCGTGTGTGTTTCGTATGGACTGAACATGGCCCATCCGCTGTCGAAATCGTTGACTACCACTGAGAATTGACCATGACACGACCTATCAACAGAATGCGCGCCGTTCATCCCGGTGAAATATTGCGCGAGGACTTCATCGCTCCCCTCGGGCTTTCTGTCCATGCCTTGGCGCGAGAATTGGATGTACCCGCCACGCGAATTCATGAAATCGTCAAAGAGCGGCGCTCCGTAACAGCCGATACGGCGGAGCGGCTCGCCCGCTTTTTTGGAGGCGATGCCGCTTCCTGGCTGGCATTACAGGCAAGCTACGATCTTAAAACGCTCCCGACCCGTTCAGAGATCGAACGTCACGTCCAGCGGCGTCTTGCCACCGTGTGACGGTAACAGTAAACCCCGCCGCGCCAGCCTTTGCAGCGTCTGTTCCCGCCCAAGGACTTCCACGACGGCATCGATTGGCGGGGTATGCTCCACGCCAAGCAAAACCACCCTCAAGGGAATGGCAATCTGCGGCATTTTCAGGCCATACGCCTGCATGGTTTCCTTGATCGCCTGGCTGATCGCGCCTCTTTCCCAAACCGGTAGCGCGGCAAACCGGGTTTCGAGAGCCGCGAGCGCTTCGAGCGCCGAAGAGGTGAGGTATTTTTCAGCGAGTTCGGCGGACAACTCGCCCGTCCGGTAAAACGGCGCGGCCGCTTCGGCCAGTTCGTTGAGATTGCCCGCGCGTTCCTTGTAGAGCGCCATGATCGAAGCCATCCGGGGGCCGCTCGCCGGATCGACGCCGCGCTTGAGCAACCGGGCAGCGGTTTCCTCCGCCAGACGGTCATCGCTCGTCGCCTTGATGTACCAGGCGTTCAGCCAATCCAGCTTTCCCGTGTTGAATTGCGCCGCCGAAGGCGTAATGTGGTCCAGGCCAAACCATCCGACGAACTGCTCGCGGCTGAAAAGCTCGTCATCGCCGTGGCTCCAGCCCAGACGCGCAAGATAATTGATCACCGCTTCCGGCAAGAAACCCTCCTCGTGGTATTGCATCACGCTCACCGCGCCATGCCGCTTGGAGAGTTTCGTGCCGTCCGGCCCCAGGATCATCGACAGATGCGCATACTGTGGCAACGGTGCGCCCAGCGCGGCCAGCACATTGATCTGGCGCGGCGTGTTGTTCACGTGGTCGTCCCCGCGAATGACGTGGGTGATGCCCATGTCCCAATCATCGACCACCACGCAGAAGTTATAGGTTGGCGACCCATCCGCGCGGGCAATCACGAAATCGTCCAGTTCGGCGTTGCTGATCCCGATGGGTCCCTTGACCAGATCATCCCAGGCCACCAGACCGTCAACCGGATTTCGGAAGCGAACCACCGGCTCCACACCTTCCGGCGGAGGCGGCAGTACCTTGCCGGGTTCAGGCCGCCAGCGCCCGTCATAACGCGGCTTTTCATTGAGCGCTTCCTGCGCGGCGCGCAGAGCATCGAGTTCTTCCTTCGAGGTATAACAGTAATAAGCCGTCCCGGCGGCAAGCATCTGCCGAATCACTTCCCTGTAACGCTCCATGCGCCGCGTCTGGTAGAACGGCCCCTCATCATGCTCCAGCCCAAGCCAGGCCATCCCGTCGAGAATGGCCTGCACCGCCTCCGGCGTGGAACGCGCAAGGTCGGTATCTTCAATACGCAAAACGAAACTGCCCCCGTGATGGCGGGCATACGCCCACGAAAACAGCGCGGTACGCGCCCCCCCGATGTGCAGATAGCCGGTGGGGCTGGGAGCGAAGCGGGTACGGACGGTCATGGCATATATGGGTTATTGATGAGTTATTGCGTCCGCCCGTAAACATCCTCGAAGCGGACAATGTCATCTTCGCCCAGATAGCTGCCGGACTGCACCTCGATTATTTCAAGAGACAGGCATCCCGGATTGCTCAAGCGGTGACGGACGCCCAGCGGAATATAGGTCGATTCGTTCTCACTGAGAAGAAAGGTCTCGTCGCCGCATTGCACCTCGGCCGTCCCCCGCACCACAATCCAGTGCTCGGCGCGATGGTGGTGCAGTTGCAGGGACAGGCTTGCCCCCGGATTGACCACGATGCGCTTGACCTGGAAGCGTTCACCGCCGTCAATGGAGTCATACCACCCCCAGGGACGGAACACCTTGCGATGATGGCGGCCATGGCTGCGCCCTTCTGCCTTGAGGCGCTCGACCGCTTTCCTGACATCCTGGGCATGCTTCTTTGGAGCCACCAGCACGGCATCAGCCGTTTCCACCACCACCATGTCTTCGCAGCCAACCGCCGCCACCAGCCGATGGCTGGCGTAGACGAGCGTACCAAAGCTGCCATGCAGGAGCGCATCCCCGCGCGCCACGTTGCCATCGGCATCATGCGGCAAAACCGCCCAGAGCGCGTCCCACGCCCCCACGTCCGACCAACCGGCTTCCAGCGGCACGACCACACCCCGCCCCAATTGCGGCGCGGCACGCAGTTTTTCCATCACCGCGTAGTCGATGGAGTCGGAAGGACACGCCTCGAAAGCGGCGCGTTCCACGCGCAGAAAATCGGCATCCTTCACACGCCCCGCGTAGGCATCACGGCACGCCCGGTCGATGTCGGGCCGAAAATGCGCAAGCGCCGCCAGCCACACCGAGGCACGGAACATGAAAATGCCGCTGTTCCAGAAATACGCGCCGCTGGCAACATAGCGCATGGCGGTTTCAGCATCGGGCTTTTCAACAAATTCAGCCAGCTCACGCGCACCGTCTCCGGCAATGGCGTCACCTGCGCGAATATAGCCATAGCCCGTTTCCGCGCGTTCAGGCACAACGCCAAAACAGACCAGCGCACCGTTTTCGGCCTGACGCGCCCCTTCGGCAGCGGCCTGCTGGAAGGCGGTGCGATCATTGATGACATGATCGGCCGGCATCACCAGCAACACAGGGTCTTCACCGGCAACAACCGCCTCCAGGGCCGCCAGAGTTACTGCGGGCGCAGTATTGCGGCCTGTGGGTTCGAGCAGGATACATGCCTCTTTCACGCCGATCTGGCGAAACTGCTCGGCGATGATAAAGCGGTATTCCTCGTTGCTCACCACCAGCGGACAGGAATCAATCGCGCCGCCAAAACCTTCGAGCCTCGCCATCGTTTCCTGGAACAGGGAACGATCGCCGGTCAGCGGCAAAAGCTGCTTAGGATAAGACTCGCGCGAAGCAGGCCACAAACGGGTCCCCGATCCGCCGGAAAGAATGACTGTTTTGAGTGTAATTTGTTGTTCCTCCATATTTGCATGGGCACGAATCTTACGGATCGCAGAGTTC
>JAISPJ010000018.1 GCA_031274995.1 Azoarcus sp.
CGCCTGGGCCTGGTAAAGCAGAAGATCCTTCTGCTGCTTCAACCAGCGCTGACGCAATCCCCCCGTCATGCCCATCGCCTGCACCACCTCGCCATTTTTCAGCGATGCCTCGATAAAGGACTGAGCCTCGGCTGACAGCCTGTTTGCCTTCGCCAGCGGCGAGGCGGACATCTTTTTATTGACGAGGGCCAAGGCCCCTTGTATGACGGCGCTCACCAACCCGAAACAGCCCAGAAACGGATCGATCCAGAAAATCACCCCGATCAGCAGGAGCGCCATCGGAATATCCAGCAATCCTGCCATGACCTGGCTGCAGACGAACTCCCGCACGGTGGTGAAATCGTGCATCGCCCGCGCCCCAAGGTTGCGTGCGCCATACAGATTCGCCCGGAACACCGCGTCATAGACCCGTTTGCCAAGCACCAGATCAAACCCCTCCGCCGCCTGCCGCAGTACGCCCTGCCGCACCCATTCCAGCACCTCCAGCACCGCGTAGATCAGCACCAGCAGCAGCGTAAGCATGGCAAGCGTCATCATGCTGCGGCTGTTGACCACCCTGTCATAGACCTGAAACATGTAGAGAGAAGGCGTAAGCATCAGCACACCGATCACGGCGCTGAACGCCGCAGCGCGGGCAAAAGCAGGCTTTTGCCCGCTCAGGGCAGCCCGTACTTCGGAAACAGACGCTTCAGGACTCATTGTGCAAGACTCGGATGTGCGCAACTTCTGTTTTTGATTTTTGACAGCCAATTCAGTCTATACATGCTCGCGTAAAAACGCCAGTTTCCAACAAGCAAGTTATGCCTGTATTGGGAAAAACGCGACAGAACGGGGAAATTTGTAAGGATTTGGCATTTTCGATCAAAATTTCGGTAAAGCAAAAGGGTCAAACACCGTCTGGCGGGGTTCGGTTCTTTCCGTAACGAAATGTCCAGGCTACTGCCTGGTTCTATCGCCTCGGCACGGAAAAGCAGACGGAACCGATGCGGGCATGGAAACCACCGAAAGTAACAATACGCATAAGCACGCAGAAGTCGTGCCATATTTTATCTATTTGATTATCATGAAAAAACATGATATGACGATAGAATGTGTAAATATTGCCGACAGCAAAAATGAGAGCCTTCGCCCTGGATAGCGCCGTCAAAGGATTTATAGAATGTGAATGTTATTCTCCTTGAGAAAACAAGGAGAGGAGAGCAGTATGGGGCCAGCCCATCGGCGTCACGACATATCAGATAGCGCGTGGAGACTTCTGGAACCCCGTCCGCTTGGGCGTTGTTCGGGAGAAGCAGGACGATGGGGGGGATTTCACCTGGACCGAAAACACACCAAGCATAAAACCTGCCTGCTTCTGAAAACAGAAGCAGGGGCGAAAAATCTTTCGCCCCTGCGATTGCCGGTTTATGGCTTCAGTCGTGAAATCTCAGGCCGAAACCCTTACCGGCGATGGGCCGCTCTGCCCGGCAGGAAGATTGCTGCGGGCGTTTTCCATGTAACGCTGTGTGGCTTCCTGGCCGGAGGCAGTAGAGGTAGCGGCATTTTGTTTTTCTGCGCGATCAATGTTTCCTGCCGAACCGGCACGCACTACCGCTTCCTGCGTCTGCACTGGCGCGGCGGGAGTGTTGGCAGGTACCGGCGGCTGCGAAGGGGACGACAACCGCGCGGCGGCACGGCCTTCTTCGCTCAGGCTGACCTGCGCGGAAGGGCTGGCACCTGATTGTTCCGGCCGCAACGGTTGCACGCTGTCGCGTTCGCGCGGCGCCGCGATGTTTTGGGCGGCATGGGCATTCTGGATGGCTTGGGCATTATCGAAGCCGGCAGAGATTGCTCGCAAGGCGTCCATGATCGTCTCCTTTATCTCACACGTCAGATGAGGGCACCACCGCCCGATGTCTACGTGTAATTAGAGTGTAGATGGTCGGCACGACAAAGAGCGTGAAAAAAGTACCCACCAACAGCCCGCCGACGATCACCCAGCCAATTTGTTGGCGACTCTCCGCGCCCGCGCCGGTGGCAAAAGCCAGCGGAATCGCTCCCAAAACCATCGCGCCGGTGGTCATCAGGATGGGACGCAGCCGCAGCGCGGCAGCTTCGACCACGGCCTCCAGCGCCTCCTTGCCCGTGCCACGCAACTGGTTGGCGAATTCGACGATGAGAATGCCGTGCTTGGTAATCAGGCCGATCAGGGTGACGAGGCCGATCTGGCTGTAGACGTTGAGCGTGCCGCCGGTCAGCCACAACGCACCCAACGCGCCCGCCATCGAGAGCGGCACGGTGAGCATGATGATGAAGGGATCGAAAAAACTCTCGAATTGCGCGGAAAGCACCAGGTAGATGAACGCAAGCGCAAGCGCAAAAGTGAACGCAAGGCTTGCGGAACTCGTCCTGAACTCGCGCGACATACCATCGTAGTCAGTGGAATAGCCGACAGGCAGGATACGCGCCGCTGTGGCATCCATCCAGGCAAGCGCCTCGCCAAGCGCGAAATCCGGGGTAAGGTTCGCTGTGACGGTCACGGCGCGGCGCTGCCCGAAATGATTGAGTTCGCGCGGACTGACGGTCTCCCGCACGGTCACGAGATTGGAGAGCGGGATCATTTGCCCGCTCTTGCCTCGCACGAAAATATCGTGGATGTCGCGCGGGTCGACACGGCCATCCGCCTTGACCTGGACGATAACGTCGTACTGTTCGGCATTTTGCTTGTAGCGCGTCACCTGACGGCCTCCGAGCATGGTTTCCAGCGTCTGCCCGATGACCGCGATGGGGATGCCGAGATCGGCGGCCTTGTCCCGGTCGACCGACACGGCCAGTTCCGGCTTGGTAAGCTGGAGATCGGTATCGGGCGCAACGAAACCTGGATGGGCGTTCATGGCTCCCAGCATGTCATTGGTGATAACGGCAAGTTCTTCCCACGACCCGGACGAGGTGATGACGAAACTCACGGGACGCACGCGCGGGCTTTGCCCGAAGGCGGCAGGCAGTATCGGGAAAGCGTTGATGCCTGCTATGGCCCGCAAGCGGGGCTGCATTTCGGCGGAAAATTCCTGGGTTTTGCGGCGGCGCCACGACCAGTCGACAAAGCTCACGAAACCGCGGCCCTGCGATACCGTGGGATTCCCGGTCATGACCTGGTAGCCATCGACATCGGCAGTGGTGGCGAAGATGTTGCCGATTTCTTCCGAATAGCGCGTCATGTAATCGATGGTGGCTCCTTCCGGCCCCCGGAATTGCACCATGATCCGGCCACGATCCTCGATCGGCGAGAGTTCGGACTTGAGCTGCCCGAGCAACAACACGCTCAGCCCGGCGAGCGCCGCAAACGCCGCCAGCACTACCCAGCGCATGCCAAGCATCTTCACGAGCGCGCGGCGATAGCCCGCAATGAGCCAGACGAGGAAACACTCGATGGACTCATAGAGTGCGCCATGTTTGCTTTCATGGCGCAGCAGGCGCGAGCACATCATCGGGGAGAGGGTGAGCGCAACGAACCCGGAGACGAGCACCGCGCCGGAGAGCGTGAGCGCGAATTCGGCAAAGAGTTTGCCGGTTCTCCCCGTCATGAACGCCACGGGCGCGTAGACGGCGGCCAGCGTAATCGTCATCGCCACGATGGCAAAACCGATCTCCCGTGCGCCTTTGAACGCGGCCTCCAGCGTTGGCATTCCATCCTCGATGTGGCGGAAGATGTTCTCCAGCATCACGATGGCATCATCCACCACCAGCCCGATGGCGAGCACGAGCGCCAGCAGGGTCAGTGTATTGACCGTAAAGCCGAAGACGAGCATCAATGCGAAGGCTCCAATCAGCGACACCGGGATCGTCACCAATGGGATCAGCATCGCGCGCCAGTTGCGCAGGAAAAACAGGCATACGGCAGCCACCAGCAACACGGCTTCCCAGATGGTTTTGAACACCGCCTCGATGGAACGCTCGATGAAGACCGTTGAATCGTTGGTAATCGTCATCTTCATGCCTTCCGGCAACTCTTCTTCCAACTCGGGCAGCATCTTGACCAACGCGCGCTTGAGGTCGAGCGGGTTGGCGGTGGATTGCTTGATAAGGCCGATGGATACCGCGGGGCGCCCCATGAAGCGCACGATACTGCGTTCATTGACGGCCCCCACTTCCACCCAGCCCACATCGCGGATACGCACCGGGTAGCTGCCGGGAGTAACGGCCTGGCGCACGACCACCGCTTCAAACTGCGCGGGCTCGGCCAGGTCTGTTTGGGCCACGACCTCGAATTCACGCTCGCGGCTCTCGATCCGCCCGGCCGGCAGTTCGACGTTCTGACGCGCAATGGCATCCACCACGTCCTGCGGGGTCAGATTGAAGGCAGCGAGGCGGGCGCGGTCGAGCCAGACACGCATCGAGTAACGGCGCTCGCCGTACACCCGCGCGTCCGCCGCGCCCGACAGGGTTTGCAGCCGGGGCTTGATGATGCGGTTGGCGAAGTCGCTCATCTCCAGCGGGTCATGCCGATCAGACGAAAAAGCGATCCAGATGACCGGATTGGCATCGGCCTCGACCTTGGCAATCACCGGCTCGTCGACATCATTAGGCAACCGTCGCCGCACCCTGGAGACGCGGTCGCGCACGTCGGCGGCGGCACTGTCCGCGTCGCGCTCGATGCGAAAGGTCACAGTGATCTGGCTGCTCTCGGAACGGCTGATCGAAGAGAGTATGTCCACCCCTTCGATTCCGGCCAGCGAATCTTCCAGTGGCTTGGTGACCTGCGACTCGATGATTTCGGCGCTGGCTCCGGTGTATGTGGTGCTGACAGTGACGACGGGTTCATCGATATTGGGGTATTCGCGCACCGCCAGCCTTGAAAACGACATCAGCCCGACGAGCAGCACCACCAGCGACAATACGGTGGCAAACACAGGCCGCCGGATACAAAGCTCAGAAACACCCATGATGGCCCGCGCCCTCCCCTGCTCCGTTCAATCCCCGACGATGGAAAGGGCCGCAGGCTCAGGCTTTGCGTTGGCAACGTCTGTCCTTGTCACCACCACCGGCATTCCGTCACGCAGTTTGAACTGACCGGCGGCAACCACCAGGTCGCCGGGCGCAAGCCCCTCGACAACCTCGATTTCCGCCGCGCGGCGCATACCGATCCTGACTCCCACCCGCCGCGCAATTCCGTCACTGACCCGGAACACTTGCTGCGTCTGGCCCGGCATGGGAATCAGCGCGGCCTCCGGTATCAGCATCACATTGTCACGCCGCTCGACGATCAGGCGCACACGGGCAAACACTCCCGGCCGCAACCGGCTCTCGTCATTAGCGAGCCGCGCGCGCAACAGCACCGCACGCCCGTCGGCATCCACGAGAGGATCAATCGCCTCCACTTCTGCCGGGAAAACCGCGCCCGGCACGGCATCGCACGTCACATCCAATTTCTGCCCCGGCCTCAGCCGGCCAAGGTAAAGCTCGGGAAGCCGGAAATCGAGTTTGAGGACAGCGATATCCTCGATATTGATGAGCGCGTCGCCGTCCCGGACGTAATCGCCGACATTGACCTTGCGAATACCGACAATGCCGTCGAAAGGCGCACGGATGCGGGTGCGATCCAGCCGCGCCTGGGCCAGCGCGGCATTGGCGCGTGCCACTTCAAGACGGGAGACTGATTCGTCGCGGGCGCTGACGCTCACAAACTGGCGTGCGAACAAATCCTGGACCCGGTCGGCATTGGCCTTGGCCAGCGACAGTTCCGCCTGCGCCTGCCGCGCTTCGGCGGACTGTACGGCGGCATCCAGTTCCACCAGCACATCCCCCTTGTGGACAGCCACGCCGTCCCGAAAACGAATCGCTGCCACCCGTCCGGCCACTTCCGGCCGCAGGATGACCGATTCGTTGGAAACCAGCGTCCCCACCGCCGAAACATCGTCGACGATTTCCCGTACCGTTACCTTCACCACTTCCACCTGCGCCACCTGTTGCGCGGGAGCCAAAACTTTCGGCACTGCGCCCGCCCCGGCTGCCGACGGAGGCACCGGCCGGGCGTGATTGGCACGCCAAGCGAACGCGCACAACCCGACGAAACCGGCCAGGCACACGGCTGCGGCCAGCGAACGGCGAAAAGAACGTGACCGGGTATCCATCAGCCTTTGCCTTTATTCTCCGTTGCCTTTGTCTTATTTTTTTCCTGTTCTTCCGGCTCCCGCCCCGCCTTGCCGCCCAGCAACACCTTTTCCAGCCTGGCGCACACCGTTTCCAGCACTTTTACACGCGCAAACTGTTTGTCGTTGGCCTCCACCAGCGTCCAGGGAACCAGGCCGGTACTGGTACGTTCCACCATGTCGCAGACAGCATCATGATAAGCGTCCCATTTTTCACGATTACGCCAGTCCTCATCCGTAATCTTGTAACGCTTGAACGCGGTTGCCTCGCGTTCCTGGAAACGCTTCAACTGTTCGTCCATGGAAATTTGCAGCCAGAACTTGAGGATAATTGCGCCATCCGTCATGAGCTCATGTTCAAAATCGTTGATTTCCGTATAAGCGCGCAGCCAGTCGGCCTCCAAGCAAAACCCCTCCACCCGCTCCACCAGCACCCGCCCGTACCAAGAACGGTCGAAGATCGCAACGCGCCCCTTCTTGGGCACATGCCGCCAGAAACGCCACAGGTAGGGCTGTGCCAGTTCTTCCTGGGTTGGCGCGGCAGTGGGCATGATCTGGTACTGGCGGGCATCGAACGCAGCCGACAGCCGCTTGATGGTGCCGCCCTTTCCGGCGGCATCCGAACCCTCGAAGACGAGAATCAATGAATGCTTCTTGAACTCCGGCAAGCGGACAAACTCGGAAATCCGCCCCAGTGCCCTGGCAAGGCGCAGTTGGTAAGTCTTTCTTTCCAGATGCTGGTTGAGATCGAGCGCCGTCAGCACGTCCAGCGCGTCCGTCCGGGGCAAGAGCGGCGGCGCGGCCGGAAATTCAGGCTCTTTCGTATCCGAAAGGCGTTTTTGCAACGCATCCAGCACCAGCTTGCCGACCGTAAGCGAGCGATAAAAATCGTTCGCGCTCTCCACCACGACCCACGGTGCCCATGAGGTATTCGTCATGCGCAACATATGGGAGGCCACTTCCTGGAGCTTGTCATAAGTCTTCAGGCTGCCCCAGCTTTCCCTGGTCACACGCCAGGCGGTGCGGGGGTCCTTTTCCAGCGCCTTGAAGCGTTTCTTCTGCCCCTCCTTCGTGAGATGGAGCCAGAACTTCAGGATCAGCGCCCCTTCGTTCGCCAGCATCGCCTCAAAGCGGTTGATCTGCTCGATACGCTGATCGAAAAACGCATGATCGATCTCCCCGATGATGCGTCGATGGATGGGCCTGGAATACCAGGAACCGGAAAAAATGCCAATCCGCCCTTTCGGCGGCAATCCCTGCCAGAAGCGCCACATGAAAGGATGCGCAAGTTCGTCCTCGGTCGGCGCGGAGAACGCGCGCGCGAAGAGATAACGCGGGTCCATCCAACTGTAGAGGTCGTTGGTCGTCTCTCCCTTGCCCGCGCCGTCTCCACCGCTGACGAGCACGATCACCTGGAATTTTCCCTTCTCCCGTAACTCGAACTGCGCCTCCAGCAAGGCTTCTCGCAGCTTTTGCACCTCTGCCCGGAAAGTTTTCCTGCTGATCGTATGCCCGAGTTCTGCGGATTCAAACATGATGACGGTCTTGACATGAATATGATGGGTAACTTTTCAGGCCTGCCCGGGCTTCGGACGGCTGCCGATGGATTGTCCATTCAGCGCGTACAGTAACCTGACCAGGTGATAATTTATAGCTTACATTGGCGCGGGTTCAAAATACCATGTCCGAAAACAGCCAGAAATTTTTATAAAGTGTGATATAACCAAAGCGGACCGGACGTGGAGCTGAAAAATCATGCTAAAAAACGATAGCGGTTTGTATGCGGCATTTAAGGCAAAGGACGCACGATTTGATGGACGTTTCTTTGTAGGCATATCGTCCACGGGCATATATTGTCGCCCGGTATGCCATGCAAAGCAGGCAAAAGCCGAGAATTGTAATTTTTTCCCCACCGCGGCGGAAGCAGAAGAGGCCGGATACCGCCCGTGCCTTTTGTGCAGGCCGGAACTCGCTCCCGGTGTTTCAATGATTGACGCTACCGCTCATTTGGTTTACCGAGCGGCGAGAATGTTGGAAGAAAACTGCGGAAACGGTCAAGGTTTGGACGAGATTGCCGAACAGATCGGCTGTACTGGCAGACATTTGCGGCGTGTGTTTGCAGCAGAATACAATGTCGCCCCGGTTCAATATCTGCAAACGTGCAGATTGCTCCTTGCAAAAAACCTGCTTACGGATACGAACTTGCCGATACTCAAAGTTGCAATGGCAGCCGGTTTTGGCAGCCTGCGTCGTTTCAATGACCTTTTCAAAAAACATTACCGCCTCTCGCCAACAGCTTTGCGGAAACAGGTTCAGAAAGAAAAAAAGCATAATGGCGACATAACGTTAGCATTGGGTTATCGCCCACCCTATCATTGGGAAAAAATATTGAATTTCCTTGCCGGGCGCACAATCCCCGGGGTTGAAGCAGTAAAAGACGGTGAATATATGCGTACCGTGCATTTTGTAACCGCAGAGGGAACCCCTGTATACGGATGGGTGCGGGTCGGCCATAAACCAAAAAAGAACGCATTGACCGTCACGGTTGACGAAACCTTGCTACCTGTTTTGCCACAAGTATTAGCGCGAGTACGCCATTTGTTTGACCTGCATTGCGACCCGGAGGTGATTTATGAAACGCTCCAGATAATGAACGATATACGCCCCGGCCTTTGCGTCTCAGGAACTCGTGTGCCGGGTTGTTTCAATGCTTTTGAAATGGTGGTACGGGCAGTGCTTGGACAACAAATCACCGTCAAAGCGGCAAGCACGTTGGCAACAAGGATTGTTGATACTTACGGCACGCGTATTCAAACAGGGGTGGAGGGCCTGACCCATGTTTTTCCATCGCCCGAAGATATCCTTGCGTTGGGCGGAGATGTAGAAAATCATCTTGGCGCATTAGGCGTTACAGGGGCGCGGTCAAGAACCATTTATGAGCTGGCACGGGCAATTGTAAAAAAGGAGATTGATTTTGACCTTTGCGTCCAGCCGGAGGAAGAAATAAAAAAGCTGATGACGATACGTGGCATCGGAAGCTGGACGGCACAGTATATTGCCATGCGGGCGATGGAATGGCCGGACGCTTTTCTTGAAACAGATGCGGGCATAAAAAAGGCGCTTGAACCTTATACATCAAAAGAATTATTAGCAATGGCGGAAGCGTGGCGGCCATGGCGCAGCTACGCCACAATTAACCTTTGGAATACACTCTATTAACAGGATACAAAATGTATTATTCAACGACATATCCCTCACCCATAGGCAAATGCACGCTTGCTTGTGATGGTGAAAATCTCGTCGGCTTATGGTTGGAGGGGCAAAAGTATCATGGGGCATCTATACCCGGAGAAATGGTGGCAAAAAACGACATACCGATATTTGATCTCGTAACAAAATGGCTGGACAGATATTTTGCGGGTGAAAAACCCGCTATTTCCGAATTATCGTTAACTCCCATTGGCGGCGGGTTTCGCCAGGGTGTATGGCGCATTTTGTGTGAAATACCTTATGGCGAAGTCGTCACCTATGGCAGCATAGCAAAAAGGATGGCGATGAAAATGAACAAGGAGAGTATGTCAAGCCAGGCAGTCGGAGGGGCTGTCGGGCATAATCCCATATCCATCATCATTCCCTGCCACCGGGTTGTGGGGGCAAATGGCAGCCTGACAGGTTATGCCGGGGGTGTCGGCAAAAAGGTCAAACTGCTTGAATTGGAAGGTGTTGGTATGTCCCGGCTGTTTATCCCCACGAAGGGGACGGCGCTCTAAAGAGTTGTTTTAGATCCTGATAGCCATACGTCAAATCCAGGCTCAATGTCATTTGCGAAGGCAATCAAACCGGCGAGCTTTTCTTGTTCCTTGGGACTCAGCCTTTCCAGGGTCATGCGGTGGTACATGGCGCGAATCTCCCGTTTACGGGTTCGTCCAATCGATAGTTTGTGGTCTGCTGTTAACGTTACCCCTGTGATTACTCTCCGTCCGGCGCGAGAGGCAAAGACCGTTTTCTTTTCATTCAATTTCAGTTTTGGATACGCCAGACCTTCGGCGATCTTTGATATAAAACCCGGATAGTTGGCAAGTACGCCGGAACGACGCGCCGAGAGCGTCAAATCGTCGGCATAGCGGGTGTAACGGATACCATCCGCCGCAGCGGCCAACGCGAGTTGCGTGTCGAAATCAAACATTACGCTGTTCGAGAGCAAGGGCGAGCAAGGAGCCCCGATACAAAGTCTCAATGGCCCTTGCCGCTTTGGTGCCCATGTACATACGTAGGCGATTAACCTTATTGCGGACGAGTCGTAGTTCTGCGCGCAGTGAACCTCGAGGTGGCGAATGATATCGGCCATAAGGATGGACGGAAAGAAGTTCTCGAAGTCCATTTTGAGCAAATAGTCACTATCCACATGCCGTAGTGCGTTGTTTTTTATCGACGCCCCGGCATGATATGCGGTCGCGGCCTTGTGAAGCGGCAGGAATCGTTCAAAATGCGCCATGAGCCATCGTTGAATTACCTTCACTTCCCGTGCGGGTTGAGCAACCTCGCGCGACCCGCCACGGCTACCCTGCTTGGGTATATGGAAGACTTTATATCGTATCGGTGCAGTGCGGATGATGCTCCGCAAGTGAGCGGGCAGCATGCCAAGATCGAGCGACATCTGGGAAAGGAGATCATCAGCGCGAAACATGGCGCTTCCTTACTTCTTGAATTGCCCGAAATCGCTTTTTGTCGCTCTTCTTGTAGTCTTCCACCACGTCAGCCCTGAAGCGAAACAAATCAACTGCTCCATCACGTATCTGGAACCTGTAAAACAGCCTGTCTTCAATGCCAACATAAAACCGCCGATCTGACTTTGGTTCCTTGGCGATCAGCTCGACTTTCTCCAGAAGAAAGAGATACTGTCTCAGTTCCGGCTCTGTCTTGGGGAGACCGAGCTGTTCAAGGATGCCTCGTATTTCACTGAGCGTTAACGCGGAACAAAGACTGAGAAGATCGCAGATCAGGAGTGCCGTGTCGCGCCAGGAATCCGGTTTAAACAGATGCTCAGGTACCCTTTTCTCCGCGCGCTTCAGGACGGCCTCGGCCAGTTCGGGCTGCAAGTCCTGCGCCGCCCGGGGGCTGAACTTGTCTGCGATCCTCCAGCGATGGCATTCGGCCAAGTTTTCGTGGATCTTTTCAAGATAGTCGACAGGACCCAGCTTGATAAAGGATGGCTTCCCGTAGCGGTCTGTTTCGATGAAGACGAGCAACTTCTTTTGAAATTCCTTCACCACGGAAAACAGCCCGAGCTCCGCAATCGACCCCGGGCTCTCGAGGACCAGGACGATGACCGAGGAGAGTTCTGCCAGATGTCCCTCAAAGGAAACGAGGTCCCGATAAATGGAATCATGAGACCAGTCCTTGTAGTCTTCGGCCATGCGTATGCGCTTCTTTACCGTACTATCCTTGCGCAGCTCCCGATATATTGCGTCCCGAATGGAGACGGGTTCATGAGACCGAATATCTGTTTGTCCGCCACACAAAAAAATGAACCCCTCGTAGGGGTTCAATTGCGATGAGTTCAGGTCAATCTTTGCAAAAAGTTCATCCCTCATCACGTATGTCCAGAAAGCCCTTACCTTAAATTGCGCGGGGAAACCGGCTTTGGGTTATCCGAGTGCCGCAGGAGAACCCAAAGCCGGTTTCCCCGCGGTAAGTGCACCCAATCATTGCAAGTCTGGCGAAACGCCCGACATCTCTACGTAACCCATCCGTAGAACGCGTAAGAGCCCTGCAAGCATATCGATCCAGTTGGCAGGATGTCAAGATATTGTCCAACCGGGCATTATCATGGAAGATCACGATCTTAAAAAAACGGTATGGTGGGCGATTGTGCGCCGCCTTATTTTTGCGTATTAACACTATATTGACTGAACGGGGGTTCGTTTGTCGGGACAAACAAAAATCGGGGCGCTACGTGAAACCGTGACGGGCGAGCGGCGCACCACGATGACGCCGGATATTGCCAAACGCTACCAGGATTTAGGGGCACAGTTGCTGCTGGAAACGGGTATCGGCGCCAGTACGTTTCTGGCCGACGGCGCTTTCCCGCTGGAAAATTTTGCGGCATCCGGGCGCGAGGTTTTACAGCAGGCGGATATCGTGCTGAAAGTCCAGCCGCCCAACGGCGATGAACTGGCTGCGATGAAAGAAGGCTCCGTCTTGATCGGGCTGTTGCATCCTTATGCCGACGCCGAACGGGTCAGGATGCTTCAGGCGAAGAAAATAACGGCTTTTGCGATGGAACTCCTGCCACGGGTCACGCGGGCGCAAAGCATGGATGTTCTGTCCTCGCAGGCCACAATTGCCGGTTATCAGTGCGCCTTGATCGCGGCGGCCCGCTGTCCGAAATTTTTTCCGATGCTGACCTATGCGGCCGGGACAATCCGCCCGACGCGCGTGCTGGTCATCGGGGCGGGTGTTGCAGGATTGCAGGCCATTGCAACGGCCCGGCGTCTGGGAGCGATGGTCGAGGCTTACGACGTCCGTCCCGAAACGCGCGAACAAGTCGAATCGTTGGGTGCCAGGTTTGTCGATACCGGCGTTTCCGCCATCGGCGCGGGCGGCTACGCGCGAGAACTGACCGATGACGAGAAGCGCCAGCAGGCTGAAAAACTGGGGCGTGCCGTGGCGCAATGCGACGCACTGATCGCCACAGCGGCAATTCCGGGCAAACGTGCGCCACAGATTGTCAGCGCGGACATGGTTGCCGCCATGAAACCGGGGTCGGTGATCGTCGACATGGCCGCCGAAACGGGAGGCAACGTGGCGGGGACCGTCGTCGACGAAAAGGTGCTCACCGCGAACCAGGTGCTCATCATGGGTCCGGCGCATATCACCAGCCGTATGCCGGTGAATGCCTCGGAGATGATCGCCAGGAACCTGTTCAATTTCATCTCCCCTTTCATCAAGGAAGGCATATTGACGCTCGACTGGGAGGACGAAGTAATCAAAGGCACTTGCCTGACCCATGCCGGGGAAGTCCGCCATGCGGGCGTCAAACAGGTTCTTGGTTTGTAATCGACAGACAGTAATAAACAAGCAAGGAAAAGACATGGAAGGTTTCATTGCGGCATATATCTTCATGTTGGCCGCTTTTACCGGTTATGAAGTCATCTCGCGCGTGCCGGTCATTCTGCACACCCCCTTGATGTCAGGTTCCAACTTTGTGCATGGCGTCGTCCTCGTCGGCGCGATGGTGGCTTTGGGCAATGCCGACACGCCGCTCGAACAAGCCATTGGCTTTGTCGCGGTATTGCTCGGCGCAGCCAATGCCGCCGGCGGTTATGTGGTAACGGAACGCATGCTGGCCATGTTCAAGAACGAAAAGAAAGGGAATTGAGCCATGCAGGAGTTGATTAACGCGAGCTACTTTGTTGCCGCCATCCTCTTCATTCTGGGCCTGAAAAAGATGAGTTCGCCGGTCACGGCGCGTAAAGGCATTGTCTGGGCCGGGCTGGGCATGGTTCTGGCGACATTGGTCACTTTTCTGACGCCCGGCGAATCAACGCCGTTCATGCCGACGGACAACCTCGTCCTGATGGTGATTGCCATTGCCATTGGAGGCTCCATTGCCTGGATTTCAGGCAAAAAAGTCGCCATGACCGATATGCCCCAAATGGTGGCCATCTATAACGGCATGGGCGGCGGCGCGGCGGCGGGGATTGCCGCCGTCGAATTCGCTCGCGGGCACATGCAAGGCACGGTGCTGTTTACGTTGGCGACACTGGGCGCCCTGATCGGATCGGTCTCTTTTTCCGGCTCATGTGTGGCGTTTGCCAAGTTGCAGGGCTTGATGAAAAAAGCATTCCGTTTGCCAGCGCAAAATACCGTCAATGTTCTTCTGGCGCTGGTAACGTCTGGATTGGGAATCGCCATCGTCTGGTTCGGTCAGGCGGCTCCCGCCTGCCTCCTGACCGGTTTTTTCATCTGTGCGCTGATGTTGGGCTGCATCGTCACGCTGCCAATCGGCGGGGCCGACATGCCGGTGGTCATTTCGCTGTTCAACGCCTTTACCGGGCTGGCAGTCGGGTTTGAAGGCTACGTCATGGGAAATCCGGCGCTGATTATTGCCGGCATCGTCGTCGGCGCGGCCGGCACGCTGCTCACGCAGTTGATGGCCAAGGCAATGAACCGCCCGATCGCCAACATCCTGTTCCAGCCGATCAGTGGCGAAGCACAGGCGGGCGGCAAAATCGAAGGCACGATGAAAGAAGTCTCCGCGATCGATGCCGCAACGATGATGCACTACGCCAGTAAAGTCATCATCATTCCCGGCTACGGCATGGCCGTGGCGGGCGCACAGCACAAAGTCTGGGAAATGACCGAGAGCCTCGAAAACACCGGTGTCGATGTCAAATTCGCCATTCACCCGGTTGCCGGACGAATGCCGGGGCATATGAACGTGTTGCTGGCCGAAGCGGGCGTGCCTTACGACAAGATTTTCGATCTGGAAGAAATCAATTCCGATTTCGGCCGTGCCGACGTTGCGCTGGTCATCGGCGCCAACGATGTGGTCAACCCCGTGGCGCGAACCGATAAATCCAGCCCGATCTACGGCATGCCGATCCTGAATGCCGACTATGCTTCCAACGTCATTGTCATCAAGCGCGGCCAGGGTGCCGGCTACTCCGGCATCGAAAACGCCCTTTTTTACATGGACAATTGCCGCATGCTGTACGGCAGCGCACAAAAAGTGATTGCCGACGTGATCCAGAATCTCAAGTCAATGGAATAACCGGCCGATTCTCAACCGCTCAGCAGGTCTGGAGTACCACTAGAAGCGGTTTTGATTCAGCCATGTACTGTTCTACGCCATCGCCCCCATCCCAGCCTTCCCCCGCACGCGGGGCTATGCCGGGCACTCTCGGCGCAGCAATCAGCGTCGGTACACTTCGCGCCGGTTTCCAATTCTGACAACCAGGATTCGCAAGGCACCGTCCTCGATTTTGGCAATCACGCGGTAGTCACCCACGCGGTACTTCCAGAACTCGCCAAAACGCGAACCTTTGAGAGATTCCCCGATGCTGCGCGGGTCATCCTGCAAGATCAGGCGCTCACGCAGGAAGGACAAAATTCGTCGGGCAATTTGCGGGTCGAGCTGGTCGAGATTCTTCAGGGCCAGCGACGAAAGCTCAACCTTCCATGCCATAGCGTTTCATTACTTCTTCGAGAGGCACGATTTGCGATTCGTCGGCGCGGATCGCCTCAAGCTCACGCTCGGCCAGATATAAATCCTCCATGTCGCCGATGTGCTCACAGATAGCTTCGGTGACGTAGTAGGTCTTGCTGCGCCCGGTCAACGCGGCCAAGTTGTCCAGCCGGGCTTCAACGTCGTCGGGTAGCCGAATTGAGATAGGCATGATGGCCTCCTGTGTTTGGTGCGATACAATTATCGCATGTCCGGTCAAGAAGGCAAACAATTTGTCCAATAAAGGGGGAATTTACGGACGTTCTTGACACTGAATTTTGATCGGATAGATGGCTCTTTTTTCTCCTATGTGGTCACTGCCCCAAGTAGCTTGAGCTGGCGTGTCCCCAAAATCAAAGCAGCAACATATACTCACGCTCCGCCCGCATTTCCCTCGTGCGTTCCAGCGCCCCACGCGCTTCATCGCAGCGCACGCGCACGGGCAGGACAAGGTGGCGGCGGCGGTCGCGCGATTTGAGTTCCGAGAAGAAAATGGGCGCCGCGTCCGCGTCGTGTTCGGCGGCTTCCTGGATGACGCCCCTGCGCGTCACCCACAACTGTACCGGGTCGAGGGCCAACGCCTGTTCGGGTTGCATCAGAAAATCGGCCAGTTCGGTGATGATTGCCTCGGGTCGCAGGGACAGGAATTGCTGTTGCAGGCGCTCATCCAGCGCGGCAATGCGCCGTTCCGGGAAGGTTGCGCTCACGCCGATCGGTTGGCAGCGCTGGCGTGCCCGTTCCATTTCGCGTTCAGTCCGTATCGATTTGTAAGCCTCCCGCGCACGCGCGAGGTGTCCGGCGAAAGTGAGCAACAAGCTGTCAAAGGCCGCCTCCAAAAGAACATTGCGGGCCGAATCGGGATTGTCGGCGGGCAGGATGAGCGTTTGATTGGAAAACTGGAGCAGCGTCTGTGCGACATCGGTCGTGACGATCTCGCCCTGCAAGGCCACGCCAAGCACTTTTTTATCCACCCGCCGTGCCACCATCAAGGCGATGAAACTGTCTTCCTGCCAGGATCGCGGTTCAGCGAGATAGTCCCGCACCTGCCCACTGGCAGCCAGCACGGCGCCGATATCGTCGGCAGAGGCAAACAAGGCATGGACCAGCGGATCGGTAGCGAAACTCTGCCGGTCGATTGTGAACGCCGTCGGCAGGGCATCCACCAACCGGGCGCAGAATTCGCGCGCATGCGCAACCGGCGCGGCCAGCCGGGAGGCAAAACCCGGCGCGATGGCGAGCATTTTGTCCACCAAGGCCGTAACACGCCGCAACCCCGCCTGAACGTCAGGATCAGGTATCGAAGCAGGAAAGAGGCGGGAGAAAAATCGGGAAAGTTGGTTCATCGAGGCAAATACTTCAAAAACTCCTTGGAACCATGCCTCGTTTTTCCAGTAAAAGGGCATGGTTTTTTTAACGGTATGAGCCGTCTTTTTGAGAATTACATACTTGATTCCCGCCCCCGATTGCGGGGAAAGGAGCGAAGCGGGGGAAGGGCAAGGATGCTTCAACATTCTTTCCGCCATGCGGACTTGAAAATTCCCTGCCTCGTCCCTATTATCAGCACTCGTTGCACATGAGTGCTAACGCCCGGTCTTCATCGGGAACTGACACATTTTCCGGCGGGTATCCGTACCCGCCTCGTTGATTCTAAAAGAGAGGAGCCAAACCAATGAAAATCCGTCCCCTGCACGATCGTGTGATCGTCAAACGTCTGGAAGCAGAGCGCACAACCGCCAGTGGCATCGTCATTCCTGACACTGCGGGCGAAAAACCGGACCAAGGCGAAGTTCTGGCCGTAGGCAACGGCAAAATCCTCGAAGACGGCAAAGTCCGCCCGATGGCCGTCAAGACTGGCGACCGTGTTCTGTTCGGCAAATACGCCGGGCAAACCGTCAAAGTGGATGGCGAAGAACTGCTCGTCATGCGCGAAGAAGACATCATGGGCGTGCTCGAAGCCTGAGCGCCCATTCCACCGATTTTCCACTTTCCGTCTCCCATCCAACCAAATTTTCCTGGAGTCCATTAAATGGCAGCTAAAGAAGTCAAATTTGGCGATTCCGCCCGTGACCGCATGGTCGCAGGCGTCAACCTCCTCGCCAACGCCGTCAAGATCACCCTCGGTCCCAAGGGCCGCAACGTCGTGCTGGAGCGTTCTTTCGGCGCCCCCACCGTCACCAAGGACGGCGTCTCCGTCGCCAAGGAAATCGAACTCAAAGACAAGTTCGAAAACATGGGCGCACAAATGCTCAAGGAAGTCGCTTCCAAGACTTCCGATATCGCCGGTGACGGAACCACCACCGCTACCGTGCTGGCCCAATCCATCGTGCGCGAGGGCATGAAATTCGTCGCCGCCGGCATGAACCCGATGGATCTCAAGCGTGGCATCGACAAGGCGGTCGCCGTCACCGTCGAAGAACTGAAGAAGATTTCCAAACCCTGCCAGTCCAACAAGGAAATCGCCCAGGTCGGGACCATCTCCGCCAACTCTGACGACGACGTTGGCAACATCATTGCCCAAGCGATGGAAAAAGTAGGCAAGGAAGGCGTCATCACCGTTGAAGACGGCAAAAGCCTCAATAACGAGCTCGATGTCGTCGAAGGCATGCAGTTCGACCGCGGCTACCTCTCGCCTTACTTCATCAACAACCCGGACAAACAGGTTGCCATCCTCGACAACCCCTTCGTCCTGCTCTTCGACAAGAAGATCTCCAATATCCGCGACCTTCTGCCGATACTTGAGCAGGTTGCCAAGGCAGGCCGCCCGCTGCTCATCGTCGCCGAAGACGTTGAAGGCGAAGCCCTTGCCACCCTCGTCGTGAACAACATCCGAGGCATTCTCAAGACCTCCGCCGTCAAGGCGCCTGGCTTTGGCGACCGCCGCAAGGCCATGCTCGAAGACATTGCCGTCCTCACTGGCGGCCAGGTCGTCGCCGAAGAAGTCGGCCTTTCCCTCGAAAAGACCACCCTGCAAGACCTCGGCCAAGCCAAGCGCATCGAAATCGGCAAAGAAAACACCATCATCATCGACGGTGCCGGTGAAACCTCCCGCATCGAGGCCCGCGTCAAGCAAATCCGTACCCAGATCGAAGAAGCCACCTCCGACTATGACCGCGAAAAGCTGCAAGAGCGTGTTGCCAAACTCGCGGGCGGCGTGGCGGTCATCAAGGTTGGCGCGGCGACAGAAGTCGAGATGAAAGAGAAAAAAGCCCGTGTCGAAGACGCGCTTCATGCCACCCGCGCTGCCGTGGAAGAAGGCATCGTTCCTGGCGGCGGTGTCGCGCTTCTGCGCGCCGGCCCCACTGTTGCCGCCCTCAAGGGCGACAATCACGACCAAGACGCCGGCATCAAGATCGTCCTGCGCGCCCTGGAACAGCCCCTGCGCGAAATCGTCGCCAACGCGGGCGACGAACCCTCCGTCGTTGTCAACAAAGTAGCCGAAAACAAAGGCAACTTCGGCTATAACGCCGCCACTGGCGAATACGGCGACATGGTCGCACAGGGCGTGCTCGACCCCACCAAGGTCGCGCGTACCGCGTTGCAAAATGCCGCCTCCATCGCCGGCCTGATGCTCACCACCGACTGCATGGTCGCCGAGTCTGTCGAAGACAAGCCTTCCATGCCTCCGATGGGCGGCATGGGTGGCATGGGCGGCATGGGCGGCATGGACATGTAAGCCCCGCCACCAGGCACGACATGGAAATGGCCTCGCTTGCGCAGCAGCGAGCCGTTCTAAAGGATAAAGGGGGCTTGCGCCCCCTTTATCCTTTCCCTTGCGGGAAAAATTTATGGGTTGTACAGGGCCGACGTTCCCCCGTTTTCAGTAGCACTCTGTTTTAGAGTCCGGGGGGGACGTCGCCTGTAACCTGTACATGGAGCAATATTCCGCGTAGAATCCGCCCCTTGTTTTCGCACGGCGGCGCTTTGCCGCCGTGCGCGTTTTTACTCCATCCTGCCGGGGCTTGGTATGTCGCTCTCACATGTCATGAATACTTACACCCGCCTGCCCGTTGCGTTTACGCATGGCCAGGGCTCATGGCTTTTTGACGAAGCGGGTAAACGGTATCTGGACGCGATCTCCGGGATCGCGGTCTCTACGCTCGGCCACAACCATCCGCGCCTGGTGGAAGCGATTTCCCGGCAGGCGGGCAGGGTGTTGCACACTTCCAATATCTACCGTATTCCCTTGCAGGAAGAATTGGCCTCGCGGCTTGCGGGTCTCTCCGGGATGGATGAAGTGTTTTTCTGCAATTCCGGGCTGGAAGCCAACGAGGCGGCGATCAAGCTCGCGCGATTTTACGGGCACAAGAAAAAAGGCGTCGAGTTGCCGTCGATCATCGTCATGGAACGCGCCTTCCACGGGCGCTCGCTGGCAACCCTTTCGGCCTCCGCCAGCCGCAAGGCGCAGGCCGGTTTCGAGCCGTTGGTTCCGGGATTCGTCCGGGTTCCTTTTGGCAATATAGATGCGGTGCGCCAGATCGCCTCGCGCAGCCGCGATGTGGTGGCGGTGATGCTGGAAGTTCTTCAGGGCGAGGGCGGCGTCAATGTCGTGGGCGATGAATACCTGCGCAGCCTTCGCGCCCTGTGCGGCGAGCATGGCTGGCTTCTGATCGTCGACGAAGTGCAATGCGGCACGGGCCGCACCGGTAAATGGTTTGGCTGGCAGCATGCGGGCGTGCAACCCGACATCATGACGCTTGCCAAGGGACTTGCCTCGGGAGTCCCCATCGGGGCGTGCCTCGTTTCGGGACGGGCTGTCGGCCTTTTCCAGCCGGGCAACCACGGCTGCACGTTCGGCGGCAATCCGCTGGCCTGTGCGGCGGCGCTTGCCACGATCGATGTCATCACGGAAGAGAAGTTGATGGACAACGCCATGCGCGTCGGGAACGCCATTCACGCCGGGTTCAAAAAGGCGCTCGAAGGCGTGGCAGGCGTAACGGAGATTCGTGGGCGTGGGCTGATGATCGGCATCGAACTCGACCGTCCATGCGGTGAGCTGGTCACGCGGGCTCTTGAGGCCGGATTACTTGTCAGCGTGACCTCGGATAATGTGATTCGCATGTTGCCCGCGCTCATCTTCAGCGACAGCGACGCCAAAACCCTCGTCGAAGGGCTCGCGCCGCTGATCCGGGAGTTTCTATCGCAGTAACGGAGAACGGCCAGGAGGGAAGACCGCTATGACTCCACTCAGACACTACCTGCAATTCAAGGATTTCAGTGCCGAAGAATATGCTTACCTGTTCCGGCGCGCGCGCTGGATCAAGGACAAATTCAAGCGTTACGAGCCTTACCACCCGCTGTTCGACCGCACGCTGGTGATGATTTTCGAGAAAGCCAGCACGCGCACGCGGCTGTCCTTCGAAGCCGGGATGCAGCAGCTTGGCGGCTCGGCGATCTACCTCAATACGCGCGATTCCCAAATTGGGCGCGGTGAGCCAGTCCATGATACGGCACAGGTGATCTCCCGCATGTGCGATCTTGTCATGATCCGTACTTTCGAGCAGGCGATGGTCGAGCAACTGGCCGCAGTTTCCCGTGTGCCGATCATCAACGGGCTGACCAACGAATATCACCCCTGCCAGGTACTTGCCGACATCTTTACTTTTATCGAGCATCGCGGCCCTATTGCGGGCAAGACGGTCGTCTGGGTGGGAGATCCCAACAACATGTGCAGCACTTGGCTTCAGGCAGCCGAAGTGCTTGATTTTCGCGTCCACGTCTCTTCGCCGCCAGGTTATGGCATACGGACGGAAAGCATCGGCCTGGCCGGGACAGATCATTTCCGGTTGTTCGACGATCCGAAGGAGGCTTGCCGGGGTGCGCATCTCGTGACGACCGATGTATGGACTTCGATGGGTTTCGAGGCCGAGAACGAAGCGCGCCGTCAGGCTTTTGCCGGATGGTGCGTCGACTCCGGCATGATGGCCGCAGCCGCGCCAGATGCCGTGTTCATGCACTGCCTGCCTGCGCACCGGGGCGAGGAAGTGACCCCGGAAGTGATCGACGGCCCGCAGTCGGTCGTCTGGGACGAGGCCGAAAATCGCCTGCACGCGCAAAAGGCTTTGATGGAATTTCTCGTGCTGGGCCGTGTCGATGAACGCACTGGCGCTACCCGGCCCGCCGCGAGCTGCTGAACGTACCGTACGAGTGTACAAAAAAGGAAATAACCATGAGCAACGTAAACAAGGTAGTGCTCGCCTACTCGGGCGGGCTGGACACCTCGGTGATCCTCAAGTGGCTGCGGGACATCTACCAATGTGAGATCGTCACCTTCACCGCCGATCTCGGGCAAGGCGAAGAACTCGAACCTGCGCGGCAGAAGGCGCTCAAGTTCGGCATCAAACCGGAAAACATCTTCATCGACGATTTGCGCGAGGAATTCGTGCGCGATTTTGTCTTCCCCATGTTCCGCTGCAATACCCTCTACGAAGGCGAATACCTGCTCGGCACTTCCATTGCCCGTCCGCTGATCGCCAAGCGCCAGATCGAAATCGCCCGCGCTACCGGGGCGGACGCCGTATCGCACGGCGCAACCGGCAAGGGAAACGATCAAGTGCGCTTCGAGCTGGGCTACTACGCCCTCATGCCCAACATCAAGGTCATTGCCCCGTGGCGTGAGTGGGACTTGCTCTCGCGCGAGAAACTCCTTGCCTACGCCGAAAAGCACGATATTCCCGTTGAGCGCAAACACCGCGAAGGCGGCTCGCCCTATTCGATGGATGCCAACCTGCTGCACATTTCCTATGAAGGACGGCATCTCGAAGACCCTGCGGCCGAAGCAGAAGAAAGCATGTGGCGCTGGACAGTTTCTCCTGAAAAAGCGCCCGACGCCCCGGAATACGTCGACCTCGAATTCGCCAATGGCGACCTCATCGCCGTCAACGGGCAAAAAATGAAGGCTCACGAACTGTTTGCCAAACTCAACGAACTGGGCGGCAAGCACGGCATCGGGCGGCTCGATCTCGTCGAGAACCGCTACGTCGGCATGAAGAGCCGTGGGTGCTACGAGACTCCGGGCGGGACTATTCTCCTGCGCGCTCACCGCGCCATCGAATCCGTCACCCTGGATCGGGAAGTCGCCCACCTCAAGGACGACCTCATGGCCCGTTACGCCAGCCTCGTCTACAGCGGCTACTGGTGGAGTCCCGAGCGGCGTGCCCTGCAAGCCCTGATCGACCACACCCAACAGGGCGTCAACGGCTGGGTGCGGATGAAACTCTACAAGGGCAACGCCATTGTCGTCTCACGCGACTCGAAAACCGACTCGCTCTTCGATCCCGGCATCGTTACCTTTGAGGATGACCAGGGCGCTTACGACCAGAAAGACGCCCACGGTTTCATCCGGCTCAACGCCCTGCGCATGCGCATCGCCGCCAACGCCCGCGCCAGGCGGGGGCAATAACCCGGCGAAGGAAAACTCGTTATGCCTTCATTCGACATCCTTTCCGAAGTTGACCTCGTTGCTTTGCGCAACGCCATCGACATGGCCAATCGCAAAATTGGCAACCGTTACGACTTCAAGGGAACCGACGCCCGCGTCGAGCAGAACGACAAACTGCTCACCCTGTACGGCGACAGCGATTTCCAGCTTGGGCAGATGAAAGACATCCTCCTGCCTGAAATGACCGCGAAAAAAATCGATGTGCGCTGCCTCGACTACGGCGATCTGCAAAAGGTCTCCGGCAACAAGGTCAAGCAGGAAGTCCGGGTGCGGGTCGGGGTCGAACAGGAACTGGCGAAGAAAATCGTCAAACTCCTGAAAGATGCCAAACTCAAGGCGCAGGCCAGCATTCAGGGGGATTCCGTGCGCGTCTCCGGTGCCAAGCGCGACGTGTTGCAGGAAGCCATCGCGCTTGTCAAAACAGACGTTACCGACTTTCCCCTTCAGTACGGCAACTTTCGGGACTGAGCGTTAGTGATTTCGACAGCGCCAGATGAGCAATCAGTATGCCTGCCGCCGCGACGGCCAGACCTGTGAGTACCTGCTTCCAAAGCAGGGAACGTAGCGGTGAGAGTGCTGCGGTTTTGTCAACCACGAGGCAGAGCACCCAGTCCGCGCCGGGAATCGGCGAGGCAGCAATGTATTTTGGAATGCCTTCAATGTTGAATTCATGCAGGGCGATTATGTCGCCAACCGTTTCCAGGATTGAAGCATCAAATCCGGGCATGACTTCCGCGACAGGCTTCAGCGCCGAGTTGTATTTTGAATGTGCGACGATTTTTCCGCCACGGGTGGAGAGGAAAGCGTAGCCCAGGCCGCGTAATTCAATCGCATTGACGAACTGGATGATTTCTCCAAGCGATATGTCTCCAGCGACGACACCCGGTATCCTGGAAGCTACCGGTCGCGCTACCGTGATGCAAAGCTCTTTTGTCCTTACGGAAATATAAGGCTGTGTAATGATGGTGTCCTGCGCTTCATCTGCCTGTTTGTACCAGAGGCGCTCGGTTGGGTCAAAATTTGGAGTCGGTTTTTTGTCCACCAGATCATAAATTATCCGTTTGTCATTATAGCCGACGAAAGTCTGATCGAAACTTCCGACGTTTTTTCCTTCCAGCAGAAAAGGGACGGGATCCTCTACGAGAGGCAGCCTCGCCGCCACCGCTTCAATCACGTTGCGTCGCTGCATCACCCAGTTCGCCATGACCCCATAATTACCCTGGGCGGTCGTTTTGATTTCCTGGTGGATGATGCTGATGACTTCCGTTCGCATTTGCCAATACGCGGTTGCTGACAGCACCACAATCACTGTCACCAACAAGGTCGCGACAAGAACAAGCAGGCGCTGTTTAAGTGACATGGGTATCTCCGGGGTGATTTTTGACGCAATAGTTGAATATTGGACACAACCGCCTC
This sequence comes from Azoarcus sp., assembly GCA_031274995.1. Classification (GTDB taxonomy): domain Bacteria; phylum Pseudomonadota; class Gammaproteobacteria; order Burkholderiales; family Rhodocyclaceae; genus WRNU01. The sequence goes on from JAISPJ010000018.1 coordinate 24,212, forward strand.
TCTTTTGGCGGAGATATTTCACTTTCATGAGCGATTTTCATGCCCGGTACAAATAAAAAAACCGGCCCGAAGGCCGGTTTCTTATACCAATTTTATACCAAAAAAGCAAAGCTCAGGCGCTGATGATGACCTTGAGCGCCTTTTCCTGCGCGGCATTGCCGAAGACGCGATACGCTTCTTCCATCTGGTTGAGCCGGAAGCGGTGAGTAATCAGGCGGGTGGGATCAACCTTGCCGGATTGCATGGTCTTGAGCAGCATCGGCGCGGTATTCGTGCTGACCAGGCCGGTTGCAATCGTGACGTTCCGTATCCACAGCTTTTCCATCTGCAGATTCACGCCCTTGCCATGCACGCCCACGTTGGCCAGCCGTGCGCCCGGCGCAAGGATTTCCTGGCAGACATCGAAGGTCGCGGGGATGCCAACAGCTTCGATGGCAACATCCACGCCCACGCCGCCGGTCATTTCCATGATCTGCTGGACAGCCTGCGCACCGGCCGCGCAAATGGTATCGGTAGCGCCGAACTTCTTGGCGGCATCGAGACGGTTGGCGTCGAGGTCGATCATGATGATGCGCGAGGGGCTGTAGAACTGGGCAGTCAGCAAAGCCGCCATGCCGATCGGCCCCGCGCCGACAATCGCCACCACATCGCCCGGGCCGACTTGACCGTTGAGCACGCCGATCTCGAAGCCGGTGGGAAGAATGTCGCTCAACATCACCAGCGCTTCTTCGTCCGCGCCCGCCGGAATCGGATACATGC
>JAISPJ010000072.1 GCA_031274995.1 Azoarcus sp.
TGCCTCGATCCAGGTCAACGATGGCATGATCGACCGCGCAATCGATGTCGTTGCCGGCAACAACAGCCTCACACTCGACCAACTGCGTACCGCCGTCACGAGCGGCGGTATTTCGTGGAGCAAATACCGCGAGGAAGTGCGTACCGAACTGACGCTTGGCCGCCTGCGCGAAATCGAAGTGGACAACAAGGTGGCTGTGAGCGATGCCGAAGTCACCAATTTCATCAGAAACCACCCCGAAGCCATTTTGGGCACGGAATATCGCGTGGCCCACATCCTGTTGCGCATCCCGGAAAACATGGATGAGAAAAAACTGAAAGACCTTCGGGCGCGCGCGGACAAGGTGCTGTCGCGCCTGCGTGTCGGCGAAGATTTTGCCAGGATTGCGGTGGACAGCTCGGATGCGTCCGACAACGTCAAAGGCGGGGAACTTGGATGGCTCGACCGCGAGCGCTTGCCCGGTTTTTATGCTGATGTTGTGAGCAAACTCAAGCCCGGAGAAATTTCTCCGCCGCTGCAAAGCGGCGCAGGGCTGCACATCATCAAGCTGCTGGGCAAACGGGAAAGGAACAATCCTGCCGCTCAGACGATCGAGCAGACCCATGCCCGGCACATCCTGCTCAAGATATCCGAACTGCTTTCCGATACCGAAGCCCAGACAAGGCTCAACGCCCTGCGCGAGCGCATTGTCAATGGCGCTGATTTTGCCGAATTGGCCAAGGCCAGTTCGACCGACCTTTCCGCTGCGCGCGGAGGCGATCTCGGCTGGGTGAATCCGGGCGATACCGTGCCGGAATTTGAAAAAGCCATGAACGCGCTTGCGCCAAATCAGGTCAGTGAACCGGTACGCTCGTTTTTTGGCTGGCATCTTATCCAGGTGCTCGAACGCAGAAAGCAGAACATGGGTGATGAATACCGCCGCAACATCGCGCGGGGCATCCTGCGACAACGCAAGGCCGAAGAAGCCTATGAAGACTGGTTGCGTCAGTTGCGCGATGAAGCCTACGTCGAATACAAATTGGAAGACGCACATGAATAACGTCATTGAACCGTTCCTGCCCGTGTTGGCAGTGACGAGCGGAGAACCTTCCGGGGTTGGGCCAGAGTTGTGCGCACGGTTGTCCGAGCGCAAATGGGCGGCACATCTGGTGGTGCTTGGCGATGCAGAACTGATCGAAGAGCGGCTGGATCGCGCGGGCCACGCCCTGGTGGTGCGTCCCTGGCAGCCGGGCATGAAACCCGAGGCCGGGGTGTTTGACGTGCTCCATTTTTCGCTTGCCTGTCCGGCGCTTGCCGGTGTACCCAACCCGAAAAACGCTGCCTATGTGCTGAGTATTCTGGATTGTGCGCTGGAAGGCTGCGCGCGGGGTATGTTTGACGGCATGGTGACTGCGCCGGTGCACAAGGGAGTGATTTGCGATGCCGGAGTGCCATTTTTCGGCCATACAGAATACCTTGCCGCCAAGACACACACACCGCAGGTCGTGATGATGCTGGTCGGCGGCGGCATGCGCGTGGCGCTGGCCACCACACACCTGCCGCTTGCCGATGTCTCGAAAGCGTTGTCCCAGGATCGGCTCGCACGCACGCTCGAAATCCTTCATCATGATCTCGGCGCCAGATTCGGCCTGCCCCAGCCGCGCATCCTGGTGGCCGGTTTCAACCCCCATGCAGGGGAGGGCGGGCACATCGGGCGTGAAGAGATCGATATCATCATTCCGGTACTCGAATGCCTGCGCGCAAAAGGGATGAACCTCCTCGGGCCGTTGCCTGCCGACACCTTGTTTACGCCGCGCAATCTGCGGGAAGCTGACGCGGTGCTGGCGATGTACCACGATCAGGGCTTGCCGGTGTTCAAACACGCCAGCTTTGGCAGCGGAGTCAACGTCACGCTGGGCTTGCCCTTCATCCGCACCTCGGTCGACCACGGCACTGCATTTGACTTGGCCGGTTCCGGGAAAGCCGATCCCGGCAGCCTGTTCGCGGCGGTTGAACTGGCCATCGGCATGGTGAAGGCGGGACAGCGGCGAACATGAGCTTCGATGCGCGCCCGGGCGTGCACGTTGCCCGCCGCCGCTTCGGACAGAACTTTCTTGCCTCTGCCGGCATCGTCAGCCGCATCGTTGCGGCCATCCGTCCCCAGGCGGGCGAGAACATGGTCGAGATCGGCCCCGGCCTCGGCGCATTGACCAAGCCCTTGCTCGAACACCTCGGGCATTTGCATGTGATCGAAATCGACCGTGACCTCATCGCCCGCTTGCGGGAATGTCACGATCCCGGATGTTTGGCGATTCACGAAGGCGATGCGCTGAAATTCGACTTTGGCGCGTTATGCACGGAAGAAAAAGCCTCGTTGCGCGTGGTGGGCAACTTGCCCTACAACATTTCGACCCCTCTGCTTTTTCACCTTTGCGATTTTATGCCCCGGCTTCGGGATGGTCATTTCATGCTGCAAAAGGAAGTCGTCGCGCGCATGGTGGCAGTGCCGGATACTGCCGAATATGGACGCTTGTCGGTGATGTTGCAATATCGTTTCCAGATGGAGCGGCTGTTCGACGTGCCCCCCGGCGCGTTTCGCCCTGCGCCCAAGGTAACGTCGAGCGTCGTGCGCATGATCCCGTTACCTGCCGGGACGTATGACGTGCATGACGAAACCCGGTTTTCCCGCATCGTTGCCGCAGCCTTCGCGCAACGCCGCAAGACCCTGAGAAATACCCTGCGGGACTTTCTCGATGAAACCGGCCTCAAAGCGCTCGGCCTCGATCCGGGCCTGCGCGGAGAACGGCTGTCGGTGGCCGATTTTGTGGCGATTGCGAATGCTTGCCAATAAGGCGAAAACCGGCGAAATATATACAATTAAATAACCAAAAAGAATACGCATTGATATTTATATTTTTCTTCATATTTTGGTTGATTTTTATTTTTTTGCAGTGGTACTATCCACACTATCATTTCAACTATTTTGTCAACCAACGATATGGAGTCTCCATGAAAAAAGTCACACTAACGGGTAGTTTTGTTGCGCTTACCCTGTTTTCCGTAAGTGCTGCCAATACGGCTTCCGTCTAATATTTCTTTTATTTTTTCGGAGAAAATTATGCATTTGACTACCATGAAGTCAATTTGCGCTGTTGCGCTACTAGGAGTCGCCAGCGTCGGAGCGAACGCCAATGTCATTCGCGTCACAGAGAGTAATTTCCTAGCAGGCTCTGGCATGATCACCTTCAGCGAGTTTTCTGTTGGCACTAGGAATCCTGTGTATTCGCCAGCCCAATATGGCGGGGAATCGGATTATCCCACCGTCAGTTTTGGAGGATATTTCCTGGGGCAGAGCCTGAGCACGACGCCATCCATCGATTGTCCCGGCGCGGCTGCGACTGCTTGCATTGTCGGAACACCAATCGGTCCCTTGAGTCTCGATCCGAATTCTCCTTTCACGTACATTTCGAAAGATGGTGCCGCCCCGAACAGCCCCGTCCTGTCTGGCTCGCCACAGTTCGACGGCCCTATCGCCATCCTGTTCGACGTGGACGTTGCTGCTGTCGGTTTCGACGCGGGATATTTCGATGCAATAGGCAGCACGGGCATTACCGCATTCGCGCGAGATGGAACGATTCTCGGCACGGTAGTGAATAGAGGACTCGGCATTGAATTTCTAGGTCTTGTCACCGCCGATCAGAGCGAGACGATCGCGGGGGTTTTCCTCAATCTCGTTGGTCCAGAGCCATCCGGGTTCGCCATCGACAGTCTGCGTTTCGGGTACAGAGATGCAATCCTTGCTCCCGAACCCGAAACCTACGCAATGCTTTTGGCAGGTCTCGGCGTTGTGGGCGTGATTGCGAGGCGCCGCCGCCGTCAGGGGTGAGCTTTCAGTTTTTCTCCCGAAGAGGGAAACAAAAATGGGGACGTAAGTCCCCATTTTTGTTCTGCGCGGAGCCGTTGGCTGTAGTCGCAGAATCCAAAGCTGTTACTCCCTCCGTCACGCCTTCGGCGTGCCGCCTCCCTCGGGAGGGAGGCTTTGTTCAACCTCCCAACCGCGCCAGTTGAGGCCGCAGTTTGTCCAGCGCCGCCTGAAAGGAGGCCAGCCGCTCGCGTTCCTGCGCCACGACCGCCGATGGGGCGCGGTCGACAAAGCTGGCGTTGCCGAGTTTGTTTTGTGCTTTGATGGCCTCGGCTTCGAGGCGGGCAATCTCCTTGCCCAGGCGGCCACGTTCGGCTTCGATGTCGATTTCGATCTTGAGCATCAGCCGCGCTTCTCCAACGAGCGCCACGGGGGCGAGGGTTTTTTCGTCGATTTCATCCACGAAATCAATCCCGGAGAGTTTGGCAAGCCCGGCAAGGATCGGCGCGAAAAGCCGCAAGGCGGCTTTGTCCGTGCCTCCGGCGATGACGAGCGGGAGCCTCTGCGCCGGGGAGATGTTCATTTCTCCGCGCAAGTTGCGGCAGGCGTGGGTGAGCGCCTTGAGCTCATTCATTTGGGCTTCGGCGGCTTCGTCGATCTTCGAGGGATCGGCTTCGTGGGCGCGGGCAAGCATGATGCTTTCCCCGTTTTTCTGCCCGGCCAGCGGGGCAACGGTTTGCCAGAGTTCTTCAGTGATGAAGGGAATGATCGGGTGCGCGAGGCGCAGCAAGGCTTCCAGGGTATGTGCGAGCGTATGGCGGGCGGCCTCCGCTTGCGTGCCTTCAGTGGCCATTTCGATTTTTGCGATTTCCAGATACCAGTCACAGAATTCGTCCCAGATGAACCGGTAAAGCGCATGCGCGAGCAGGTCGAAACGGTATTCGGCGAAGTGTTGGGCGACTTCTTTCGATAGCTTCTGGAGAAGGCTGATGATCCAGCGGTCGGCAAAGGAGAGCGCGGCAGGCGCCGGGGCGGAGAGGGGAGGGCGCCCTTTGCAGTTCATCAACACGAAGCGGGCGGCGTTCCAGAGCTTGTTGCAGAAATTGCGGTAGCCCTCGCAACGGCTGAGGTCGAACTTGATGTCGCGGCCCGGCGAGGCGAGCGAGGCGAAAGTAAAGCGCAGGGCGTCCGCGCCAAAGGCAGCGATGCCTCCGGGGAATTCCTTGCGGGTGCGTTTTTCGATGTTCGCCTTCTGCTTGGGGTTCATGAGGCCGAAGGTGCGCTTCTCGATCAGCGCGTCGATGCCGATGCCGTCGATGAGGTCGATCGGGTCGAGCACGTTGCCCTTGGATTTGCTCATTTTCTGGCCTTCCGCGTCGCGGATGAGGCCGTGCACGTAGACATGCCTGAAAGGAACCTTCCCGGTGATGTGTTTTGTCATCATCACCATGCGGGCGACCCAGAAAAAGATGATGTCGAAGCCGGTGACAAGCACCGAAGAGGGCAGGTAGAGATCGAGCGCCGGGTTTGAATGCTGCGGGTAGTCCGGCGTCCAGTCGAGCGTGGAAAAAGGCCACAGGGCGGAGGAATACCAAGTGTCCAGGACATCGGGGTCGCGCGTAAGCCCGAACCTGCGGATGTCTTCGCACTCCTGGACGGTTTTGCCGGAATAATTATTGAGAATAGTGAAGTAGTGGCGTTTGAGTTCCGGCGTACAGTCGAGACATCCGAGACATTTGCGGCCTGGAGCGTTTATGGCGATGTCAATCAGAACATTGAATTTCTGGTATGCGGTTTCCTCATTTTCTTCGACGTAAATGTTTCCCAGCATGTCATACCAGGCCGGAATCTGGTGGCCCCACCACAATTGCCGTGAAATGCACCAATCCTGGATGTTGTTGAGCCACCGGTTGTAAGTGTTGACCCAATTCTCGGGAAAGAAGCGGACTTCGCCGCTCGCCACAACGTCCAGCGCCTTCCGGGTGATGGATTGGCCGTCCGGGCCGGGCTTGGTCATGGCGACGAACCATTGATCGGTGAGCATGGGTTCCAGCACCGCGCCGGAGCGGTCGCCGCGCGGGACCTTGAGTTTGTGCTTTTCAACCTTCTCCAGAAGTCCCTGGGTTTCCAGGTCTGCGACGATTTTTTCGCGCGCGGCGAAACGATCCATCCCCCGATACGGTTTCGGCGCGTCAGTGTTGATGGCGGCGTCCAGCGTAAGAACGGAAATCATCGGCAGCCCGTGGCGCAGGCCGACGGCGTAGTCGTTGAAGTCATGCGCGGGCGTGACCTTGACGATGCCGGTTCCGAATTCGCGGTCGACGTATTCGTCGGCAATGACGGGAATTTCTCTGTCGCACAGCGGCAGGCGTACCGATTTGCCAATCAGGCGCCGGTAGCGTTCATCCTCGGGATGCACCATCACGGCGGTATCGCCGAGCATGGTCTCGGGCCGCGTGGTGGCAACGGTGAGATGCCCGTCGCCATCGGCGAGCGGATAGCGGATATGCCAGAGAAAACCGTCTTCTTCCTCGTTTTCCACTTCGAGGTCAGAGACGGCGGTTTTGAGTTTCGGATCCCAGTTGACCAGACGTTTTCCACGATAAATCAAGCCTTCACGGAAAAGACGCACGAAGGTTTCCGTGACGATCCGGCTCAGTCCTTCGTCCATCGTGAAGCGTTCGCGCGTCCAGTCCGGGCTGCTGCCCATGCGGCGCATTTGCCGCGTGATGGCTCCGCCCGAGTACTTTTTCCACTCCTGGACTTTCTCGAGAAATTTTTCACGCCCCAAGTCATGCCGGGAGATGCCCTGGGAGTCGAGTTGGCGCTCCACCACGAGTTGCGTGGCGATGCCCGCGTGGTCGGTTCCCGGTTGCCACAGGGTGTTCATCCCGCGCATTCGGTAATAGCGCGTGAGCGCGTCCATCAGGGTCTGGTTAAAGCCGTGCCCCATGTGCAGCGTGCCGGTGACGTTGGGCGGCGGCAGCAGGACGCAGAAGGATTGATCTTTTGGTTTGGCAGTATCCAGCCCGGCGGCAAAGAAGTTGCGGGATTCCCACTCACTGTAGAGACGGGATTCGATAGCTTGCGGCTCGTAGCTCTTGTCCAGTTCCATGATCGTCAAAGGGCTGGATGGAAAGTCAGGATTGTAGCCGATGTGTGTTGTTTCTCCCTGGACGGCTGGCGATAGCGCATGGAGAAAGCTGCGAATGGCTGGATTTCAATTTTGCCTGTTCTTTGATGTATGTGGATTTATGGCACAATGAGCGCCCAATGGTTTCAAAGCACAAAGGAATTACGATGAGATCTTCCATCGTTTCTTGCCTCGTAATTGCGATATCGGGTTTGTGCTTCTCGGGCTGCGCAACGGAAAGCCACCGGAGCCTGGCCGTCGAGCAGACGCAAAGTGCCGGGATGCCCTATAGCGGCGCGCGTTCGCCCATCGCGGTCGGTAAATTCGACAATCGTTCCAGCTTCATGCGCGGGCTTTTCTCGGATGGTGTGGATCGGTTGGGCAGTCAGGCCAAGACCATCCTCATTACTCACTTGCAGCAGACCAACCGCTTCACCGTGCTCGACCGTGACAACATGGCCGAGGCGAAGCAGGAAGCCGATATTCGCGGGGAAGCCCAGGAATTGAAGGGCGCAGCGTATGTCGTCACCGGGGATGTGTCGGAATTTGGCCGCAAGGAAGTGGGCGACCGCCAGTTGTTCGGCATCCTGGGGCGCGGCAAAACGCAGGTCGCCTACGCCAAGGTCAGCCTTAATATCGTCGATATCCGCACCACCGAGGTCGTCCATTCGGTACAAGGCGCGGGCGAGTACGAACTTTCCAGCCGGGAAGTCATCGGCTTCGGCGGTACGTCCGGCTATGATTCTACCCTGAACGGCAAGGTGCTCGATCTGGCGATCCGCGAAGCCGTCGACCGTCTGACCGGCGCGATTGACAGCGGCGCGTGGAAGCCGTGACAGAGATGCGCCTTGCCTGCCGCATTTTACTGATCCTCGGTTTTGCTGCCTGCCTTTCAGGATGCGCGAGTCCGCCACAAACGCTTTATTCCTGGGGGAGTTATGAATCGCAGGTTTACGCGCACCTGAAGGGGGAGAACCGGGAGGCACAGATCGAGGCGTTGGAGCGGGATCAGGAAAAAATCGAGGCCAGCGGAAAGACCGCTCCGCCGGGTTTTTATGCGCATTTGGGTTTGCTGTACGCAGAGACCGGAAACGACGCGAAGGCCGTTGCCTGCTTCGGGACGGAAAAGGTACGTTTCCCGGAAGCGACCGTCTTTATGGATTTCCTTCTCAAAAAGTACGGGAAATAGGCGTTTCGCATTATGAATTCTTTATCCATTCCATTTTTTCCGGTAATTCGCGTTGCGCGTCATGTGGTGGTATCGGGAGCCGCGCTCCTGCTTTGCGCCTGCGCCACGCAGACGGCGCAACGCGACTACACTGCTTTCCGGGAAAGCCGCCCGCGCTCCATTCTGGTGATGCCGCCGGTCAACCAGTCCCCCGAGGTCAAGGCGACGGCGAGCTTTCTTGCCACTTCTACCAGGCCCTTGGCGGAGTCCGGGTATTACGTGATCCCGGTGGCCCTTTCGGACGAGATGCTCAAACAAAACGGCGTAACCGTTGCAGAGGAGGCGCACGCAATCGAACTGGGCAAACTGCGCGAAATCTTCGGCGCGGACGCGGCCCTGTACGTCACGGTCACCCGCTTTGGCACGAGCTATCGCTTGGTAAACAGCGTGGTGGAGGCCGCAGCTTCAGCAAGGCTCGTCGACATCAGGACCGCCCAGGAATTATGGTCCGGCACTGCCGTTGTGGCGCTTGGGAACGATAACAGCGGTGGCGGAGGTCTCATCGGCGCACTGGTAAGCGCGGTCGTCAATCAGATCATCAATACCGTTTCGGACAAATCGCACGACGCGGCCAGGATGGCGAATTATCAGATGCTTTCAGCCGGACGCCAGGACAGCATCCTGTTCGGGCCGTATCATCCCAAGTCTGGAACGGACTGAACGCGGATTTTCAGAAAAATAACCCGTATAACCCGCCCAGGCTGGGGCGTGCGTCGCAAACCCCAACGTATGGAAGCAGGGCAGGATGATGGTGTCGGGGTTGCAATCTCACCCCGGCCCATGAGACCTGCATCAGTTGGAAAGCACCCATTGCACCAGATTCCTCAACTGTGCCTCGTCCTTGGGAGGAACGGTTTTAGCGATATTGTGTTCTTCCTTTGTTTTTCCATCCAGATACGTCACCTCTGGGCTGGACGTAAGATGATTGATGAGTTTGTCTTCCGCTTTTGCGTCTCCACGGTATCTTTCCGCGATCTTTTTGAAGGGAGTGGCATCTCTTCCAACATCGTGGCACTTGAGGCAACTGTTGCGTCTTACCAATGATTTTGCTGCTTCAACATCAACGGCCAGTGCGGGAGCACAGCAAGCGGCCACGGCCATGAAAAATAGAGCTTTTTGGAACGGATGGTTCATCCTTTTACTCCTTTTGCAGGTTGTTCACCTCAACGTATGGAAACGAAAAAAAACGCTGGAATAATCCAGCGAAAATTCCACCTGGAAAGCGCAGGCCGGACAAGCCTGGGGAGGAACATAGCCCGGATTCGAAGGTTTGATAAGGACATATATCAATTTTGGATGGATCACGATGAAAAAAATTCCACACGAGGAGTATGATCTGTCCCGAATCCCCACAGCCTACGGGTTTCCGCAGTCAAAGCCGGGTCACTTGGCCTGCTCAAGGCCCGGGGGGTGAAGCAAATAACCCTCAGGAGCCTTCTTTATGCCTGTATTACCCGAAAAGGTTTTATGTATCAATTCCACTCCTCTTGGTAATAGCGTATGCATGCTACCAGAGCTCCGCTTTTTGGCAGAGAAGCATGGTCAGCCAGTAGATATTCTAATCAAAAATCAATCATTGACTGAACTCTATAACGGTATCGATTATATAGGGCAGGTTTTGTTAATACGGCACTGGAAGTTTTGGCCTTGGCTTTTATTACGTATGTTATCGCTACAGAAGCGGATGAGCTATAATCATATTTATATTCACGACTTACCTTATGCACGTAAGTTTCTCAGAATTTTTTCATTTTTCAAAAATCTTCCACATCAAATCAGATTGGAGTTCCCCAAAGAGATGCGGGAATCCAGGATGCATTCAAAGCTGAAGATTCCGCTTGCTTTGGGATCGTCAATATTGATGACGAACGAACAGGAGCGCGAAGAAGTACGGCAATTGTTGAGCAGGACATGCGGATGGAACGGTGATCCGATAGTTCTGTTTCATCCGGGTTGTGCTCATGTCGTGAAAGGAAGGCATGAGGTAACGACGGGGAACCCCAAGCAATGGCCGATAGAAAATTGGCGGAAAACTTTATCCGGTCTCAGGGCGCTGGTTCCAGATGCTATGTTTATCACCACCGGAACTGCCAATGAACGCAAGTTGACTGAAGAAATCATTGCAGGCATGACTGGAAAAACAGCGTCACTGGCAGGTTCTCTTTCCTTACGCCACCTGTTGGCCATACAATCGATGGCGCATTCCTGTATTTCCATCGATACTGGTTCGGCTCATACTGCCATGGCGGTTGGTTGTCCAATAGTAATTCTATATGGCCGCCATGATCCACGATATTTAGGACAATGCAGCCCAAAAGGCTGGGGGCCAGGAATTACTATTCGAGGTTTCCGAAACAGAGAAGAGTTGGGTTCGAAAGGATACATGGATCCTATCAAAAACATATTGCCAGAAACAGTTATCCATCTTTGGCAGAAATTGCCTCCCCGTCCAAACCAGCCATCTTCGGAACATTTTGTCTCACATTACTGCGAAGGGGATATGGAGCCAGAGGTATTGCCGATCCTTTTTTGAATTATGATAAAGATGTTGGGGTTAGCAAGCTCGCTCTAACCCGTAATATCTCCTTCAATCTGATTGTGTAAGCCGACGATGTTGTTCTGCCATTGTACCTTGGCTCAGGTTATAAAAACTTCCGCTTCCCGTTGGGATCAGTTTGGAGGCGCGAACCATATAATATTTTGTGTTTCCGGGGTTTACATTGATCCAGTTGGTTCCTTTTACAATCTCCAGCCGCTTATAGGGGCCACCCGGGTTTGATGCGCCGTAGACATAATAATCAGTGACCTCGCTGTCCTCGGAAGCGGTCCACTGCAACTCTGTGGTGCCCGACACGCTTTTTGCCTGCAAATTTGTCGCCGGAAGTACCGGGAACATCCGTAAGGTCGGATCTCCCATCAAAGCAATATGAACATCGTTTGCGCCGATTCCGCCGGACGGTGCGTACAGTATTCCTTTATTATTTTGCGTCAGCCAAGTGCTATAGCCAATAGTCTCGCCCAAGGCCATGTGATGAAAAAACCAATGTGGCCGCCCGGTCCATGCGCTGGTAAGGCCATAGTCCGGCATGGCGAGAAGCGCGCGCATAAGATTATTTTGAGTATTCCAATTTCCAAAATAGCTGCCAAAACTTTGCCAGAAGATAACCCCATAATTCTGCGTGGCAAGGTGGCCCGTCGTAAGCGTGCCGCCGACTGCGGCGCACGAAGTGTAACTGCCTCCTCCGTTGATGTGCCCCCACGTATATGTGTCCTGAGGCAGATACTGCGTCCATGGCCCGTCATCTATCCGCGCGTTGGGGCCCCATAGCGTTGAAAACAGCTTATAGCCGTTATAGGAGGCGGCGTTATCCAATTTACCGCGCCCAAAGCCGTCTGAGATAAAAGCGTTTTTCGTCGCCGTCATCTGGCCGATTCTGTATTTATGGTTCTTATTCAGATACTGCCGCAAAAGTTCTGTCGCATTCTTTTGAAAAGCGGGCATATTATCAAAATCAACCCGTCCCACCTGCAATTGCACATTACCGGGAATTTTTGATTGAGCATAGCCGGGGTTTTCTGGAATGTTATCGTCCCACGACGTGTCCATGCTTCCGTAATACGCATCTGCCGGCCATGGACCCATGTGGTTCGTGTGTCCGTCCGGCGCCAAATTGCCTGATTTAAAAACGGGATTAAAGACGGGAATATGCCCCAATAAGAAAACGGCTTTGACATTGGCCGGATCCGCATTGTAATCCGCTTGTATCAAGGCCCGTGTTGACTGCGGCGTCGCGTTTCTTGGCACGTCATGGCGCAAGACTGTCCAGCCGTCGCCGATCAGATCAGTTTTAAGGGTTTTAAGTTCGGTTCTTAGCGCCTTCGCTTGTTCGGACTCTACTAACAGGACGACCTTGCCGCGAGATTCCACGGGTGGAACTTTTATCCCGGCAAAGATGTAACCCTGCCTGGTTTTACTGAAATCCAAGACCATATCGAAACCCGGCGCGGCACCGGGTTTTGTCATGAATCTGTATTCATATGTTTTGCCAACGACGACGTTTGTATCCTCATAAGAAGTCGCGCTGCCGCTTAAAGTTGCGACTTTTTCCCAGGATGTCGCGTTTTTGTTTTTACGATAGACTTCATAGCTGCCCATCGGAACCGTGTAACCGGGCCATTGCAGCCGGATTTTTGCAGGCGATTCGCTGATTTGTGCGCTCAACATAATGACATATTCATTTAATTCCGCCGTTTGGGCAGACGATGCCGGGTGTAGGGCCAGCGTCATTACGCACAACAGCAAAAACGCAAAATAGCGCATAAACCTTCCTCCGTGACAACACATGATGTTGGGCTGATAATAGCAAAATATTCCGCAGATATGACAATTGGTGCTTGTAAAACGTGCAAGAATAATTGTATGTCGTAGGTTGGGCGGACGGAGCAAATCCCGACGTGTGAGAATTGGGGTATGATGACAGCGCCGGGGTTTCTTCGTGCCCCAATCTGCAAACGGTTCAAAGACGGGAGGAGGATCAGCATGATTAAAGTGGTGGCGCAGTTTTTTATCAAGAGCGGAGAAGTAGAAAAGGCTCTGATATTAGGCAAGAAACTGGTGTTGGACACGAGGAAAGAAAATGGGTGCGTCAGTTATGAGCTTTGCCAAAGCCTGAAGGATGATGCCAATATAGCGTTTATTGAAGAATGGGAGAATCAGGCGGCATTGGACGCGCACTTTCAGACTCCTCACTTTACGGATTTGGTCCCCAGAATTCTGGCCCTGACCGAGCAGGAGACGGTTATTACCGCTTTTAAGAAGGTGGAGTGAAAGCCTTGCTGTTCAGGCAACCGGGCCTCTGGGGAGTGAGATCAATGGCGCTGCGCATCGGGAATTACAACTGACGGTCTGTGGCCTTTACAGCCTGTCCAATGCCTACTGACGCTGCTGCCCGCGTCATGCCAAAATCGCGCATGCGTTCCTCCGTCCCGCCCCCGGACTTTCCCCCCTGCCTTCCCATCTCCGCCCGCCGCGACGAGATCGCTGCCGCGATCCTCGCGCATCAGGTCATCATCGTCTGCGGTGAGACCGGCTCCGGGAAGACGACCCAACTCCCCAAAATCTGCCTCGCCCTCGGACGGGGGACGGCGGGGTTGATCGGCCACACGCAACCGCGACGCATTGCCGCGCGGGCGACGGCCAGCCGCATCGCGCAGGAATTAAATAGCCCGCTTGGGGAAATAGTCGGCTACAAGATTCGTTTCACGGACCGCGTCAGCGCGGAGAGCCATATCAAGCTGATGACCGACGGCATTTTGCTCGCCGAGACGCAGGGCGATCCGCTGTTTTCGGCTTACGACACACTGATTATCGACGAGGCGCACGAACGCTCGCTCAATATCGACTTTCTTCTTGGTACTCTCAAGGCGCTGTTGCCGCGCCGCCCTGATCTCAAGCTCATCATCACTTCCGCGACGCTTGACGCAGAACGCTTTGCCCGCCATTTCGCGGACGCGGCGGGCGTTCCCGCGCCGGTGATTGAGGTTTCCGGGCGGCTTTATCCAATCGAGGTGCGTTATCGGCCCGTCGAGGATGAGGAAGTGGATGAGGATGCAATGCCCTCTCCCGGCGCTTCGCGCCACCCTCTCCCACGAGAGGGAGAGGGAACTGGAAACAGGAAAGGAGGCGGGAAAAGACAACGCGATCTTTTCGATGCGCTGGTCGATGCCGTCGATGAGGCGCAGCGCTGTGGCCCCGGAGATGTGCTCGTCTTTCTGCCTGGCGAGCGGGAAATCCGCGAGGCGGCCGAAGCGCTCAGTAAGTTCCGATTGCTTCCCGGCTCTGAGATTCTGCCTCTTTTTGCGCGGCAGTCGGCGCAGGAACAGGCGCGGGTGTTCGCGTCCTCCAGCGGGCGGCGGGTGGTGCTGGCGACGAACGTGGCGGAAACATCGCTTACCGTGCCGGGCGTGCGCTACGTGGTCGATACGGGGCTGGCGCGGATCAAACGCTATTCGCCACGCAACAAGGTGGAACAGTTACGGATCGAGAAAATCGCGCAGGCGTCGATCCAGCAGCGTGCCGGGCGCTGTGGCCGGGTGATGGACGGCGTCTGTTTCCGTCTCTTTGATGAAGAAGATTTCAAACGCCGCCCCGCGCACACCGACCCCGAAATCCTGCGCTCTTCGCTCGCCGGGGTGATCCTGCGCATGAAGGCGCTCGGCTTGGGCGAAGTGGAGGATTTTCCTTTCATCGACCCACCGGGCTCGAGGCTGATCGCGGATGGTCACGCGCTCCTGGCGGAACTGGGCGCAATCGAAAATGAAGGGCGCGTGCTCACTCCGATTGGGCGCGAACTGGCAAAGTTGCCGCTCGACCCGCGCATCGCCCGCATGATGCTGGCCGCGCGTGAGCGCGGGGCGCTGGAGGAAGTCTTGGTGATTGCTGCCGCGCTCTCTACGCAGGACCCGCGCGAACGTCCGCAGGAAAACCCCGCTGCGGCGGAGCAGGCGCACGCGGAGTTTCGCGGCACGGAGCAGGAGTCGCGCTCGGAATTTCTCTGGTACTGGAACCTCTGGAAGGCATGGAACGAAGTGCAGCGCCACGAATCCGGCAATCAGCAAAAACAATGGTGCCGCCGTCATTTTTTGTCATGGATGCGGATGCGCGAGTGGCGGGATGTACACAACCAGCTTCATGCCCTGTGCGTGGAGCACGGCTGGAGGGTCGGGGAAAATACTGTTGCGTCCAGCTACGAGAAAATTCATAAATCGTTGCTTGCCGGGTTGCTCGGCAATATCGGCTGCAAGTCGGAAGAAACTGCGGAAGGCGGCGCTGGCTCGCAGGCGGGGAGTTATCTCGGCACACGCGGCATCAAGTTCTGGCCGCACCCGGGTTCGATGCTGGCAAAGAAGGCGGGCAAATGGATCATGGCCGCCGAACAGGTCGATACTTCGCGGCTTTTTGGGCGCTGCCTTGCCCGCATCGAGCCGGAATGGGTGGAAGAAGTCGGTGCGCATCTCATCCGGCGGCATGTGTTCGAGCCGCATTGGTCGAAGAGCGCAGGCCGCGTGCAGGCGTGGGAGCGGGGCGTCCTTTACGGGTTGGTGATCTGGCCGCGCCGAGGCGTGCCGTACCGTGATGTCGATCCGGCGCTGTGCCGCGAACTGTTCATCCGCGAAGGGCTGGTGGCGGGTGAAATCGCCGAGGGTCCGGCGCGGTCGATGAAGTTTCTCGCCCATAACCTCGGGTTGGTCGCGGAAATCGAAAGGCTGGAACACAAGACCCGCCGCCCCGATGTGCTCGTTGATGAAACCCTGATCGAAGCCTTTTACGACAGCAAGATTCCCGCCGACGTCGTTGACCTTGCCAGTTTCGAGCATTGGCGCGGGCAGGCCGAAAAAAATGCGCCGAAGCTCCTTTATCTCACGCGCGAGCAACTGATGCGCCACGAAGCCGGGGGCGTGACCTCTGAGCGCTTTCCGCCCGCGCTCGACGTGCTCGGCCAAAAGCTGAAACTCGACTACAGGCACGAGCCGGGAGAGGCCGATGACGGGGTTACTCTGACCGTGCCGCTGATGATGCTCAATCAGGTCAGTGCGCAACGTTGCGAGTGGCTGGTTCCGGGGTTGCTGGAAGAAAAGGTAGGCGCACTGCTCAAAACCGCACCGCAGAAAATCCGTCACCGGCTGCAACCGCTTGCCGAGAGCGTGGTGGCTTTCATGGCGGCTTTCGAGAGCGGTGAATTGGGAGGCGAATGTGGGGTCAAGGCCGAAGATAAGGTTTTCCCCCCGCTTTTGAGAACATTGCGGTATTTCGTCGAAGAGCGTGTGCAGCTCAAGTTGCCGCTGGAAAGTTTTCGTCCGGAAAACCTGCTTCCGCACTGCTTCATGAATTTTCGGGTCGTCGACGAGCATGGGCGCGTGCTCGGGCAGTCCCGGCAATTGAGCGAGCTGCGCGTCCGGTTCAAGGATCGCGTGGCTGCGCGGTTCGAGACTGCAATGCCCTCTCCCTCTTCCGCTTGCGGGAGAGGGGAGAAAGGCTTTACCGCCTGGACATTTGGCAAACTCCCGGAATTGCTCGAAGCCAACATCGACGGGCACGATGTCATCGGTTTTCCTGCCTTGCGCGACGATGGCGACAGCGTCTCAATGCGCCCTTGCGATACCCGCGAGGAAGCGGCGCAGGTGCATCGCTTTGGCTTGCTGCGGCTTTTCGCTCTTGCGCTCAAGGATCAGGTCAAAGCCATCGAACGCCTGTCGGGCTTGCGTGAACTGGCCTTGCAATATCGTGACCTCGGCGGTGAAGCCGAACTCAAGGCTCGTCTCGTCGAAGCGTGCCTTGCCCGTTGCTGTCTCGGCGACCCTTTGCCGGAAGACGGCGAAACCTTCACGCGCCGCTGCCAGGAGGCTCGCCCGCGCCTGATGCTGGTTGCGCAGGAATTCGTGCGGCTCGCCACGCAATTACTGGTGGATGCAGCCGCCATCCAGAAGCGCCTTGCCACCCTGAACAAGGCTTTTCCCGATGCCGTGGCCGACCTGCGCGCGCAAATCGCCGCGCTCCTTCCGGCGGATTTTCTCACCGCCTTCGAGTGGGATCGCCTTGCCCACTTTCCGCGCTATCTCAAAGCGATGCTCATGCGCCTCGACAAACTGCGCGACGGTCCCGCCCGCGACGCAAATCTTATGCACGAGTGGAAAACGCTGGCTCAACCCTGGCAACGTGAAATCGCTGCCCGCGCCCGTGGTGGCGTGCCTGTCCCCGAACTGGAAACTTTCCGGTGGTTGCTCGAGGAACTGCGCGTCAGCCTCTTCGCCCAAACCCTGAAAACCCCGATGCCGGTTTCGGTGAAGCGCCTGCAAAAGATTTGGGAGAGCAGGCAGAGGTGATAATATCCGCCCGACGTTTCCATCTCCAGAAGGAATCCATCATGCCAAAGCCCTACGAATCCGAATTCACCCTCTTCATGCGCGAATGGCTGGAAAAGCATCCCGGGGAAAAGGAAGTAAAAAGAACGGGGCAGGCTCTATGGTGGGATCGTCCGCAAGACCCCGAAGCAACCAGCCGCTTCAAGGCCGCGCATGTGCCGGTGGAGCCGTATTACTACGATATTCCACACTAGACAGGCTGTTCGCTGTTCCAGACAAATGAAACCCGTTTCACGTTGCACAGCAACTCGTAGGCAATGGTTCCGGCTGCTTGGGCGACCTGGTTGACGGAAACCTGCTTGCCCCATAGTTCGACGACGCTGCCGATGCCCGTTTCCGGGAGGTCGGTGAGGTCGACGGTGAGCATGTCCATCGATACGCGCCCGATCAGGGTGGTGAGTTTGTTGTCAACGGCCACGGGGACGCCATCGGGGGCGGAGCGCGGATAACCGTCGGCGTAGCCCATCGCCACAAGCCCGACGCGCGTGGGTCGCGGGGTGATGAACCTTGCGCCATAGCCAAGCGGTTCTCCGGCAGCAAGGTTGCGCACCGCGATGATCTGGCTCTCAAGCGTCATGACCGGGATAAGGCCGTTGCCTTCGCCCGGCATGGGGTCTGCGCCGTAAAGCATGATGCCGGGGCGTGCCCAGTCGCGGTGAGCGTCCGGCCAGGCGAGGATGGCGGCGGAGTTGGCAAGGCTGCGTGCGCCGGGCAACCCCCGTGTGGCTTTGTCGAAGGTAAGGATCTGTTGGGCGGTGGCGCCACAGCCCGGTTCGTCGGCACGCGCGAAATGGCTTATGAAACCGCATTCTTCCACCATGCCGCTGGCCATGAGTTGCCGCCAGGCCCTGCGCGCGTCGTCCGGCGAAAAACCGGCGCGATTCATCCCGCTGTTGATCTTGATCCATGCCCGAAGCGGTACGGGCAGGGCGGTTTTTGCGATCATTTCGATCTGGCCGGGATGATGGACTACAGGCCAGAGCCCGCGATGGGCGGCTTCGAGCAGTTCGACGGGATCGAACACCCCTTCGAGCAGCAGGATAGGGGTCTTGATGCCGGATTTGCGCAGGGCGAGCGCCTCATCGAGAAAGGCAACCGCGTAGCCGTCGGCGTCCCAGGACAGTGCCTGTGCGCAGGCAAGCGCACCGTGTCCGTAGGCGTTGGCCTTGACTACGGCGAGGATGTGCCCGCCGTGGCGCTGGCGGGCAATGTGATAGTTGTGACGCAGGGCGTCGAGGTCGATCAGGGCGCGCGCGGGACGCATTGGAAGGTTGCCGTGTGAAGGAGAAAACAGGTACTCATCGTAATGGTGTACCAATTTGAGGGGTTGCCGCAATCAAGTACGTCTTGCAGGCAGGGAGGCTGTGACATGTTTTATGTTCCTGTGGTTGCGGTATAGTGGAACCCTTCTGGAATTATGGTCGGGCTTCGGGCTGGAAGCTGTTGGCGTGATGAAAATATTTTCTTCGAGATGGATCGCGATTCCAGCGGCTTTATTGGCGGGAGGGTTGGCCTTGCCGGCGGCTGGTGAGGAAAAACCCAAATGGGAAGCCGGGCTGGGTGTGGGCGCGGTGTCGTTTCCAGAGTACCGGGGCTCCAGCCGACGGCGCACGTGGGTTTTGCCCACGCCTTATTTTATTTATCGTGGCGATGTTCTCAGGACGGATCGCGGCGGTCTGCGCGGAATGTTTTTCGATGGCGAGCGGGTGGAACTGAATCTGAGCCTTTCCGCTTCGGTACCCGTCTATAGCAGTGATAAAGAACCTCGCCGGGGAATGCCTGATTTGCGTCCGACGCTGGAATTCGGGCCGTCGCTCGCGTTCAACCTGTGGCGCGACAAGGAGCGCGGCGAGCGGCTCGACCTGCGCCTGCCGGTGCGCGCGGCTTATAGCGTCACGGGAGGGATCAGGTATGCCGGATTGATTTTTTCGCCGACCCTTGGTTATAACGCGCCCATGTTCGGCTATTCGGGTTGGCGTTTCGGTGCAATGGCCGGGCCGGTCTTCGCCAATGCCCGCCAGCACAAGTATTTCTACGAGGTCGAGCCGCGCTATGCCACACCGGAGCGTCCGGCTTACAGTGCCTCGGGCGGTTATTCCGGGTCACAGTTGACCCTTTCGCTCACAAAGCGGTTCGACAGCTTCTGGCTTGGAAGTTTCGTGCGTTACGATTCCCTTCACGGCGCGGCTTTTGTCGACAGCCCCTTGGTCGAACGCAAGAATGCTTGGATGGGCGGGTTGGGCGTGGCGTGGATCATCGGTAAATCTGATCAGATGGTCGAGACCGGCACGGGCGATTGAGCGCGAGGGCAATCAAAGCTGCGATGCAGAAGAGCGCCCCGGCAAGAAAGGTGGCCGGGGCGCCCAGACGATCCCACAGGAGGCCGGCGGCGACGCTGGCGAGCAGCATGGCCAGCCCGCTGACAACATGGAAAAAGCCGAAAGCCGTGCCGCGAAGTTTTTCCGGCGCGGTTTTCGACACCATCGCCGACAGCAGTCCTTGGGTAATGCCCATGTGCAGGCCCCAGAGCGCGACTCCGGCCAGCACGACGCCCCAATGCTCACAGGACGCAAGCACCAGGTCGGCGGCAATCAACACGGCCAGGCCGAGGGCGAGCAGGCGCCGGTGGCTCATGCGGTCGGAAAGTCTGCCGAAGGGCCAGGCCGAAAGTGAATAAACAAGGCTCATTTCGGCCATCACCAGCGGGATGAGGGCAAGCGGTATGCCGCATTGCATGGCGCGCAATACGAGGAAGGCTTCGCTGAAACGAGCCAGCGTGAAAACTGCGCCGAGGCCGACCACTCGCCAATAAGAGGCGTCGAGCTGCCGCAAGTTGCCGCGCCGGATCGGGTTCTCCCGTTTGGTTGAGGAGGAACGAGCGGGTTCCCGCAAGCCAAAAACGAGCAAGGCGACACTCGCCACGCCGGGAATGACGGCAAACCAGAAGACCGCGCGGAAGTCATTGGCCCATAACAACATCAGGAGGGCGCCGAGCAGCGGCCCGATGAACGCTCCCACGGTATCGAGAGACTGGCGCAGGCCAAATGCCGCGCCACGGATGGCTGGCGGGGTCAGATCGGTCAACAGTGCATCGCGCGGCGCGCCCCGTATACCCTTGGCCAGGCGATCAAGCAGGCGTGCGCCCAAAATGAATCCGGCGCTCTGGGCGAGGGCAAACAAGGGTTTGGAGAAGGTTCCGAGCGCGTAGCCGAAAACCGTCAATCCTTTGCGCCTGCCCAGGTAGTCGCTCAGCGTACCGGAAAAAATCCTGACGATCAGCGCGGTGGCCTCGGCGAGACCTTCAATCAGGCCGACGGTGAGGGCGCTTGCGCCGAGCGCCTTCACCATGAAGAGCGGCAGCAGGCTGTGAATCATCTCCGAGGAAATGTCCATTAGCAGGCTGACAAAACCAAGCACCCAGACGCCGGCTGGCATTCGGTACGATGGGTTTTTGTTGGCGGGGCGCATGTCGGGAGGCATTGTGACACAATACGCGGCGGGCTGATTTTGAGTCACCTTGGCCTGAAGGCCGGGGATGGTGTTCGACACGTGTTCATCAAAAGCCTGCTTTGCTTGATTTCACCGGGAGTGAGCATGAATTCTCAAGATGTCATGAAGTTGATCCAGGAAAACGGGGTCAGCTTCGTCGACTACCGTTTTACCGATACCATCGGCAAGGAGCAGCATGTCGGCGTGCCGGTTTCCGCGTTTGAAGAGGAAGCGTTCGAGCACGGGCTCATGTTCGACGGCTCTTCGATGGCAGGGTGGAAAGGTATACAGGCTTCCGACATGATCCTGCTCCCTGATGCCGGGTCTGCCTACATTGATCCCTTTTTCGATGAAACCACGCTTGTATTGACTTGTGATGTCATCGAGCCGTCCGATGGAAGGGGTTACGACCGCGACCCACGTTCCATTGCCAAGCGTGCCGAGGCTTATCTGAAAAGTACCGGCATCGGCGATACCGCCTATTTCGGGCCGGAACCTGAATTCTTCATTTTCGACGCCGTCGAATGGTCGGTCGACATGTCCGGGTCCCGCGTCAAGGTATTTTCCGAAGAAGCGGCCTGGTCGACGGCAGAAAAGTATGAAGGGGGAAACCTCGGCCACCGTCCGCGCGTCAAGGGAGGGTATTTCCCCGTGCCGCCGGTCGATAGCCTCAACGACATTCGTGCCGCGATGGTCTTGGCGCTCGAAGGCGTCGGCGTGCCGGTCGAAGTGCATCACCATGAAGTGGCCACTGCCGGGCAGTGCGAAATCGGAACCAGGTTTACCACACTGACCCGTCGTGCCGACTGGACGCAAAGGCTCAAGTACGTGGTGCACAACGTTGCGCACCAATATGGCAAGACCGCCACTTTCATGCCCAAACCCATCGTCGGTGACAATGGCTCCGGTATGCATGTGCACCAGTCAGTCTGGAAAAATGGCCAGAACCTCTTTGCGGGCAACGGCTACGCCGGCCTGTCGGAAATGGCGCTCTACTACATCGGAGGCATCATCAAGCATGCGCGCGCCCTGAACGCCATCACCAACCCCGGAACCAACTCCTACAAACGGTTGATTCCCGGCTTTGAGGCCCCGGTGAAACTGGCTTACTCCGCCCGCAACCGTTCCGCTTCCATCCGCATCCCTTATGCCACCAGCCAGAAGGGCCGCCGCATCGAGGTACGTTTTCCCGATCCTACGGCCAATCCGTATATGGCGTTTGCAGCGATGGCAATGGCCGGGCTGGACGGTATCCAGAACAAGGTTCATCCGGGGGACCCCGCCGACAAGAATCTTTATGACTTGCCGCCGGAAGAAGACGCCAAGATTCCAACCGTGTGCTCAAGCCTCGATCAGGCGCTCGGCTATCTCGACAAGGACAGGGAATTTCTGACGCGCGGCGGCGTGTTCTCCAACGACTTCATCGATGCCTACATCGAGTTGAAGATGGAAGAAGTCACCCGCTACCGCACGACCACGCATCCGGTCGAGTTCGATATGTACTACAGCCTCTGATCCCGGAGCGGAGTGATACATGGAAAGACGGGCGTTGCCCGTCTTTTTTTGCTTTATTGAGGAAAGGGTTGGCGTTTGTTCTTTTTAAATGGTGTAGCGTTTTGAAAGGAGGAGAATTTTTCCTTTTTTGGGCAGATATAAAGGACAAAGCCATGAAACAAAAGTGTGCCGCCATCTATTCATCCCTGCTTTTTCTGACACTCTGTCTTGCGCCGCCTCATGCTTCCTCGCAAGTGTTTAAGTGCGTCGATGCCAATGGAAAAGTCACCTACAGCAATGATAATGGTTCGGGCAAGGGGTGCAAGCCTCTTTCCAACGAGCAGTCCGTATCGACCATCTCCATGCGTGCCAGCCTCCCGCCTGCCGCATTTCCGAGAGTGAGTGACGAAGCACAGCGGGAGCGTGACAAAACCCGGCGTCAGGTTCTGGAAAAAGAACTGGATGATGAACAGTTGAAGCTGGAGGATGCGCGCAATAAACTCACTGAACAGGAAGCGATCCGTTTGGGTGACGAAAAGAACTTCCAAAGGGTGCTTGATCGCCTGCAACCTTACAAGGATGCTGTTGCGCAGCGCGAGCGCAACATCGAAGCGTTGAACCAGGAACTATCCAGGTTGCGTTGAAATGGCTGGATGCGGGAGTAGGGGTGAATAATCAATCGATCCCCGCATTTATTGGTGTCAGTCTTTATGTCTGACGACCACGCATTGATAAACGCCGGCAAAAAACGTTTTTTTCTCCCAGACGAATTTTTCAGCATTATTTGCATAATGACTGATTTCGTTCTTCCATAATACTTCGGCAAATGGTTCGAGTAATGTATTAACGATTTTCAAAATATAGCGAATCGGTTGCCATTTTGCTGGATTGCCATAATCGATGAAGATAGCTTTTCCTCCTTTTGGCAGCATTTCCAGTATATTATTGACAACTTTATATTTTTTCTCGTCGGGAATCTCATGCAGAAGGAAGAAACTGCATATCAGGTCATAATCGATACCTTTTTCACCGGTAAATTCGGCTGCATCTTTATGGATTACTTTGCACCACGGTTTGTCCCTCAATTTACATATTGCGTGTTCAATTTGTATCGGAGTGATGTCGGTCAGATGAAATGTGCCTTGCGGCCCTGTTTTTACGGCGACACGCTTGACCAGGTCGCCGTAAACATGCGCTACTTGCCAGATACGCATTCCCTCCCGGATTTCATTCAGATACGTGCGTATCAATCGTTGATCGTTGAAAAATAACAGGATACGAACGACCAGATTATGGTCCAGCCAACGTACTTTTTTCGGATTGACGTATGCCCAAGCGTACACTTCGGTCATATACGCAGGAAGGTTTGCGTAATACGGATCAACAACCGTCAGAGACGGATCATCAGTCGTCAGAGCATTAGTCGGAGGCATAATATTTCCTTTAGGGCAAAATGTAACGCACTTAAGTCAAAACGTAACGCACCACATTGTCCATCGTTCCATTTTTGGAGGGCGGATTATAAGTGTGACACTACAGCAACACAATGATTCAATATCAAATTTTTATGAATTTTTTTAGTACATAAATGGATTTTTTTAACGGGATGTTGCAGGTTGAAGGTATGAAGAGCATAGTGAATAGTGAAGAGAGAGAGTTGCTTGCGGACGTTGATGCGGTTGAAAGGCAGGCGCAGGCTAAAAGCCCGAGGAACGTATAACAGATCCATTGAACCGGATAAGGTTCTGCGATAAAGTACAATGTTTCGCATCACTGGGACGAAATCTTCATGAATATCGTTGCCCGCCTGCCGCATTACGCCCATCTGATTCGCGTCGATTCGCTCGGCAAGCAGGTGGGCACAATGTTGTTGCTCTGGCCCACGATGTGGGGGCTGTGGATTGCTGCCGAAGGCTCGCCTCCCTTGCATCTGGTGCTGATTTTCGCGCTTGGCAGTTTCTTGATGCACTCCGCCGGATGCGTTGTCAACGACTATGCGGACCGTGAGTTCGACGGATATGTGGAGCG
This sequence comes from Azoarcus sp., assembly GCA_031274995.1. Lineage (GTDB taxonomy): Bacteria > Pseudomonadota > Gammaproteobacteria > Burkholderiales > Rhodocyclaceae > WRNU01. Next base: position 24,136 of record JAISPJ010000072.1, read on the forward strand.
TACGCGGGATCGTCCTCTCGTCACGGGGGTCATCAGCGTGCGCGAGGCATTCTGGTTTGGCCTGGGCCTGTTGTTCCTCTCATTCCTGCTGATCCTGCCGCTCAGGAATATCCTCGTGTTCCTGCTGGCTTTGCTGGCGCTGTTGCTGGCGATGAGCTATCCCTTCACGAAGCGGTTTTTCCCTGTGCCGCAAGCCTACTTGGGGCTGGCGTTCGGATTAGGCATTCCGATGAGTTTCGCTGCCGTGCAGAATACAGTGCCGCCAATGGCCTGGTTGTTGGTGGCGGCAAATCTCTTCTGGGTGATTTCCTACGACACGGCATACGCGATGGTGGATCGCAACGATGACATCAGATTGGGACGTATCCACACCTCGGCCATCACGTTTGGCCGTTACGAGGTGATGGTAGTGATGTTGTGCTATGCGCTGTCCCTGTCACTCATTACCGTGGTGGGGCTCGCGTTCGGGCGTGGCTGGGTATTTCTTGCCGGGATGGGAATCGCCGCGCTGGTGGCGGGGCGTGTGTTTCTGCTTATCCGTACACGGCAGCGCCCGGCCTGCTGGCGGGCCTTCATTTGTAATAATTGGGTAGGTACGTCGGTTTTCGCCGGTTTTGCGCTGGATTATCTCGTGCGTGCCTGAAGGCGTGAGAATGGATTTCATGAGGGCGTTGCGGGCTGCATGGCGGGAACGCGACAGCCTGCTTTGCGTGGGGCTCGATCCCGATCCGGCGCGATTGCCGCCGTCGCTGGCAGGCAAGCCGCGCGCCATTTTCGAGTTTTGCCGCAATATCGTGGATGCCACTGCCGATCTGGTTTGTGCATTCAAGCCGCAGATTGCCTACTTCTCGGCTTGTCGCGCCGAGGATCAGCTTGAAGCCCTGATTGAGCACATCCATGTACGGCATCCGGGCATTCCGGTGATCCTGGATGCGAAGCGCGGGGACATTGGCAGTACGGCGAGCCGCTATGCGGAAGAAGCTTTTGCGCGTTACCAGGCAGATGCGGTCACGGTGAATCCTTACATGGGGCGGGATTCTGTAGAGCCTTATCTGGCCTGGGAGGACAGGGGGGTGATTCTGCTGTGCCGCACATCGAACCTTGGTGGCGCCGATTTGCAGAATCTTGATCTCGGTAACGGTGAAAAGCTCTATGAGCGTGTCGCACGTCTCGTTTCCGGCTCCTGGAACACGAACAGGAATTGTGCGCTGGTTGTGGGAGCGACGTTCCCGGATGAGCTGGCCCGCGTGCGCGCGCTGGTGGGGGATATGCCGTTGCTCGTACCCGGCATCGGCGCACAGGGCGGGGATATTGCGGCCACGGTGGCTGCCGGGCAAACGGGCGACGGGCAGGGACTGATGATTAATTCATCGCGCGCGATTCTGTATGCGGGCGAGGGCAATGGCTGGAACGGGGATTTTGCCGCCGCCGCGCGTCAGGTAGCGTCCGATACCTGTGCCGCGATCAACGCCTGCCGCGCGTCCAAGGCACCTACACCCCTATTCAAGGGTTGAATAATCTGCCCTCGTCGAGCGGCAGGGAACGGGAATGCTCGGAGGAAGGGAAGCCAAACAGGGAATTGAACCAGTCTCCGGAATCCTCTTCCCTGGGCGGGAGTTGCATGGCCGGAGGCTTGTTTTCGGCGTAGTAGACGTCGTCGCGGCGACCGTCTTGCACTTTGGCGAAGGCAATGCCTGCCGGGCGGGGAACGGAAATTTCCGGCCTGCCGGCCAGCGCGGCGCGCATGTAGTCGATCCAGATCGGTAACGCCGCGGTTCCGCCGGTTTCGCCCTTGCCGAGATTGCGCGGGATGGGGAAACCGATCCAGGAGACGGCGACGACCTCGGGGTTGTAGCCGCAGAACCAGGCGTCGACAAAATCATTGGTGGTCCCGGTCTTGCCGGCAAGGTCATTGCGGTTGAGGCTGCGGGCGCGAGCCGCCGTACCCCGGAGCACGACATCCTGGAGCAGGGATGTCATCACCCAGGCATTGCGCGCGTCGATCGCTCTTGTGGCGCCCTTGTTGACCGTCAAGGGGGTGGCACGGGCAATCGGTTTGTCGTTCCCGTCCCGGATTTCCTTGATGACGTAAGGGTTGATGCGATAGCCGCCATTGGCGAACACGGCGTAGGCGGTTGCCATTTCCCACGGCGTGACGGCTCCCGCGCCCAAGGCCATCGTCAGGTAAGGTGGATGGTGGGCGGCGTCGAAACCGAAACGGGTGACATACTTCTGTGCATAGGCCGGGGTGATGTCTTCGAGCACACGGATGGCCGGGATATTTTTCGATTGCGCGAGGGCGTCCCTCAGGGTCATGACGCCGCTGTACTTGTCGTCGTAGTTGCGCGGTGTCCATTGCTGGCTGGAGATGCTGCCCGCCGGGTAAAACAGGGGTTCGTCCGCAATGAGCGTGCCGGGCGCGTAGCCGCGCTCCAGGCTGGCGGAGTAGATGAAAGGTTTGAAGCTGGAACCCGGTTGGCGTTCGGCCTGGGTGACGTTATTGAATTTCTTGCGGTTGTAGTCAAACCCCCCGACCAGAGCGCGAACCGCGCCGGTTTTTGAGTCGAGGGAAAGCAGGGCGGCTTCGACTTCCGGAAGCTGGGTGAGTTCCCACCCCTCGCCGGTTTTGCGGATACGCACCAGCGCTCCACGGCGTACCCGGCGGGCTTGCGGGGCTTTTTCGCTTAACAGGGTGGCGACGAAGCGCAACCCCTCTCCGCTGATGGAAAGGGTCTGGCCGTTACGATAGACGAGGACTTCCTTCGGCGTAACGTTGAGCACCACGGCGGCGAGCAGATCACCGAAGTCACGCGCCGAGGCGACTGCTTCGTCCAGCGCTTCTCCGCCCGATATGCCGGGTTGCAGGGAAAGCACTTTTTCGGGGCCACGGTAGCCGTGGCGGCGGTCGTAATCCATGACGCCCTTGCGTAACGCCTGATAGGCGGCTTCTTGCTCGGCGCGCGTAATGGTGGTGATGATCTTGAGGCCGCTTTGATAGGTGGCCTGTTCGCCGAATTGTTCGACCGCGATCTGGCGCGCGATCTCGGCCACGTATTCGGCATGCACCGAAGCTTTGATGATGCCGGCATCCCGTGCGGCTCCGCCGGAAGCGATACGCAAAGGTTCGTCCAGAGCTTGTTTGTACTGGGCCCCGGTGATGAATCCGGCTTCGAGCATGCGCCGCAGGACATAACGTTGCCGTTGCTGCGCCAGCGCGAGATTGGAAATCGGGTTGGCTTTCGTGGGAGCCTGGGGCAGTCCGGCGAGCACGGCGTTTTCGGCCAAGGTGAGCTTGTCGAGCGGTTTGCCGAAGTAGATCCGGGCGGCGGACGAAAAGCCATAGGCGCGCTGCCCAAGGAATATCTGGTTGATGTACAGCTCCAGGATTTGATCTTTGCTGAGATTATGCTCGATCTTGAGCGCAAGCAGGACTTCGTAGAGCTTGCGGTTATAGGACCTTTCCCGCGTCAGAAAGAAGTTGCGCGCGACCTGCATGGTGATGGTCGATCCGCCCTGTCCGCGTGACCCGGAGCGCATGTTGTTGATGAGCGCACGAGTGAAGCTGACGAAGTCGATACCCATGTGCTCATAGAAGTTCTGGTCTTCCGCCGCGAGCAGCGCCTGCCTGAGATGAGCGGGGACTTCCTGGATTCTGACCAGTGTCCGCCGTTCTTCGCCAAACTCGCTGATGAAATGACCATCGGCGGTGTAGACGCGCATGGGGACGCGAGGCCGGTAATCGGTCAGGGTTTCAAGCGTGGGCAGGTTGGGCCAGGCCAGCAGGCAGATAACGGCCAACGTGGCCAATCCGATTACCGCCAGGGCCAATAGCGCGGCAAACGGATAAAGAAGCCAGCGCATGGTGTACCCGTGTGAAATTAACAGATCACATTATATACGGACGGGGCGGGGTTTATTCGCGGCGATCAACGCCGTTACTGGCGAAAGGCAGGTTGTGAGTTTCATCAGGGCCTCCTTGGCAGCGAACCGAGAACAATGTCTCTGCAAGACAGGTTTGATGTCACTTAGTGAGGACATTAATGGGAAAAATTCCTTGTGATGCTTCTGCAAGCCCGCCTAGAGTGGGTGCGCGTGTAGGAAGACAGGACCTTAATCTGTTCTTAACATAATGAAGATAAAGGATTTTTCTCGTGGCTGATATTTCTCTCTTCGGTTCAACGTCGCGCCAACTCGCCGGACTCGATATATCGACTTCGTCGGTCAAGCTGGTGGAGCTGGCATCCGTCGAACGGGGGGTGTTGCGCGTGGAACGCTACGTGATCGAGCCGCTTTCGGGCGAAGCCGTAGTAGATGGCAACATCGCCAACTTCGATGCCGTATCCGACGGTTTGCGGCGCGCGATGAGGCGTTTCGGCTCCGGGGTCAAAAATGTCGCCATTGCCCTGCCAGCTTCAGCGGTGTTTGCCAAGAAGATAGTCCTGCCTGCCAGTCTGCGTGAATTGGACATGGAAATGCAGGTCGAGTCCGAGGCCGCGCAGATCATCCCGTTCTCTCTCGACGAAGTCAATCTCGATTTTCAGGTCATTGGCCCGGCGGGTACTCACGACGAGGTTGAGGTGATGATTGCGGCTTCGCGCAAGGAACATATTGAAGACCGGGTCAGCGTGGCGGAAAGCTGCGGGCTGAAGGTGACGGTGGTCGATATTGAATCCCTGGCGCTTGAGGCCGCTTTCGACCTGGTAGCCCGGCAGTTGCCAGGCGTGGATTCGGGCAAGCTGGTGGCGCTGGTGGATATCGGCGCGATGGTGACGAATTTCATCGTCTTGCGTGATGGGCAGAGAGTCTATTCGCGCGAGCAGGCATTCGGCGGACAGCAACTCACCAAGGATATTTCCCGCCAGTACGGCATGAACCAGGACGAAGCCGAGATGGCCAAGCGGGCGGGCAACCTGCCGGGCGATTACGCGGGAACGGTGTTGCGGCCGTTCATGGAAAACCTGGCGCTCGAAGTCTCGCGTGCCTTGCAGTTCTTTTTTACTTCCACGCAGTACAACGAGGTCAATTATCTCGTGCTGGCCGGGGGCTGCGCGGCACTTCCTGATCTGGCGGAGGTTGTCGGCAAGCGTACCCAGGTGAAAACCTGTATCGCCAATCCCTTTGCGGGCATGACAGTGGCGGCAAAGACAGGAACCAGAAAACTGCTGGCCGATGCGCCTTCCCTGATGGTGGCGTGTGGGTTGGCCCTGCGGAAATTTGACGAATGATCAGGATCAATCTTCTTCCTCATCGAGAGGAAAAACGCAAGGAACGGCGTCAGCGGTTCTTTGTGACCGCCGGGCTGATGCTTGCGCTCGGAGCCTCTATCTGGCTGTTGGTGCACATGTTCAATGCCGGAAATATTGAACGCCAGGATACGCGGAATAGATATTTTCAGAACGACATTGCCGCACTTGACCGTGAGATCGAGGCGATCAAGGAATTGCGCGGCCAGATAGACCGTCTGCTGGCCCGCAAGCAGGTCATCGAGACCTTGCAGAGCAACCGGGCCGAAACGGTGCACCTGTTCAATGAACTGGCCGCACAGATACCGTCCGGGGTCTTCCTGTCCACGGTGTCGCAGGCCGGCGGCAAGATTACCCTGAAAGGCTACGCGCAATCCAATGCCCGTGTCTCCAACATGATGAGCAACCTGAACGATTCACCGTTTCTGGAAAGCTCGGAAGTGGTCAAGAGCGCGGCGGAACTGCTCAACAACCGGCGTGTGTACAACTTCGAGATCAATGTCTATATCAGGAAGTCCACTGCGCCCGCCAACGAGACAGCGGCTCCTGCCGCCACGACACAAAAGGGCTAGGAAATGAAAGGCATCGACTTTCAACGCCTGCAAGAAGATTTTCGGGGTTTGAACTTCAACGATCCCGGTGTCTGGCCGAAAGCGCCAAAGATTGCAGCCTGCGTGCTGATCTTGGTCGCGGTGGTCGCTCTGGGCTGGTTCTTCGATTGGTCGGATCAGTGGAGCGAACTGGAACAGAAACAGCAGGAAGAATTAAGGCTGCGCGACAGCTGGGTGACCAAGAAGCGCCAGGCCGTCAATCTCGACGAATACAAACGTCAACTCGAAAAGATCAACCGTCAGTTCGATTCTCTCGTCCGGCAATTGCCGGGCAAGGCCGAGATGGAATCTCTGCTCTCGGACATCAACCAGGCCGGGATCGGGCGCGGCTTGCAGTTCGACCTGTTCCAGCCTGCGAGGGACGATGTCCGGGAGTTCTACGTAGCGGTTCCGGTCACGATCAGCGTGACAGGCGGCTACAACGAGCTGGGGGAATTTGCCAGCGACGTGGCCAAGATGCCGCGCATCGTCACGATCAAGAACATGGTGCTTACGGCTGCTTCGGCTCAGGTTGGCGGCAAGAGCAAGGACAAGGCCGTGGCCTACGATGGTCGTCTGAAACTGGACGCAACGGCGGAAACCTATCGCTACCTCGATGAAGAAGAACTGAGCAAACAGCGAGGAGGCAAAAATAATGAATAAAAGCGCGTTTGCCCTAATGGTGTTGGGATGTGCTGCCTTGATGGCTGGCTGTGACAGCGAACAGGAAGACATTATTAAATGGATGGGCGAGCAGGCTGCCGGTATGCGCGGCGCGAGAGAGCCCTCGCCGGAAATCAGGATTTTTCCGGTCGTCGATTACGCTGCCGTGATCGGGTTGGAGCCGTTCAACGCGGCCCGCATCGAACCGTCCAAACCGGAGAAACGCAGTGTGAACGACCCGCGCCTCGACCCCGACAGGCAGCGTGAACCGCTTGAAGCCTATCCAGTGGAATCATTGAGGATGGTCGGCATACTCGGGAAAGGCAAGTCAATCCACGCCCTCATTCAGGCCGATAAGTCTCTCTACCAAGTACGTGTCGGTAATTTCATGGGGCGGGATTATGGAAAAGTCATTGCCATCAATCAGGATTCGCTTGAACTTCAGGAGTTGGTTGAAGATTTGAATGAAGGTTGGGTTGAACGGGCTACAACAGTACATTTACAAGAGCGGCAGGAGGCAGGAAGATGAAAAATAAAACGCGTGTGTCATTGCTGATGACGGCAATGGCGGGATTGTCCATATACTGTTTCCCGGCACAGGCGCAGACGCAGACACTAGCCCCGGTACAGGGGCAGACGCTTGCCGTTGCCAACCTCAACAGCATCAAGTCGATCAATGTGGCCGACGATGGAGGCACCCTTTATGTGCGCCTGACCACGAAAACGCCGCTGAAGGCAACTCCGGCCAGTTTTACCGTGGCCAATCCGCCCCGGATCGCGTTCGATTTTCCATACATGGCCAACGATCTTGGGCAGAGCGTCCAGAGCGTCGAACGCGGCGACTTACGCAGCGTCAACGTTGTTCAAGTTGACAACCGCACCCGCGTGGTGCTCAACATGGCCAAGCTTCTGGCCTACGATACCCGCGTGAACGGTAATACGTTGACCATTGCCCTGTCTCAGGGAAACAGCACGGCCTCCGCGCCGAATCCGGCCGTCGCGGCCAGGGTGGCCACGCTCCAGCCAATGCCAATACCAGCGACGACACGGGCTGTGCCGATGCGTGCTCCTTTGGGGCAGAGCATCAATGACATCAGTTTCCGGCGCGGCGAACGGGGTGAGGGCAGGGTGGTCGTCCAACTGTCCAGCGCCGACGTAAACGTCGATGTGCGTCAGCAGGGCGGAAAACTGGTCGTAAATTTTCTCAAGGCGACATTGCCGGACAACCTTCGCCGCCGGTCGGATGTCGTCGACTTTGGCACGCCTGTGACGCAAATGCTCGCCGAACAGCAGGGCGAAAACGTCCGCCTGACCGTGACGCCCAGCGGGATGTGGGAACACAACGCCTATCAGAGCGGCGACCAGTTCGTGCTGGAAGTCAAGCGGGTCGCCGAAGATCCCAACCGGCTGGTGCAAAAGGGCAGCGGGCGCGTTAAATACGCGGGCGATAAACTCTCGCTCAATTTCCAGAACGTCGATGTGCGCTCGGTATTGCAGGTCATCGCCGATTTTACAGACTTCAACATCGTCACTTCCGACTCCGTGCAGGGCAACCTGACCTTGCGGTTGAAGGACGTGCCTTGGGATCAGGCGCTGGATATCATTCTTCAGGCCAAGGGACTGGACATGCGCAAGAACGGCAACGTGATCTGGATCGCTCCCGGCGAGGAACTCGCGGCGCGTGAAAAGATGATCAACGAGGCGCGCGCACAGGTCGAAGAACTGGAGCCGCTGCAAACCGAGAGTTTCCAGATCAACTATCACCGTGCCATGGAAATCACCAAATTCCTGCAAGCCAAGGGACAGACCGTACTGTCCAAGCGCGGCAGCGTAGTGGTCGATGACCGCAGCAACAAGGTCTTCGTGACCGATATCGGTTCGCGTCTTGCCGATGTGCGCCGGGTCATCACCGAGATCGACATTGCGCCGAAGCAAGTGCTGATTGAAGCCCGCATCGTCGAAGCCAGCAAGGGCTTTGCGCGTGATCTTGGCGTGAAACTGGGTTTGGGCAGCACCGGGCTGACGAGCTTGGGCAGTGGCGCGCGGATTGGTTTTGGCCGTACCAATTTCTCAAATTACGATCCTGTCGGGAATACGCATAAAGAGGCTGGACGCGGTGACCCGTACAACGAGGCCCATCATTTTGCGCAGCAAGGACCGAATGGCTCTCCCGCCTGGAGCGGACAAGATATCCCGAACGTGTTCGGTGCGCTTGGACTGACGCTTGTTAACAGGGGATTCTCGCGGTTCCTGAATGTCGAACTGCAGGCGCAGGAATCGGACGGCAAGGCGCGCACCATTTCGAGTCCGCGTGTGCTGACCGCCAACAATGTCGAGGCATTGATCGAACAGGGAACCGAGATTCCATACCAGGAAGCGTCGAGTTCCGGGGCGACGACCGTCTCGTTCAAGAAAGCGGTGCTTTCGCTCAAGGTCAAGCCGCAAATCACGCCGGATGGCCGCCTGCAACTTGCCATCCAGGTGAACAAAGATCGCCCGATTCCCGACATGACGGGAGCTATCGGCAAGGAACCTCCGCTTGAGACCAAGAACGTCAAGAGCGACGTGCTGGTCGATAACGGCGGAACCGTGGTGATCGGCGGCATCTACTCTGACGAAGAAATCAATAACGAGACCAAGGTTCCGCTGCTGGGCGACATCCCCGTCCTCGGCGCACTCTTCCGTTCGAGAAGCAAAACGAAGAATGAAACGGAACTGCTGATCTTCGTGACCCCGCGCATCGTCGATGATGCTTTGACCATGCGCTGAACCAGACGTCTCCAACTGCTATGATATAAGGCGGTGCCCCACGACGGGGTACCGCCTTTTTTATCTTTTCGACAAAGACACGTGACCTGTTTAATCTTGGTCGGCATGATGGGAGCCGGTAAAACGACAGTAGGGCGCGAACTTGCCAAACGCCTGAGTTTGCGTTTTGCCGATTGCGATCTCGAACTCGTTGCGCGTACCGGCGTATCGGTTCCGATCATCTTCGAGATTGAGGGCGAGGCCGGTTTCCGGCGGCGGGAGTCAAGGCTGCTTGCCGAACTGCTTGGCGAATCCGGTATCGTCATCGCCACCGGCGGCGGCATTGTGCTCGATCCCGCCAATCGTGCCTTGCTGTCGGAGCGCGGAATCGTCATCTATCTCAACGCGCCTCCACATATCCTCTGGGAACGCACCCGGCGCGACCGCAACCGTCCGCTGCTCCAGACTGAAAACCCGCGTGAGCGCATCGAGGAACTGTACCGCCAGCGCGACCCCTTGTATCGGACAGTGGCCGACATCATCGTTGACGGCGAACACGGTTCCTGCGCGTCAATGGCGAACCGGATCGAAAAAGCGCTGGACGAATACGCGAACAGGAAACCCTTATGCGCACCCTGAATGTTGACTTGGGCACGCGCAGCTATCCGATCCATATCGGAGCCGACCTGATCGACCGCGTGGAACTCATCGATCCCTGCCTGCGTGCACGCAAGGCTGCGATCGTGACCAACGATGTGGTCGGGCCGCTCTACCTTGAGCGCCTGTGCGCGGGGCTCGCCCGTACCGGCGTGGAAATCGTCCCCATCATCCTGCCCGATGGCGAATTGCACAAAAACTGGCAGACCCTCAACACGATTTTTGATGCCCTTTTGGGTGCGCATTGCGAGCGATCCACCACTCTCATTGCCCTCGGCGGCGGCGTGGTAGGCGATATGGGCGGTTTCGCGGCGGCGTGCTGGCAACGGGGCATGCCTTTCATCCAGGTGCCGACCACGCTGCTCGCGCAAGTGGATTCCTCGGTGGGCGGCAAGACCGCGATCAACCACCCGCAGGGCAAGAACATGATCGGGGCCTTCTACCAGCCGCGCTTGGTGCTGGCCGACACCTCAACGCTCAGTACGCTGCCGGAACGGGAATTTTCGGCGGGATTGGCCGAAGTCATCAAATACGGGCTGATTCGTGACGCCGCGTTTTTCGACTGGCTGGAGCAGAACATCGATGCCCTGCGCGCGCTCGATGCCGAGGCGATTGTCCGGGTCATCGAACGTTCCTGTCGCAACAAGGCGGAAATCGTTGTCGCCGATGAAACCGAACAGGGCGAACGCGCCTTGCTCAACCTCGGGCATACCTTTGGCCATGCCATCGAAGCTGGCCTCGGTTACGGGCAATGGCTGCATGGCGAAGCCGTGGCCGCTGGCACGATGATGGCGGCGGAACTCTCACGCCGTCTCGGGTGGATAAACGACTTTGATGTGGAGCGCATCGAACGCCTGTTCGAGTGTGCCGGGCTGCCCACGCACGGCCCGGCCTTGGGTGTGCCGCGTTACCTGGAATTGATGGCGCACGACAAGAAAGTCGAAGCGGGCAAGCTGCGTTTCGTGCTGTTGCGTGGCATCGGGCAGGCCGTAGTGACGGACGATGTCGGTATGCGCGAAGTCAGCGCGGCGATAGAAGCGCGTTGCCGGTAAACCGAAATATCAGGATATGAATAAAACAGCCACTTATGCCGTTACAGAATCCGTTTCCCGTGGCCGTCGCCATACTGAGCCACCGCCGCGCGAGCGGGGCGAATTCCAGCGAGACCGCGACCGCATCATCCATTCGACCGCATTTCGTCGGCTTGAGTACAAAACACAGGTTTTCATCAATCACGAAGGCGATCTTTTTCGCACACGCCTGACCCATAGCCTGGAAGTGGCGCAGCTATCGCGCGGTGTCGCGCGTGCGCTGGGACTCAATGAAGAACTGGCCGAAGCCGTCGCGCTGGCGCATGACCTTGGGCATACACCCTTTGGGCACGCCGGACAGGACGAATTGAATGTCTGCATGGGGGCCTTCGGCGGCTTTGAACACAACCTGCAATCGTTGCGCATCGTCGATACGCTCGAAGAGCGTTACGCGGCCTTCGACGGGCTGAACCTGATGTTCGAGACGCGGGAAGGCATCCTCAAACATTGTTCCCCGGCCAACGCCCGCGCCCTTGGCGAGCTTGGGCGGCGTTTCATCGAGGCAGCCCGGCCTTCGCTCGAAGCGCAGATCGTCAACCTCGCCGACGAAATGGCCTACTGCAATCACGATGTCGATGATGGCCTGCGTTCGGAGCTGCTCTCGTCCGAACAACTCGACGCGGTGGCGATTTTCGCGCAATGCCGCCGTGGGGCGGAGTCTTGCTGGCCAGGTCTGGCGGGACGGCGGCTGGTGCACGAGACCATCCGCCGCATGATCGACATGCTGGCGCTCGACCTCATCAACCGGACGCGCTCCAATATCACGCGATCAGGCGTGAAAACGCTCGATGAAGTACGCGCTGCCCCGGTGCTGGTAGAGTACTCCGAAGAAATGCGCCTGAAACTGCGCGAACTGAAAACCTTCCTGTTCGACAATCTCTATCGCCACGAACGGGTTTTGCGCATGACTCACAAGACGCGGCGCATCATCGCCGACCTGTTTGCGGCCTACATGGTTGAACTGGATTTGCTGCCGGCACAACACCGCGCCCGCGCGTGTAAATCAGGCTCCGAATCCGACAGGGCGCGTGTCGTCGCGGACTATATCGCCGGAATGACCGACCGCTACGCAGTGAAAGAACACCGTCGCCTTCACGGCAAAACCGAGGCCAACGGCCTGCACGGCTGAATCAGACTAGGCTATCTCAGCCCAGTACAATTCGAGCAACAAACAGGTGTTGCTTATTAAATGGCGAAAACAAATATCGCGGCAGCGGACACAATAGACTGGATGCTGTCGACAAAAAATTTTCCCGTTTTCAGCCAAAAACCATCAATCAGAGCACCAATGACAGGTACTGCAATCAGTGCCACCGGCGGTGACATTTTGTTGAACATGATGGTCGCCAGCAATACATAAATAGTGTCCAAGCCCAAAAGAGCAAACATGATTTATTTCGGCAATGATGTTTACAATTTTTATTGTCAGGAACAAATTTCTTATTTCTGTGACAGAGGTGTTATGATTTATATTCTATGGAGTTGCGTTCAATTTGTTAATTGGAATTATTGAATAACAGCAATTAAATTTGTTTATATATTGAATCAAAAATATGTATCAAGGCATCAGACATATTCGTGCATTTCTCAGCGTTGCGCGTCTTGGCAGTTTCACCAAATCAGCATTGGAACTGCACGTATCGCAACCGGCGCTGACGGTTCAAATCCGTCAACTGGAGGAATGGCTCGGCGTGCGTTTATTCGACCGCAACAAACGGCATGTGGCACTCACATCTGCCGGGCAGGATCTATTGCCTTTTCTCGCCCGGGTGCTGACCGACCTGGAAATGGTGATGAACGTGGGCCGGGAACTGGCCGGGATAAAGCGCGGGACGGTTACTGTCGCCGCGTTGCCATCCGTGGCGGCGAATATCTTGCCGGTTGCAATCCTGCGTTTCCGTGAAAAACATCCAGGCGTCAACGTGCGTGTCAGCGACGTTATCGCTGAACAAATCCTTCATCTCGTCAAACAGGAAAGCATCGATTTCGGTATCAGCAGCAAACCTGACTCCGATGTCGAATTGGAAGTCGAGGACTTTTGGAACGATCAGCTTTGCGTGTTTTTCCCTGACGGGCATACCGTGTCCAAGCATTCAGAACCGACGCTCCGGGATGTCGCGATTTGGCCGCTGATCCTGACAATGCCTGGAACCAGCATTCGCACTATTGTCGATCGCGCCATTGAAAAGGAAGGGCTCGATGTTAACCTGTCCTGCGAGGTGAATTACGTATCTACGGCCATCAGCATGGTACACGCGGGACTAGGCGTTTCTATCCTGCCCGCCTCAGTGATACACACAACCTATGAAGGCGTTCACATGATGCCTATCTACACTCACGGGCTTACCCGCAAGATAGGTATTATTCGCAAGCGCAACCGTAGCCTGTCCCCGGCCGCCACGCATTTCATCGAAACGTTGAAAGTTGCGGCTCAAACGCAAACAGCGTATTTCAAAGGGCTGAAAACCGGCGAGTGAACACGGGCGGTTGCCAAAACCTGCGTCTATAACCAGAGGTTGTTGCAATAAAAAACACAAAGGCCGCAGTCAGTAACGACTGCGGCCAGTACATGCCTGGCGGGGTTCTTTCGCGCCCCCCCATACGTCCCGCACTGTGTAAAATGCGCAGGACGTTGCCGTTTCTTTCTCTTGGTCGCGCTACGACGTTGCTTTCGTACGCTGCCTGCGCGTGACCGCGCCCATAATGCCCAGACCGGCCAGCAGCATGGCCCAAGTCTCAGGCTCAGGAACGGCACTCACGCCCTGAATGAACACATTCCATTCTCCATGGCCCCTGTTCGGGAACAGGCCGTGACCCAAGGCTCCTGTGAAGCCGTCACTGAAATACTCGCCCGCAGGCCCATTCGGCCAGTTTCCGATGGTGAAGGAGTATCTGCCGTCAGCCAATTGACCCAAGTCGATCTGCGCATCCCAGTCAGAGGAGGATTTGTCGTTGTTGTAACCAATCTTTCTGCCAGACGAATCCCACACGACCAGGAAAGGATCAAAGCTGGTCAGCGCAGAGGTTGTGAACAGAACTACGCCACTGTCATCAAGGCCATTGTTTACCACGAACGACCCTGTCCAGGTGTCCGTCACATCATCAAAATAAAACCCGGTGTTCTCACTGGAAAACTCAATGGTAGCGGCCTGAACGGCAACTGCAGCGGAAAAAAGGCCAGCAGCCAGGACCGCAGAAAAAAACTTTTTACTCATGACCAACCCCCTGTACAAATAATAAACCAAGCCTACACGATGGTAAGCAAATTTGATGCCAAAAAGTATATCTATATGATTTTATATGAATTATATTGCAAATATTTGTTTGTCATTATTGGTGTGTAAAAAATACCGACAAATACCGACTCTTTCAAGAGATACCGACATGATCCGGTGATTGTTTTGCTTCGATAACCGGGCAAATTATATTTGTGAAAAACCTTTCTTCCAGCACTTTCAATGCGATATTCCAAGGCGAAAAATATTTCGCCCATACAACACCCAAAGCACGCGGGAGGCATTTTTTTCATTCGTTTGTGCTAAATCCTGTAAAAAATTCTGACATTTTTCCCGCTTGGCTCAATTTGCGGCATCCGCCCCGACAGGGGCGACATTGCGCCTGACCAAGTTGCGGATCAGGCCGAGCCTGCCGTGGAAAAAGTGGCCGGCTCCCGGTACTACGGTCACCGGGAGCCTTTGGGGACGCGCCCAGTCGAACACATTGGCCAAGGGAACGGTGTCGTCCGTCTCGCCATGGATAATGAGGGTTGGGGTGTTCTCCGGGACGGCGGGCGTTTCATAGTGTCTCGAACTGCCTCCGCCCACGCCTTCGGTCATGCCAGCCGCCATGCCGACCAGGACGAGATGGCGCGGCCTTGTGCCGGCGGCGGCCAAACGGCCAACGAGCCGTGTTTGTACGTAAGCGCCGAACGAGAACCCGGCCAGAACCATGGGCAAGTCTTCCCCCAATTGTTCCTGCGCCCAATCGAGCACGGCCAGCATGTCTTCGGTTTCACCTTCGCCGTGATCGTGTTGTCCTTCGCTTTTGCCGACTTCCCGGAAATTCGGGCGCAGGGCCGCATAACCCAATTCCCGGAACGCGCGGGCCAGCGTCGTGACCACTTTGTTGGTGTTCGTGCCGCCAAAAAGGGGATGGGGATGACAGACGAGCGCGATGCCGCGCGTCACGGCAGGGAGATCAAGCTGGATTTCGATTTGTCCCGCCGCGCCGTGCACAAAGGCGGAACTTGTACAAGCCGGACAATGCATGGAATGGTTCCTTGTCAGAGTAAAAAATAAAAATGACGAAGTTCAAATAGTGGTGCGCTCTTTTTCGAGACGATCGCCCCGCAGCAGGCCGAGGGCGGAAAGGTAGGCCAGCGCGACAAAAGGCCAGACGGCTGCTATCAGCCTGCACAGGGCGTAGAAATTCGGGTAGTTGGCACGCTGGATAATGACTGGCCCGCCACTGATGTTGCGCAGAAAGTAAGGACTCTCCGGCATCATGTTGATGAGTACGGAAGCCATCAGGAGGCTGGCCCCGGCCATCGCATGCTGCGCCACCCTGGGCAGGCGCAGGGCGATGAAGAGAAAAACCATTCCGGCTAAAACCCCGAAGCGGACACCCGGCGTCAACCAGACCAGCGGGCTGGAGGGAACAAAGAAACAGGCAGAGCCAGCCAGACGTGCGCCCATGCCCAGCAGAAGCAGCGCCACGACCAGCACCGAACTCTTTGCGCGCAGCGTGCATCGGGCGAACAGGCCAACGGCAAGCATCATACTGGCGGTTTGCGCGGTCTCGAACACGATGAGACGTTTGGGTATAAAAGGCAGCGGTGGGGCAATGTCGAGGAGCCTGCGCATTTCGCCCCCGGCGAACAGCAGTTGATCCGGGGTCAGTTGCACGAATACCCAGAGAATGATGAGAACCAGGGCGACGTCACCGATCGGCCCCTCGTCGGCAATGTAACGTTCCCGCCAACGCGCCAGACCGCGCCCCGGCGCAAATATCGCCTTTCCCCAGCGCGCCCCGAGCAATGCGCCCAGGAGTGCACCGAAGCTGTTGGCGGCCAGATCGACGTTGCTGGAGACGCGCGTGGGCAGAAAATTTTGCACGGTCTCCATGCAGAAACTGAGCAGCATGCCGAACAACACCGTGGCAGCGACTTTCCTTTTCCACGTCCAATGCTGTGGCAGCGCGGGGACAACGACCAACCCCAACGGCATGTAGCCGATCAGGTTGATGACGATTTCCCCGGGTTCAAAATATTTGGGCCAGGGCGCGATCAGGTAATCGAATACCGGCAACCCCGTTTCCCGCCAGCCGTTCATGGGGTACAGGCTGGCACAGATCAGGAGCGCGGTATAGACAGCGGCGAGGTGGCGGGAAAAGGAGGAAGAAGACATCAAAAAGGCATGGTGTCGCAGGCAAGCGAGTTTAGCGGAGTTTTCGGACATGTGCGGATGAAGCGGCCTGCGCTTTTCTCCAAACCTCTTTCCGGCTAAAGTTCCCTGTTCGCCAATCCCTTCTTCTTTCTTTCTGCCGTGCGTCTTCTGCGTCTTGCCACAATCATCTCCCTCAGCCTGCGGTTCGGCCTCGACCGCTTGGTTCTCGACGCTGACTCAAGCGGTCGCCTCGCGCGCTGGTGGGGCAGGTTGTTTTTCTGGCGCAAGTTCGAGGAACCGAGAGGGGTGCGCCTGCGCAGGGCGCTGGAATCGCTAGGACCGATCTTCATCAAGTTCGGGCAAGTGCTCTCGACGCGACGCGACCTGTTGCCGCCCGATCTGGCTGACGAACTGGCCCTGTTGCAGGATCGCGTGCCGCCCTTTCCGGCCGAGCAGGCCGTTGCCGTGCTGGAGTCGTTCTACAAGCGCCCGGTTGATGAGGTTTTCCGGCGTTTCGAGCGCGTGCCGGAGGCTTCGGCTTCGGTGGCGCAGGTGCATTTTGCCGAACTGCCTGATGGCACGGAGGTTGCGGTCAAAATATTGCGGCCGGGGATCGAAAAGATCATCGAGCACGACATTGAACTCCTGGAAACGGGAGCCTTGCTGCTGGAGAAAGTCTGGCCCGGGAGTCGGCGCCTGAAGCCGCGCGAAGTCGTGTTCGAGTTCAGCAAGTACTTGCGCGATGAACTCGACCTGATGCGCGAGGCGGCCAATTGCGCACAACTGCGGCGCAACTTTAGAAACTCTCACTTGCTGGTCGTGCCCGAGGTGTACTGGGACTGGTGCGGCTCCCGCGTCATGGTGATGGAGCGCATGCGCGGCACGCCGATTTCGCACATCCCGAAGCTGCGTGAACAGCAAATCGATTTCAAGGCACTGTCACGGGCAGGGGTCGAGATTTTTTTCACCCAAGTGTTCCGCGACGGTTTTTTTCACGCCGACATGCACCCCGGCAATATCTTCGTGGATAACAAAGGCCGCTATGTTTCCCTCGATTTCGGCATCATGGGAACCCTGAGCGATGTCGACAAGGATTACCTCGCGCGCAATTTTCTCGGTTTTTTCAAGCGCGACTACCGTAAGGTGGCGCAAGCGCACATCGATGCGGGATGGGTTCCTGCGCATACCCGGGTCGAAGAGTTCGAATCGGCCATCCGCAGTGTGTGCGAACCGATCTTCGACCGCCCGCTCAAGGATATTTCCTTTGGCAGAACCCTGGTGCGCCTGTTCCAGACCGCGCGCCGGTTCGAGATGGAAGTCCAGCCCCAACTCGTGTTGCTGCAAAAAACACTACTCAATGTAGAGGGGCTGGGCCGCCAACTCAATCCCGATCTCGATCTTTGGACAACGGCCAAACCCTTCCTCGAACGCTGGATGCAGGAACAGGTCGGCTGGCGTGCGCTCCTGCGGGAGATAAAAACAGAAGCGCCTTCCTGGGCGGCCATTTTGCCGCGTCTGCCACGGCTCGCGCACCAGGCGTTGTCCGACGAGCCCGCGCGGCGCGCCGTGTTTGAGGGACGAATCGACGAGATTGAACGCCATCAGCGTTTCAACACACGCTTTATCATGGTGCTTTCCACTCTGGGCATCGTACTGCTGGCGCTCGAAGCGTGGCGGTTTTTCGGATAGTTTCGCTGTGATCCATGCGCATTCGCAAAATTAGTTGTCTTTTGTGGTTCCGCAGGCGCAAGTAATTGATAAACTTGCCGCCCTTTTTCTTTTTTGAACACGCATAAAGCGCCCAACCCCCCATTTATGGCGGGATGGGCAAGATAACTGTATGTGGGGCCGAAGGCTCCCCTTAACCGTATCAGGCAATTCCCGGCCTTCCGGCCGGGGTGACTCAATAATATTTCGCCGGAATTGCCGTCATGCAAATAACGCTGCTCCAACTCGTCATCGCTTACTTGGTCATATCCATCGGTATCGGGCTTTTTGCTTCTGCAAAAGTGCACAACGCCCGTGACTACATCACTGCCGGGCGGCATCTGCCCTTGTCCGTGGTGTTCGCGATGGTGTTCGCCACATGGTTCGGCGCTGAAACCGTACTCGGGAACTCGGGAACCTTTCTCAGGGAAGGCGCACGAGGGCTGATTTCCGACCCGCTCGGGGCAGGAGTGTGCCTGATATTGTTCGGGCTGATTTTCGCGCGGCCACTCTACCGCATGAATCTCCTTACCCTGGGGGATTTCTTCCGTCGACGTTACAACCGGGGTACCGAACTGGTGCTCTCTGTCTGTATCGTCATTTCCTACCTCGGTTGGGTGAGTGCGCAAGTCACCGCCCTGGGGCTGGTGTTCGACCTTCTCTCGGGAGGCGTCATCGACCGGAACATGGGCATGATTATCGGCTCGGCGGTAGTGCTGCTCTATACCTTGTTCGGCGGGATGTGGTCTGTGGCGGTGACGACCTTCGTGCAAATGATCGTCATCATACTGGGGCTGCTCTATATCACCTGGGTCGCCAATGACATGGCGGGCGGCTTTGTTCCCGTGATGACCCACGCCATTGATGCGGGCAAGTTTGATTTTTCCTTTTCCTTCTCGCGTGAAACCTTCGCCTATATTGCGGCTTTCTGCACGATGGCGCTTGGTTCCATTCCTCAGCAGGATATTTTCCAGCGGGTCAACTCCTCGATGAATGAACGCACCGCCGTATGGGGAACGGCCCTGGGAGGAGCCTTTTACGTCATTTTCGCGCTTGTGCCGATCTACCTGGCCTACACGACCCTGCTTATCGATCCGGCGATAGTCAACTCGGCGAGCGACACGCAGAAGATCATGCCGGCACTGGTCATGACTCACATGTCGTTTGTCTCTCAGGTCATTTTTTTTGGCGCACTGCTTTCGGTCATCATGAGCACTGCCTCGGGCACACTGCTTGCCCCCTCGGTGACATTCTCCGAAAACGTACTGCGTGGCTTCTACCCGAAGATGGGCGACAAACAATTTCTATGGGCCACGCGCGCCACCGTGGTGGCCTTTACCCTGATCGTTACCCTGTACGCGCTCAATACCAATTCCACCATTCACGAAATGGTCGTCAACGCTTACCGCATCACTTTGGCCGCAGCCCTCGTCCCCCTCGTCGCGGGGGTATTCTGGAAGCGGGCCAATAACTTGGGCGCTGCCCTGTCCGTTGGCCTGGGGCTGGCGTTCTGGCTCATCAGTGAGGCACTGGTCTATAACCACATCCTTTCCGATATCCTCGAACCGCAAATGTACGGGTTTTTCGCAAGTACCGTGGGCATGATAATTGGCGTCACCTTTGGCGCTCCCTCGGTTGGTAAAATGAACCCGGATGCGGAACAGGTGTTCCAAGTCGGGCAAGAAGCCGAACAAGCGGCATGATGGGCAAACAGCCTGGACAAAAGATGAACATGACAGCGTCTCCCTCCCGGAAAATCGAACTCGTTTGCCCCGCCGGCGCCTTGCCGTCGCTCAAGGCAGCGGTCGATAACGGCGCAGACTGCGTCTACTTTGGTTTCAAGGATGCTACCAACGCCCGCAACTTCACGGGGCTGAATTTCGACCTTGCGCAGATCCGGGAAGGCATTGCCTACGCCCGCCAGCATGGGCGCAAGGTTCTTCTCGCCCTCAATACCTTCCCGCTCGATTCCAACCAGACGGACTGGATCGCAACCGTCGACCGTGCCGCCGAGCTGGGCGTCAATGCTGTCATCATGGCCGATCCGGGTCTTATGGCCTACGCCGCCCGCACCTATCCCGACTTGCGCCTGCACCTGTCCGTGCAAGGTTCGGCAACGAGCTATGAGGCCATCAATTTTTACCACGAGCGTTTCGGCATTCAGCGCGCGGTGCTCCCCCGGGTGCTGTCGCTCGCGCAAATCGAACAACTCGCCGCCAATACCCCGGTGGAGATCGAAGTGTTCGGCTTCGGAGGCCTGTGCGTGATGGTGGAAGGCCGTTGCGCCCTGTCCGCTTACGCCACGGGTCAATCCCCCAACTGTTCGGGGGCCTGTTCGCCCGATGCCTTCGTGCGATGGGAGCAAACCCCGCATGGCATGGAAACCCGCGTAAACGGCATTCTCGTCAACCGCTACGGCGAGGGCGAACACGCGAGCTACCCCACGCTGTGCAAGGGCCGTTACACCGTCAAGGACGAAACCTATTACGCCATCGAAGAGCCTGCCAGCCTCAACACCCTGGAAATGCTCCCCGCGCTGGCCCATGCGGGCATCTCGGCGATCAAGATCGAAGGCAGGCAGCGTAACCCGGCCTATGTCGCGCAAGTCACGAAAGTCTGGCGTGCCGCGCTCGACGCGCTTGCCCGCGACGCAGAACGTTTCACGGCACAGGAAACCTGGATGGCCGAACTCAACAAGGTTTCCGAAGGCCAAAGCCATACCTTGGGCGCGTATTACCGTCCCTGGAAGTGAACATTTTCAAGTGCGCGACGCAATGAAACTTTCTCTCGGCCCCTTGCTTTATTACTGGCCGCGCCAGCAAGTATTCGACTTCTACGAAGCCGTCGCCGCCAGCGATGTGGTCGACGTCGTCTATCTGGGGGAAACCATCTGTTCGCGCCGCCACGAATTGCGCGATGAGGACTGGTTCGAGATTGCCGCCAGGCTCAAAGCTGCCGGCAAGGAAGCGATCCTCTCTACCCAGACGTTGATCGAATCCGAATCCGACCTCAAAACCCTGCGCCGCATCGTCGAAAACCGGGACTTCCGCATCGAGGCCAACGACATGGGCGCGGTACGGTTGCTCGCCGCCGCCGGTTGCCGCGACTGGATCGCCGGGGCGACGCTCAACGTATTCAATTCCGCCACACTGGCCCTGCTCGCCGCCGATGGCGCAAACCGGTTTGCCGCGCCGCCCGAAATGTCGGGCGCCGACATTGCCGGTCTGCGCGCCGGCCTGCCCGTGCCCATCGAGACCGAAGTCTTTGCTTATGGCCGCCTGCCGCTTGCCTACTCCGCGCGTTGCTTTACTGCCCGCCATTACAATCTGCAAAAAGATGCCTGTGAATTCCTCTGCATGCAGGACAGCGACGGAATGCTCGTGCGCACGCGCGAAGGCGAGGCTTTCCTGACCATCAACGGCATTCAGACCCAATCCGCGCGGGTCTGCAACCTGCTTGCCGACATCAATCTCATCGCGGGGTACGCCGAAATTCTGCGTATCAGCCCGCAAAGTGCGCACACGCTGGAAATCGCCGCACTGTTCCGCGAAGTGCTTGATGGGCGCATCACCCCGGCAGCCGCCTTCGAGTCAAGCCTTGCCCTGATGCCGGAAGCCCCCTGCAACGGCTTCTGGCACGGACGCGCGGGACACGATCTGGTCGCCCGCGAGAACACCGGGCAACCCTCGGCTGCCCCGGCAGCAGATACCGCCTGCGCTTCCACGGAACCGCCTGAGCCGCCCATTTCTGAAACTGCCCCCTCCGCGTCGCTCTCGCGTCTCTCTCTCTCCTCTTTCCTGCCCGCCGGATTACGCGCCTTCCTTGAAGCACGTTTCAAAAACTGGGTAAAAAGCCCGCATTCGCGCCTGCCCCCCTTCACCGTGCCGGAGCCGCTTGCAAGGATCAATGCCCATCTGCCCAAATTTCCGCCCACGCTGGCGCTTACCACGGCGCTCAATCTTGCGCCGGAAAGCATATTGCCCCGTGCGCCGCTGGCACCGCTCACTGGCCGCCGTCTGTGCCTGCGTGTGCTCGATGCCGGATTGCAGCTTGATTTCACGCTTGGTGCCAATGGCCGTTTTCACCCCTGCCGCACAAGCGCAAACACCCCGCCGGAAATGATAATTTCCGCCTCGCTACGCGACTTCATCGCGCTGGCGCTGGGCGAGGAAGATGCCGACACCCTGTTCTTCGCCCGAAGGCTCGTGATGGAAGGCGATACCACCCTCGGCGTGCTGGTCAAGAACACGCTTTCTTCCGCGAGGTGGAGCGTGGTTCCCGTGCGGGCGCGTGACGGTATCGAGCGCTGAGACGCGCATAGCCCGGTCTGGCAATAAAAAAGTCCAGAACCCATATTTCACTGGTGTTCTGGACTTTCCAAGATGCTGCTGGAAACTGGTTGCGGGGGAAGGATTTGAACCTTCGACCTTCGGGTTATGAGCCCGACGAGCTACCGGACTGCTCCACCCCGCGCTGGAGAGGGCGCACTATACAAAACTTGTTACACGATAGCAAGCTTTTACTAAGTAGTTGACTAAATTAAACGGAAATATGTAGAGTCAAATGGTTGAACATTTAACTCGGGTATTGGTCAAAGCAAAAAGTGTACAAGCTATAACAACCAGGAAGGAGTGTGGAGGAGAAAATGAGACTGACAACCAAGGGCCGTTTTGCGGTGACGGCGATGATTGATCTGGCTTCGCGCCAAGATAGGGGGCCGGTGACTTTGAATGCTATTTCGGAGCGCCAGCGCATTTCCCTTTCTTATCTCGAACAGTTGTTTGGCCGCCTGCGCCGTTGCAACCTCGTGAAGAGCGTGCGCGGGCCGGGCGGCGGTTATTGTCTGGCCCGCGACATGGATGAGGTTACGGTGATGGATATCGTGCTGGCGGTCGATGAACCGATCGACGCTACCCGTTGCGGCGGGCGGGCAAACTGCAATAACGCTGCGCAGTGCATGACGCACGACCTGTGGAGCAGCCTGAACAGGCGTATGTTCGATTACTTGGGTTCGGTCACGCTCGGCTCATTGGTCGGGCGGCCTGTTTTTGTCGGTTCCTGTGTGCTTGAGGAAGGACAGGCAATGCCGCCAAACGGGGCAGGCGCAGGCACAGACCCGCGCGATTTGAGTATTTCCGCATGAATATTTTCCAGTTTGCCCCGACTGTCCGATAAACCTTGCCATTGAAACTGTGCCACGGAATTTGGTATACAGCGCACTTTCTTTTCCCCGCCACGATTTCCCCATCCAGACAGACGAGAAGCGAAAATGGTGAAACTTCCAATTTACCTCGATTACTCGGCGACCACGCCGGTTGATCCGGGCGTGGTGCAGGCGATGATTCCCTGGCTTGCCGAGCGTTTCGGCAATCCCGCCAGCCGTTCCCACGCTTTTGGCTGGGAGGCGGACGCGGCGGTGGAAAAGGCGCGCGAGAATGTGGCAATGCTGGTCGGGGCAGATTCGCGCGAAATCATCTGGACTTCGGGAGCCACGGAGTCGAACAACCTGGCCATCAAGGGGGCGGCGCATTTTCATAAGGAAAAAGGCCGTCACATCATCACGCTCAAGACCGAGCACAAGGCAGTGCTCGATACCGTGCGCGAACTCGAACGTGAAGGGTTTGCGGCCACTTATCTCGGCGTGCAGGAAAGCGGTTTGATCGACCTCGGGGCCTTTCGCGCCGCGTTGCGACCGGATACCAGTGTTGTTTCGGTCATGCTGGTCAACAACGAAATTGGCGTAATCCAGCCTGTCGGGGAGATCGGGGCGATTTGCCGCGAAAAGGGCATCGTGTTCCACGTCGACGCAGCGCAGGCAACGGGCAAGGTCGAGATCGATCTTTTGAAGCTGCCCGTTGATCTGATGAGCTTTTCCGCTCACAAAACTTACGGGCCAAAGGGCATTGGTGCGCTTTTCGTACGGCGCAAACCCCGTGCGCGTCTGGAAGCCCAGATGCACGGCGGCGGACACGAACGCGGATTGCGCTCCGGGACTCTGCCGACGCATCAGATCGTCGGCATGGGTGAAGCCTTCCGTCTGGCGCGCGAAAACATGGCTTCTGAACTCCCGCGCATCCGTGCGTTGCGCGACCGGTTGTTGGCCGGTATTTCAGGTATCGAAGCGGCCTACGTGAACGGCGGTATGGCACCGGAGCATCGCGTGCCGCACAACCTCAACGTCTCCTTTGCCTATGTCGAAGGCGAATCCCTGATGATGTCCATCAAGGATATTGCGGTGTCTTCCGGCTCGGCGTGTACTTCCGCGAGCCTGGAGCCGTCTTATGTCCTGCGTGCGCTGGGGCGCGACGACGAACTGGCCCATAGTTCCATCCGTTTTACTCTCGGGCGTTTTACCACTACCGAAGAAATCGACCACGCCATCGAGGTGCTCAGGCGCGGAGTTGCTAAACTGCGCGATCTTTCCCCGCTCTGGGAAATGGCGCAGGCGGGCATCGATCTCGATACGGTACAGTGGGCGGCTCACTAGAACGGGAAACAGGAACATTCGGCACGACGGCCAGGCGAGAAGGCAAGGGAACAGGAGAAAGACGGATATGACCTACAGCAACAAGGTTCTGGATCATTACGAGAACCCCCGCAATGCCGGATCGTTCGCACAGGACGAAGAGGGTGTGGCTACCGGCATGGTGGGGGCGCCTGCCTGTGGCGACGTGATGAAACTCCAGATCAAGGTCAGCAAGGATGGCATTATCGAAGATGCCCGCTTCAAGACCTATGGCTGCGGGTCGGCGATTGCCTCATCTTCGCTCGTGACCGAATGGGTCAAGGGCAAAACGCTCGATGAGGCGCTGACGATCAAAAACGCCCGGATTGCCGAAGAACTGGCCCTGCCCCCCGTCAAAATCCATTGCTCGGTGCTGGCCGAAGATGCCATTCGCGCCGCAGTGGCCGATTACAAAAAAAAGCATGGAGAAAAATAAATGAGCATCACCCTGACAGAACGCGCGGCCCGGCATGTCGGTAATTTCATCGACAAACGCGGCAAGGGGTTTGGCATCCGCCTGGGCGTCAAAACTTCCGGCTGTTCCGGCATGGCCTACAAGCTCGAATTCGTCGACCAGGCGCTCGATGACGATCTTGTTTTCGACAGCCACGGCGTCAAAGTCGTGATCGACCGGAAAAGCCTCGCCTACCTGAACGGCACCGAACTCGATTACGTGCGCGAAGGGCTGAACGAGGGCTTCAAATTCAATAACCCCAACGCCAAAAACCAATGCGGTTGTGGCGAGAGCTTCAACGTGTAACAGAAGAACGGCTTTTTCATCGTCACATTGCCGCGTTGCCTCCCGCCCATGAGCGTTGATCTGTCTCTCGACTACTTTGCCTTGTTCGGCCTGCCGTACCGGTTCAGGCTCGACGAAGAGGCGCTTGACCGCGCCTGGCACGCTCTGCAGGCCGAAGTTCACCCTGATCGTCATGCCCATCTGCCCGACAGCGGACAGCGTGGCGCGATTGCTGGTGCATTGCGGGTCAACGAAGCCTACGCCGTGCTCAAAAAACCGGTTACGCGAGCCAGATGCCTGCTCGAATTGGCCGGGGTAAGCCAGGATGCCGTCAACGCAAGGGTGCCGTCTCCCGAATGCTTGTTCGAGCAACTAGAATGGCGCGAGGCGGTGGAAGAAGCACGCAAGGCCAATGACATTGACGCGCTGGAGCAATTTGCGTTGCGTCTGCAGATCCAGACAGACGGGATCATTACGTATCTGGCGGAACAACTCGACGGCCGACGTGACCTCGAAGGCGCTGCCGATACCGTGCAGCGACTGACATTTATCGACAAACTCCGCCTTGAAATCGACAACGCCTTGGCGGCGTTTGACAACTACAACTGATTGATACTCCCCCGCATGGGCGAAGGGAAAACATGGCCCTGTTGCAGATTGCCGAACCAGGTCAGTCCGCTATGCCGCACAAACACCGGTTGGCGGTGGGCATTGACCTCGGCACAACCAACTCGCTGGTCGCCACGGTCAGGAATGGCATTGCCGTCTGCCTGACCGACGAACAGGGCCGTGCGCTCTTGCCTTCGCTCGTCCACTACCGGGACAACGACATCGAACTCGGATTCGACGCCATGAATGCGCGTGTATCCGACCCCCGGAACACCATCGTTTCCGTTAAACGCTTCATGGGGCGTGGCCTTGCCGATGTGGCCCACATCGAAGCCATGCCCTACATATTTGAAGAAACACCCGGCATGTTGCGGTTGCGCACCGCGCAAGGCAGCAAAAGCCCCGTGGAAATTTCCGCCGAGATCCTGCGTGTCCTGCGGAAACGGGCTGAAGCGAGCCTGGGCGGCGAACTGACCGGTGCCGTCGTCACTGTTCCCGCCTATTTCGACGATGCCCAGCGCCAAGCCACACGGGATGCCGCGCGCTTGGCCGGGCTTCATGTCCTGCGCCTGCTCAACGAGCCCACGGCGGCGGCAGTGGCCTACGGGCTGGACAACACCTCCGAAGGCGTCTACGCGGTCTTTGATCTGGGCGGCGGGACTTTCGACCTTTCCATTCTTAAACTCACACGTGGCGTATTTGAAGTGCTTGCCACCAACGGCGACACCGCCTTGGGCGGCGACGACTTCGATCACCGCCTGTACTGTTGGGCGCTCGATCATGCCCGCATCGCCCCGCCTTCCGCCGAAGATGCCCGCCGCCTGCAAATGGCCGCGCGTGCGGTCAAGGAACTGCTTACCGTCAGCGAGGAAGCCCCGTTCCGTCTTCGGCTCGATTCCGGGGAGGAAGTCGACCTTACCGTGACCCGTACCGACTTTTTCGAAATGACGCGCCCGCTCGTCCAGAAAACCCTTGTCCCGGTCAAGCGTGCGCTACGCGACGCCGGTCTTTCCCCCCGTGATGTCAAAGGCGTTGTCATGGTTGGCGGAGCCACGCGAATGCCGCACATCCAGCGCACCGTGGCCGAATACTTCGGACAGGAACCCCTGACCAACCTCGACCCCGACAAGGTCGTTGCCCTCGGTGCGGCCATGCAGGCCAACGCGCTTGCGGGAAACCGCCGGGAAGACGATCAATGGCTGTTGCTCGACGTGATCCCGCTTTCCCTTGGACTGGAAACGATGGGCGGGCTATCCGAGAAAATCATCCCGCGCAACGCGACCCTGCCCGTGGCGAGGGCGCAGGAATTCACCACCTTCAAGGACGGGCAGACGGCCATGTCCTTCCATATCGTGCAGGGAGAGCGGGAACTCGTCTCCGATTGCCGCTCGCTTGCCCGGTTCGAATTGCGCGGCATTCCGCCGATGGCGGCAGGCGCGGCCCGTATCCGCGTCACCTTTCAGGTCGATGCCGATGGCCTGCTGTCCGTCTCCGCGCTTGAGACCAGTACCGGCGTAGAAGCGAGCATCCACGTCAAGCCTTCCTACGGCCTGACCGACGACGAAATTGCTGCCATGCTGCGTTCCGGCCTGGAAAACGCTGATGGCGACCAGGCCGCCCGCGCCTTGCGTGAACAGCGGGTCGAAGCCGAGCGCATCCTCGAAGCCTGCACCCAGGCGCTTGCCGCCGATGGCGATCTGCTCGACGAAGCGGAACGCACCGCCATCGACGCCCTCATCGCACGCCTGCGCAAACTCACCGCCGGACACGATGCCGCTACCCTCTCCGAAGGCGTCAATACGCTTTCCCGTGCGACCGAAGATTTTGCCGCACGGCGCATGAACCGCACCCTTCGCTCTGCCCTGACCGGGCACAACATCGACGAACTCTGAAACCTGTGCCATGACCCGAATCATCATTTTGCCCCATGCCGAGTACTGCCCGGACGGCACGGTCATTGAAGCCGAAGCGGGACAAACCCTCTGTGACGCGCTGCTTGCCGGAGGCATCGAAATCGAACACGCCTGCGATCAATCCTGCGCCTGTACCACCTGTCATGTCATCGTGCTCGAAGGCTATGAGGCGCTGGAAGATGCGACGGATGACGAAGAAGACATGCTTGACCGTGCATGGGGGCTTACCCCGCGCTCAAGGCTGTCCTGCCAGGTCATCGTCGGCGCGGCCCCGTTGACGGTGGAAATACCGCGTTACACGATCAACCTTGCACGCGAGGAGAAGCACGGATGAATCTGAAATGGACGGACGTTCAAAAAATTGCCGCGCGGCTGCTTGAAACCTGCCCTGAAACCGACCCTGTGCACATCAACTTCGTCGACCTCATGAACCGGGTGAAGGCGCTACCCGAATTCAACGACGACCCCGCCCGCTGCGGCGAGCGCATCCTCGAAGCTATTCAGCAGGCGTGGATTGACGAAGCGGACTGAATATAGCCGGACTCCTGTTCTTCTATTCCCGAAACAGCATGCGCGCCCCATGTTCAACCTGTCCCTGCAACGCTTTCGCCCAAGCCTGATCGACGCCCTCAAGGCTTATGATCGCGCCCGTTTTGCGCAGGATCTGGGCGCGGGCCTGACGGTCGCGGTGGTGGCCTTGCCACTGGCGATGGCGTTTGCCATTGCCAGCGGCCTCAAGCCCGAAGCTGGGTTGTTCACTGCCATCATCGCCGGTTTTCTGATTTCCGCGCTGGGCGGCAGCCGAGTGCAGATCGGCGGGCCTGCGGGGGCATTCATCGTCATCGTCTATGGCATCGTGCAACGCTACGGCGTGGATGGTCTCATCATCGCCACGGCGCTTGCCGGCGTGCTGCTGTTCGTGATGGGCCTGTTCAAGCTGGGCACGCTGATACGCTTCATTCCGATCGCCGTCATCATCGGTTTTACCAACGGCATCGCGGTACTGATCGGCCTGTCGCAGATCAAGGATTTTTTCGGTCTGACCATCCCCGATATGCCCGCTGATTTCTTCGGCATCATGTCCGCCATCGGGCATCATCTGGATACGTTCAACCCGTGGGCCTTGGTCGTCGCTTTGGGGTCGCTGGCGCTCATCATCGGCTGGCAATTCTGGTTGCCGCGCCAACCGGCACGCTGGGCCGCGTGGTTGCGCAAAGCGCCGCCGTCCATCGCGGCCCTGATTTTCGCCACCTTCATCGTCTGGCTGTTCAATCTGCCTGTCGAAACGCTGGGTACGCGCTTTGGCGGCGTGCCCGCCGCGCTGCCCGCCTTCACGCCGCCGCGTTTCGATTGGGAAAGCATGCGCCAGTTGCTGATGCCCGCGGTCACGCTGGCGGTGTTGTGCGCCATTGAATCGCTGCTCTGCGCCCGCGCCGCCGACACCGCCACCGGCACGCGCCATGACCCCAATCAGGAACTGATGGCGCAAGGCATCGCCAACTTTTTCACTCCCTTCTTCGGCGGCATGCCCGCCACCGGCACCATCGCCCGCACATTCACCAACGTCAAGAGTGGCGCGACCAGTCCCATTGCCGGCATGGCGCACGCGCTCGCGCTGCTGCTGGTGATGCTGGTGGCCGCACCGCTGGCCTCGTCGATCCCGCTGGCGGCGCTGGCGGCCATCCTGATGTTTGTCGCCTGGAACATGGGGGAATGGCACGAATTCGCGCGCCTGAAAACTTACCGCCTGCCTTACCGCATCACGCTGTTGACGGTATTCCTGCTCACCGTCATTGTCGATTTGACGGTCGCCGTCGAGTTCGGCATTTTTGCCGCCTGTTTCACCTTCATCTACCGCGTCTCCAGCCTCTCTCGCGCCGAACGGATTACCGCCGCAACGGTCGACGAATTGCGCGGACTGGATGAAGACGTGCACGTCTGGCGGCTCTACGGCGTGATTTTTTTCGGCGCCACCAAGCTCATCGAGGCGCGAGAAGCCGACTTGCCCCGGCGTGCGCTGGTGCTCGATTTCAAGAACGTGATCTACGTCGATTCCACCGGCATCGAGGTGCTGGAAAATCTGCTCGCCACCTGCCGCAAACGGGGCGTGCGCCTGATCGCTGTCGGCCTCATCAACCAGCCGCGCGACATCGCCCACCGCACCGGCTTGCTGGAAAGCCTGCAAACCGACGCCATGCCCGGACTACACGACGCAATCTCAGCGGCAGCAGCGCATGCTGCGGGTGACAGAAATTCCGGTGGGCAACGCGAGGAAAAGTGATAAAGCGGCGAACATCGGCTGTGCTGGCGGTTGTCTGCCGTATAGGGCGAAATCCGCCCGCTTCATACTGGACAGGATCAAACAAAAAAACGCATCCAGGTGCCGAGGTCAGAATTTTGTGGCTACAGGTTATTCTTCGTGATCCGAAGCGGGTTCAGATTGCTTGCGCTGGCCTATTTTTCCTTCTGTTCCGTCCAGCAGGCGGCGAATATTGGCGGCATGGCGCCAGGCCAGAATCATGCTGATGGCCAGCACGATCAGCGTGATTGCCACGTTGCCGGAAATGAAACCGGTGACGATCGGCGCAACGAGCGCCGCCATAAGCGCGGCTGCGGACGAATAACGGCTGATGAGGGCGACCAGGAGCCAGGCGACGAGGCTGGCGACCGCAATGCGGAGGTCAAGTCCTGCAATGACGCCAAGCGCGGTAGCGACCCCTTTGCCGCCCCTGAAACGCAGGAAGATGCTGAACACATGGCCGATGAAAGCTGCCAGACCGGCGAGCGCGGCGGTACGGGCATCGAAACTGAGCACCCCTGCAACCCATACCACCAACCAGCCTTTCAGGCAGTCTCCCGCCAGCGTCAGCGTGGCGGCTGTCTTGTTGCCGCTACGTAGCACGTTGGTGGCTCCGGGGTTTCCGGAACCGTAACTGCGTGGATCGTTGAGTCCGAATATGCGGCTTGAAACAATGGCGAAAGGTATGGAGCCGACGAAATAGGCTCCGATGAGTAGCAGTACAAAGAGGATGAAGTCCATTGCTTCTCCGTGAGTTGCGCACGCCGTGGTGTGGCCGGTTAGAATCGTGGTGATTTACAATTCTCGATTCTCTATTGATAACTGTGATGAATTCTATCTTTATCGAGGGGTTCCGTGTTGATGTCCAAGTCGGGATATATTCCCGTGAACGCGTCGCGCCCCAAGCCGTAGAACTCGATCTGAACTTTGGTATTCCTGAGGGTGTCGCCGTTCATGATGATATCGCCCGCAGCATTGATTATGCGAAAGTAATCGATGTCATTCGTGCAGAGCTTGCGCAACGGCATTTCAATCTAATTGAAACTTTAGGGGAATTTGTTGCCGACCTGTTATGTGTGCGGTTTTTCACACCTTGGGTCAGAGTATGGGTTTCAAAACCTGGAGCAGTTAAAGGGGTGCGCAGGGTTGGCGCACATATACAGCGCGGTAAACAAGACTCCATTACCACTGCAATGCCTGGTTAGGAGCCGGGCTGGAGCAGAAACCGTGGCAAGGTGAAAACTTGAAATACAAGAAAGCGAACAAGCCAGGTTCCAATTGTAAAGACTGTGCTTTTGATACTGCCAACAAAAAATTAGCGACAGACATTCGTGTCTGTCGCTCTTGTATATCCAGCCCGCATTTTCCGAGAAACATTCAATGAAACCCTACCTTAAAGGGCAGAGTTCCAAACTGAAGCGACCCCATAATAAACAGAGATAGAGGGGATTGTGCCCGGCATGTCTCGCGTTCAGGCCGCGAGCTTGTCCAGCGTGCCACCATTGGCGAGGTAATCAATTACCCAGCCCGGTTTGCGGCCATGCCCCGTCCAGCCTTGGGAGGGATTGACAGGATTGCGGTACTTGATTGCTGCGCCGGAGCGGGAAACCGCCTGAACTTCATCCGAACTGCCTGCGACAGCGAGCAGTTCATTGAGTGACAGACCTTGGTCGGCAGCCAGTTTTTGCACACGCTTGACCAAGCGCTGGGTGCCAGCAGCGCGCCGACGGATTTCCACCTCGATTTGAGCTCGTAAAGTGCGCAGTTCGGGCAGAGGCATGGTTTCGAGATCGATCATTTTGTACTCCGTAAGTTCCGAGAAATAACGTTACATGTCAAAGAAAAACGCCGCGCAAATGGCGTTACGGACATACTACAGATGTTGTGCTCTACGCTCCAAGTTACGTGAACACAACAGTCCAACAGGAAAGCAGTACGCTTGAGCTTGGCATTTTACCAGTGTTGATTCGCAAAAGCAAAACTTTTTTATATTTTTTATGTAATCCATGGCCTGAGATTATCCAGTGGTTGAGGGTAAAGGAAAGATGTTTGGCAGCATTGGTTTGCGCACTGAACACGTATTGAGTGCAATTCTTGCCATTTATGGCGGGCTGAAGCAAGGCGGGCTTTATATGGAGTTTGAGCGTTTCCTTTAACCGTATCGAGAAATCCTCCTCTTTTCATGGCGTTGTCAGGGAAAAACAAAAAAATGGAGTTCTGTGATATCTGCTTTATCTCAATTCTGTTGACTGCGTGGATGGTGGCGTTGGTGCAGTTGTTTGAGCCGTTCACGTGCGACATGGGTATAAACTTGGGTGGTCGAAATATCGGCATGACCGAGTAGCATTTGTACAACACGCAAGTCAGCGCCATGATTGAGCAGATGTGTTGCAAATGCGTGACGCAGTGTGTGGGGGGAAATCAATCGCGTGGCAATACCGGCGGAAGTCGCGTACTTTTTGATGATAGCCCAGAATCTTTGCCGGGTCATGGCTGCGCCCAGGCGGGAAACAAATAGCTCATCGCAAACGCGTCCATTCAGCAATTGCGCCCGCGCAGTGGAAAGATATCGACGCACCCAATCGGCGGCGATTTCGCCCAGTGGCACGAGGCGTTCCTTGCTGCTTTTTCCGAGGACGCGCACGAGGCCATCAAGGGGATCAAGCGCGAAGATTTTGAGTTTGGTCAATTCCGAGACGCGCAATCCGCTGGCGTACATGACCTCGATCATGGAGCGGTCGCGCAGGCCGAGGGCGGTGTTGGTGTCTGGCGCGGACAGAAGGGCTTCCACCTGGGTTTCGCTGAGGGTGCGCGGAAATCGGGTTGTGGGCAGGGGCGGGAGGAGTTTCAGCGTCGGGTCTTCGGTGATGCGTCCGTTTTCCAGCAGGTATCGGTAATAGCGCCGCCAGGCGGCGAGCAGGCGGCGCTGGCTCGCCGGTTTGGCACGGCGGCTGAATTCGGCAAGCCAGGCGGACAGGTCTTCGTCACGGGCCGCGTCGAGATTCCGTCCGCGCGCATCGAGGAGCCAGCGCCCGAAAAGCGACAGGTCGCTGCGATAGCTCGCCAAGGTGTTGCGCGCCAGCCCGTGTTCGAGCCACATCGCATCGCAGAAGGCATCGAGTTCGCCCGCGAGCGCGACAGGCAATTCGGGGTTTGCCTGCCCTAGCGGCGCACTTCGCCGTTGCCGAAGACGATCCATTTCTGGCTGGTCAGACCTTCAAGTCCGACGGGGCCCCGCGCGTGGAATTTGTCGGTGGAAATGCCGATTTCCGCGCCAAGGCCGAATTCAAAGCCGTCAGCGAAGCGGGTGGAGGCGTTAACGATGACGGAGGAAGAATCCACTTCGCGCAAAAACCGCATGGCGTGCGTGTGGTTTTCGGTGACGATGGCTTCAGTGTGCCCGGAACTCCAGGCATTGATATGGGCAATGGCTTCGTCTAACCCTGAGACGATTCTGACCGCGAGGATTGGAGCCAGATATTCTTCGCCCCAGTCTTCTTCACGTGCGGCGGCAAGCTTTGCGCCGGGGATGCCCGCTTGCCGCAGCAGGGCAAGCGATTCTTCGCAACAGCGCATTTCCACGCCTTTGAGAGCCAGCATGGCGGCGATTTCCGGCAACGCCGATGCCGCCGCCTTGCGTGAAACAAGGAGTGTTTCAATGGTGTTGCAGACACCGTAGCGTTGCGTCTTGGCGTTTTCGACGATGGGGACGATCTTGGCCGGATCGGCTTCATCGTCAATATATACATGGCAGTTGCCGTCAAGATGTTTGATGACCGGCACGCGCGCCTCATTTGAGATGCGCGCGATCAGTCCCTTTCCGCCGCGCGGGACGATAACGTCGACGTACTGTGGCATTGTAATGAGCGCGCCGACGGCTGCCCGGTCAGTGGTGTCGACGACCTGTACGGAGGTGGCTGGCAGTCCGGCGGAGGTCAGCCCGGACTGGACGCAGGCGGCAATGGCGCGGTTGGATTCGATGGCCTCTGAGCCGCCGCGCAGAATCGCGGCGTTGCCTGCTTTCAGACAGAGCGCGGCAGCGTCGGCGGTCACGTTGGGGCGTGCCTCGTAGATGATGCCGATCACGCCGAGCGGCACGCGCATCCTGCCGACCTGAATGCCGGAGGGGCGTCGGCGGACATCGGTGATTTCTCCCACCGGATCGGGGAGCGAGGCCACTTGTTCCAGCCCGGCGGCTATGGCTTCGACGCCTCTTTCATTCAGGGCCAAGCGGTCGAGCATGGCCGACTCCAATCCGTTTTGCCGTGCCAGGGCGAGATCTTTGGCGTTGGCAGCGAGGAGAGTATCGCATTGGCGGCGGATTTCTTCCGCCGTGGCGATGAGCGCCGTGTTCTTGGTTCCGGTCGAGGCGGCAGCGAGCAAGCGTGAGGCTTCGCGCGCCCGATGGCCCATAGCGTGCATGATTTGCTGAATGTCCATCTGGATAAGGGGAGCCGGGAAAGAAAAATATAATTAAAGCACTGAATGCGGAAGCCGTGTTTATCGATGTCAGCGGCGGCACAGCCGCAGAGCGAGATGCAAAAATTCGTCCCAGACTTCGCCACGGACAAGCCCCTTGACCATGCGGTCGATCCGGGCGGCGTGGAGCAGGGCGGTTTGCAGGGAGGATCGGGTCAGCCGGGACAGGGCAGAGCGGATAGTTTGCTGCTTGGCAGTGTCGAAAATGCGCTCGGTTCTGAAAAGTGCGGCCAGCGGCTGCCCCGTGTCGGTTCCGCCACGCAACAGGGCAAGCGTGCGGATTTCGTTGGCCAACGCCCACAGTACCAGCGGTGTTGGCGTGCCTTCACCGCGCAGGCCGTCGAGCAGGCGTGCGCAACGGGCTGCGTCGCCCGCGAGCAATGCCTGCCGCAGCATATCAATGTCGTAGCGGGCCACGTTGAGTACCGCTGCTTCGACTTGGGATGCCGTCAATTCGCCTTCGCCGTATAAAAGCCCGAGTTTGAGGATTTCCTGATGCGCGGCGAGCAGGTTGCCTTCGACGTGATTGGCAATGAATTCCAGCGCCCCGGCAGGCGCTGATTGACGTTGCGCAGCCAGGCGCGCGGTGATCCAGGCGGGCAGGCGTTCGCGCGGCGGAGGCACAAATTCGATGGTTGCCCCGGTTTCGGTGATGGCTTTGAACCAGGCGGTTTTCTTCGTTTGCCAGTCGAGGGCGGGCAGGGTAATCAGGGTTACGGTGCCAGCGGGAAGCGCGGCGGCGTAACGCTGAAGCATGTCGCCGCCATCCCGGCCGGGTTTGGCGGAGGGAATGCGCAGGTCGATGAGTTTCGATCCGCCGAAAAGTGACAGATTGCCAGCGGCCAGCGTCAGTGCGTCCCAGTGGAAACCTTTGTCCACGACCAGGGTTTCGCGTTCGGTGATCCCTTGTCGGCGGGCGGCTGCGCGCAGCGCGTCAGCCGCTTCCAGCGTCAATAGTCCGTCGCCGTGCAGCACCCACAGGGGGGCAAGCGGTTTTTCAAGCTGGCGGGCGAGATCGCTGGGGGAAAGGCTCACGGACGTTGCCAGGCGGCCAGCCGTCGCATGAGCTGGCGCACGAGGTCGCTTTCCATGTCGCTGTAGAGCAGGGCTTCTTCCTGCTCCTTGCCGAGAACGAGTTCGTCGTCGAAGGTATATTCGCGCCGCGCGGAAATCGTGGTGGGCGGAATCAGTTCATTGCCGTCGCGGTCGACAAGGCTGAAGCGGATAGCCTGAATAAGTTCATATTCGCGCACCCTGCCGGTAGCGGTGAGGCTCAGGATTTCACGCGAGCGGTCATTGGAGAGTATCTGGAGCCTGGCTTCGGCGCGGGAGGCGTCTTCTTCGACCGCAGCCGAACCGCCCGATACGATTTGGCGCCGCAGGGTGATCCCCAGCGACGTGTATTGGCTCGTACCTATATGGATGCTGGAAAAGGCCATCGGTTGCGGACCACGCAGGTGAAAACCGCAACCGGCGAGCGCGGCAAGACCGATGGCGAGGAGAACGAACCGTGCGCGGCGGGCGAGAAGAAAGAGTGAAGGAGCCATGCTGTCAAATCACGATGTTAACCAGCCGCCCGGGCACGACCACCACCTTTTTGGCGGGTTTGCCCTCCATGAATTTTTGCGCTGGCTCGGTGGCAAGCGCGGCGGTTTCAATGACGCTTCCCGGAGCGTCTGCGGCAACCCGGAGGCTGCCACGCAGTTTGCCATTGATCTGGAGCATGAGTTCGATCTCGTCCTGCGCAAGCGCGTCGGGCTCTGGCTCGGGCCAGGGCGCTGTGAGAATGTCGTCTCCAAAACCGCATTCCTGCCACAGGGCGTGGGCGATGTGCGGCGTGACTGGAGAGAGGAGCCGCAGCAGGATGGAGAAGCCCTCGCAGGCGACTTTTCTGGAGGGATCGTCCGTGCACGGCAGTTTTTCGAGCGCGTTGAGGATTTTCATCGCTGCCGAGACAACGGTGTTGAACTGGAATTTGCCGAAGTCGTGGTTGGCTTGTTTGAGATGAGTATGAATTTCGCGCCGGATATCGGCGAGCGCCGGGCGCGGTGCCGGGGGGATTTCGGGGTTCCGGCCCGGGACGCCCTGAGCAACGAGGGCGTAGCCGAATGCCCAGACGCGGCGCAGGAAGCGCGACGCGCCTTCGACACCGGAATCCAGCCATTCGAGTTGCTGGTCCGGCGAGGCGGCGAACATGATGAAGAGGCGCACCGTGTCCGCGCCGTATTGCTCGATCATCATCAGCGGGTCGACGCCGTTGTTCTTCGATTTCGACATTTTTTCGATGCCGCCGATCGTCACGGGCAGGCCGTCGGCCTTGAGGGTTGCGCCGATGGAGCGGCCGCGCTCGTCGGTGTTCACATGGACATCCGACGGGTTGATCCATTGTTTTTTGCCGTTTTCGCCCTCACGGTAATAGCTGGCAGCCACAACCATGCCCTGTGTAAGCAGCCGGACGAAGGGCTCCGAGAGGTCGATGATGCCGCAATCGCGCAGCGCGCGCGTGAAAAAGCGCGAATAAAGCAGGTGAAGGATGGCGTGCTCGATGCCGCCGATGTACTGGTCGACGGGTGCCCAGTAGCCCGCGCGCGCGTCGAGCATCGCGTCCTGGTTGTCGTGCGAGGCGTAGCGCAGGAAGTACCACGAGGATTCGACGAAAGTATCCATCGTGTCGGTTTCGCGCCGCGCCGGCTTGCCGCATCGGGGGCAGGCGCATGCGTAAAACGAGGGCATCCTGGCAAGCGGTGAACCACGCCCGGTGATTTCGACATTCTCGGGCAGGGTGACCGGAAGCTGGTCGTCGGGCACGGGCACATCGCCGCAATCGCCGCAACGAACCATCGGGATCGGGCAGCCCCAGTAACGTTGGCGTGAAATGCCCCAGTCCCGGAGCCGGTATTGCACCCGTTTTTGCCCTAGCCCCTTGGTGGCGAGGTCTGCGGCAATGGCGTCGACGGCACCCTGAAAATCCAGCCCGTCGTACTTGCCCGAATTCACCAGTTGGCCATGCTCGGCGCAGGCATCGGTCCATTGTCCGGTGATCTCATCGTAGGCGCCTCGGGTGGAGCTTATGACCCTCTTGATCGGCAGCCCATATTGGCGGGCAAAGGCGAAATCGCGTTCGTCATGTGCGGGTACGGCCATGACCGCGCCTTCACCATAGCCCATCAGCACGTAGTTGGCGACCCATACCGGCAGTGTTTCGCCCGTAAGCGGATGGACGACCTTGAGGCCGGTATCCATGCCTTTCTTTTCCATCGTCGCCAGCGTGGCTTCGTCCACGCTGCCACGCCTGCACTCCTCGATGAAGGCATCCAGTTCAGGATTGTGCGCGGCAGCCCTCGATGCGAGCGCGTGTTCGGTGGCCACGGCGACGTAGGTGGCTCCCATCAGAGTGTCGGCGCGTGTGGTGAAGACCTTGAGCGCACCCGCTTCGCCGATGCTTGCCACATCGTAGGGAAAGTGCGCTTCGACGCCCTCGGAGCGGCCAATCCAGTTTTTCTGCATCAGCTTGACCTGTTCCGGCCAGCCGGGCAGCGAATCAAGGGCTGTGAGCAATTCGTCGGCGTAGGCGGTGATCCGCATGTAGTACATGGGAATTTCACGCTTTTCGATCAACGCGCCCGAACGCCATCCCCTGCCATCGATGACCTGCTCGTTGGCGAGCACGGTTTCATCGACCGGGTCCCAATTCACTGTGCCGAGTTTCTTGTAGATCAGGCCTTTCTCGAAAAGCCGGGTAAACAGCCATTGTTCCCATCGGTAGTATTCAGGCGAACAAGTGGCGAACTCGCGCGACCAGTCGATGGCAAAACCCAGCCGTTTCAACTGCCCCCTCATGTAGTCGATGTTGCCGTAAGTCCATTCCGCCGGAGGGACATTGTTCTGGATCGCGGCGTTTTCGGCAGGCATACCGAAGGCGTCCCATCCCATCGGCTGGAGTACGTTGCAGCCGCGCATATGGTGGTAACGCGCGAGTACGTCGCCGATGGTGTAGTTGCGGACATGCCCCATGTGCAGTTTGCCCGAGGGGTATGGGAACATCGACAGGCAGTAGTATTTCTGGCGGCTACTGTCTTCGGTGGCGTGGAAGGCCGAGGTGGATGCCCAATGCTCCTGGGCGGCGGCTTCGATGGCTGCGGGCGAGTATTTGTCTTGCATGGAACCGGGCGTGGCTGGTAGCGATCAGGAAATGCGCAAGTATATCGCGGCACGCCATGCCGACAAAAAAACACCCGGCAGAGCCGGGTGAAAAATCTCCTGTTGAAGGAGAGGGAGGGAACCGACAGAGCAGTCAAGCCCCTGAGCACTAGAACTTTGGTACTTGGATGCTGTTCTGCAAAAACACCTATTTCAGTAAATATATTTCTTGTTTTTCATTCTGTTAAAAACATGTTTGAAGGTTATTACTAAGTTAATTTGCTGCTATGCACAATACGGATTCTAGTACATGTCCAACGTGCTTTCAAGGCGTAAGCGTATAAATTTTGAGCTGGATGCAAAAAATACACATGCTAAAAGTGTGAAAAATGTGGGTTGGGTACGGAAAATATCAAAAGGACAATATCTGGCCGGTTGACGGGTAGAATGGCGGGCTTCTGAGGAGCCTCCATGCCCGATCCACTGCTCGCCTGCCTGAATCCACAACAAGCCGGGGCCGTTACCCTGCCCGCGCGTCATGCCTTGGTGCTTGCCGGGGCGGGTTCCGGCAAAACGCGGGTGCTCACCACCCGCATTGCCTGGTTGCTCAAGCAGGGGATGACAACCCCGGCGGGCATACTCGCCGTGACGTTTACCAACAAGGCGGCGCGCGAAATGCAATCAAGGCTTGAAGCCATGCTGCCGGCAAGTCCGCGCGCAATGTGGATTGGCACCTTTCACGGACTGTGCAATCGCCTGCTGCGGACGCATTACCGCGATGCCGGGCTGGACCGCCTGTTCCAGATTCTCGATGTCGCCGACCAACTCGCGGCGATCAGGCGCCTGCTGAAAACGCTCAATGTCGACGATGAAAAATTTCCGCCACGTGACCTGCAACATTTCATCAACGCACAAAAGGAAGCAGGCTTGCGCCCGCACGCGGTTGAAGCCCTGGACGAATACACCCGTCGCCGCGCCGCGCTGTACCAGGAATACGAAGCCCAATGCCAGCGCGAATCGGTGGTGGATTTCGCCGAATTGTTGTTGCGAAGCTTCGAACTGCTCCAGCGCAACGAACCAATCCTGAGGCATTACCGGCAGCGTTTCCGCTACGTCCTGGTCGATGAATTCCAGGATACCAACGTCCTGCAATACCGCTGGCTGAAACTATTGGCCGCCAAAGGAGAAGAGGGCGACGGCGCGGTGCTTTTTTGCGTCGGTGACGACGACCAGAGTATCTACCGTTTCCGGGGCGCGGAAGTCGGCAACATGCGCAGCTTCGAGCGGGAATTCCAGGTGCAGGACATCATCCGCCTGGAACAGAACTACCGCTCGCACGGCAACATCCTCGACGCGGCCAACGCCATCATCCGCAACAACGATAATCGCTTGGGCAAGAACCTTTGGACGGAGCAAGGCGAAGGCGAGCCGATCCGGGTTTTCGAGGCGGTGAGCGACATGGACGAGGCGCGCTGGATCGTTGACGAAATACAAGCCTTGCTGTGCGATGGCGCGGCACGTGGCAGCATCGCCGTGCTATACCGTGCCAATGCCCAGTCGCGCGTGCTCGAACACCAGCTTTTTTCGGTCGGCGTGCCGTATCGCGTACACGGAGGGCTGCGGTTTTTCGAGCGTCAGGAGATCAAGCATGCGCTTGCCTATCTGCGTCTGCTCGTCAACCCCGGAGACGATACCGCTTTCATGCGCGTGGTGAATTTCCCCGCACGCGGTATCGGTGCGCGGACGCAGGAAATGCTCCAGGACACGGCCCGGCAGTGGAACGACAGCCTGTACGCCACCGTGCCGCATCTGTCCGGCAAAAGCGCCGCTTCGCTCACCCGATTCGTGAGCCTGATCGAAGCATTGCGCCGCGAGATGCAAACCTTTCCGCTGCCCGAATTGGTAGAGCACATGCTCGAACAAAGCGGCCTGCGCGCGCACTACCGGACAGAGAAAGAAGGCCAGGATCGGCTGGAAAACCTTGACGAACTCGTTCGCGCCACTGAGAATTTTTGCGACGAAATTCAGGCCGACTCCGAAACCCTGCCGCAACCACACGCGCTGCTGGCGGGTTTTCTTGATCGTGCATCGCTCGAAGCAGGGGATCATCAGGCAGGCGCACAGGAAGAAGCGGTGCAACTCATGACCGTCCACTCGGCCAAGGGGCTGGAATTCAACATTGTTTTCCTGTGTGGACTGGAAGAAGAGCTTTTCCCGCACATCAACAGCCTGTTTGATCCCGGCGGGCTGGAAGAAGAAAGGCGGTTGATGTACGTGGCGGTGACGCGCGCCCGCGAACGCCTGTACCTGTCCTGCGCCAGGAGCCGCGCTTTGCACGGGCAGACGCATTTCCATCTGCGGTCGCGGTTTCTCGGTGAAATTCCATCGAAACTGCTCAAACCGCTCATGTCCCCCGCTTTGTCCTTGCGTTCAAGCGGTTACGGCGGCAACGGATGGCGCGAAAGGAACACTTCGCCGGTTCGCGTTTCGCCGATGAATGCGCAGGCATCGCGCGAATTGCCAAGCGGCCTGCGCATCGGGCAGAACGTGCGCCACGCCGTGTTCGGCTACGGGGTGATCGTCAACGCAGAGGGCGGCGGCAACGATACCAAGGTTCACGTCAACTTCGGCGATGCGGGCGTCAAGTGGTTATTGTTGTCGGTGGCGAAGCTGGAAGCGGTTTGAGCGCGGCGGTTAATGAAATGCCTGCCAGGATGACAAAAACAAAACGGCCGGGACGATGCCCGGCCATGTGTAAAACACCGGATCAAACGCGCTCAGTAGGCGATGTCGTAAAGGGCATTGACAATCAGGCCGGTCCCAATTGCGATCAGCAGTATGTCGCTGCCCACGCGCACATAGCGGTGATTGCGGGGCGGTGGGGCCAGGTCATAAATATATGGAGATGAAACTTCGTGATAGATGACCGTGCGCGGTATTGCACGTCCCATTTGCCAGGAGCGCCCACGGCTTTGGTAATAGCCATATCGGGAGCGCGGCAGGGGGCGCACCTCGCGGTGAGTCTGTCGGGGCGGCGGCGCGTAATGCTGCCTGGGTGGTGGTGCGTAATGTTGCCTGGGCGGTGGTGACGCGCTTTGCCGGGGCGGTTGTCGATAGGCGTGTCCTCTGTCGGGAGGGGCGGCCAAAGCCGATGCGCCGGAGAGAAGGCCGACGATCAGCAGAGCGGATAACGAAGCGATGCGATATCTCATGATGGTGCTCCTGTTTGCGTGTTGTACTACACACTATGCGAATTTTCCGCGAAGCGCGGGACCCAGATACATACGTGGCAACGATAGCACTGACGCTGGCCGGAATTTTGTCATGATGTAGCCGGAGTGTAAGCATTTGTAAATGTGCTCCAGATTCTTCGTCCCCTCCCCCGTGTTCAGGCCGGAGACCTCGCTGACGCCCCGTTCGGGGCCAGAATGGTGCCTGTGGGCAAAAATTTATAGTTTTGCCTCCCTTTAGGGAAGGTGCCGTCCGGCCCAGCGCGCGAAATCATCCACATAGGTAAATACCACCGGAACGACGAGCAGGCTGAGAATGGTGGAAGTCACCAGCCCGCCGATGACAGTGATGGCCATCGGGGCGCGAAAACTCGTATCGGCGCTGCTCAACCCCAAGGCGAGCGGCAGCATTCCCGCAGTCATTGCGACGGAGGTCATCACGATGGGGCGGGCGCGCTTGTGGCAGGCATCGAGCAGGGCGTCGAGCCTGTCCAGTCCCCGGTCGCGCTGCGCGGTAATTGCGTACTCGATGAGCAGGATGGAATTTTTGATGGCAATACCCATCAGCAGGACGAGGCCGATCAGGGAAGGCATCGAGAAGCTGGAGCCGGTCAGCAGCAAGGCGACGAAAGCGCCGCCAAGCGACAGGGGCAGGGCGGTCAGCAGCGTCATCGGGAGCAGGAAGTCCTTGAACAGCAGCACGAGTACGGCATAGACGCACAGGACGCCGGTGACGATGGCGAGCATGAAGTTCACGAAGAGTTCGTCCATGACTTCAGCGTCGGCAACTTCCTTGAGTGTCAGGCTGGATGGGAGGGCGCGCACGGAGGGGAGCAAATGGACATGCTTTGAAATGTCGCCCATCGGGATGCCGTCGAGTTCGATATCGAACCGGACGGCGCGTGATCGGTCGTAACGTATGATCTGTGCCGGACCGGCGGACATTTTCAGGGCGGCAATTTCGTTGAGCATTACCGGGCCGCGTGCGCCGGGCAAGGTCAGCCGGCCGATCATTGCAAGATCGCGGCGGGCTTCGTCGTCGAGCCTCACGAGGATGGGCACCTGCCGTTGCGAAAGGTTGAGTTTGGCCAGCGCCACGTTGTAGTCGCCAAGAGTGGCGACGCGCAACGTGTCTGCAATGGCAAGGCTGGTGACGCCGAGATCGGCGGCGCGGGCGAAATCCGGCCGGACGGCAATTTCCGGGCGAATGAGGCTGGCGCTGGACTTGATGTTGCCGAGTCCCGGTATGGTGCGCATATCGCGTTCGATGTCGAGCGCGGCAGTGCGCAGAGCCTCCGAATCGTTGCCCGCAAGGAAAAGGACATAGTGGTCGCGCGAGTTGTCCAGCCCGACCTTGAGGTGTGCGCCGGGCAGGGTTTCGAGCGCGACGCGGATCTGACGTTCGATGACCTGTTTGCGAGGGCGTTTGCCGCGCGGGGAGAGTTGTATCGTCAGCGAGGCTTTGCGCACGTCGCTGCCGGCGAGCAGGGAAGCAAAGGGATCGGCCCCGGCACTGCCGCCGCCAATAGCGGAGTAGACGCGCTCTACGTGCTCCAGCCGCATGAGCCGCTCGAAGGCTTCCCCGGCGAGGCGGCGCGTCTGTTCGAGCGTCGAACCCGGCGGCAGTTCGATATAGACCTGGGTTTGCGAACTATTGTCCGGGGGCATGAAGCCTTCGGGGAGCAGGGGGACCAACATGGCTGAAGCGATGAAAAAAGCCCCCGAGCACAGGGCGGTGAGTGCGCGATGTTTCAAACACCATTCGGTTTTTTTCATGAACCACAGCACCCAGCGCGGTTCTCTGTACTCCTGTACAAAGGGACGGAGCATGGAAGCGGAAAGAACCGGCGTAATCATCCGGGCGACGACCAGCGACATGAGAACGGCGATTGAAGCCGTCCAGCCGAATTGTTTGAAGAACAGCCCCGCTATGCCGTACATGAACGCGGTCGGCAAAAAGACGGCCGTCAGCGTAGCCGTGGTCGCCACCACGGCC
The DNA here is from genome assembly GCA_031274995.1 of Azoarcus sp. Classification (GTDB taxonomy): domain Bacteria; phylum Pseudomonadota; class Gammaproteobacteria; order Burkholderiales; family Rhodocyclaceae; genus WRNU01. The sequence continues at coordinate 68,129 of JAISPJ010000072.1, forward strand.
AGCCCGATTTCCGCCGTGGCTTCAAACGCCGCCTGCCGGGGTGTTTTCCCTGTGCGCAGATGGCGCACGATGTTCTCGACTTCCACGAGGGCATCGTCGACGAGAATGCCGACCACCAGCGAGAGGGCGATCAGCGTGACGATGTTGATCGTGTAACCGAACAGGAACATGCCCAGAAAAGTGGGGATGACCGACAGGGGCAGTGCAACGGCGGAAACGATGGTCGCGCGGATATCACGCAAAAAGAGGAAAACGACGAGGACGGCCAGGAACATCCCCTCGTAGAGCATGTGCATGGAGCCTCTATAATCTTCCTGCACCGGGCTGACGAAATTGAAAGCTTCGACAATCTCGAGATCGGGATTGGCGGCGAGCGTACTTTGCAGTTCGGCGTGCACGCTTGCGCCAACTTCGACCTCGCTCTCCCCCCGGCCGCGCGTGATCTCGAACCCGACGGCAGGAATTCCGTCCAACAGAGCGATCGAGCGTGTTTCGGCGACGGTATCCCGCACACTCGCCACATCGGTGAGCCGGATGCGGCGGCCATCGAGGAGCGGGATTTCCATGTGTGCCAACTCTTCAGCGGAAGCCACGTTTGCCAGTGTGCGCATCGGCTGCTCGCCGCTGCCCAGATCGACGCGCCCACCCGCGATCTCAGTCTGCATCTGGCGAATCTGGCGCGAAATTTCTGTTGCCGTTACGCCCAGCGCCTGCAAGCGCAGCGGATCGAGTGTCACCCGTATCTCACGGCTGACGCCGCCGACCCTTTTCACTGCGGCAACACCTTTTACTGCGAGCAGGCGCCTCGACAGATCATTGTCGATGAACCATGACAGCGCCTCGTCGTCCCGGCGCTCCGAGCGTATGGCATAGGCGAGGATCGGCTGCGAGGCCATATCCAGGCGGTTGATGACCGGATCGAGCAGGTCGGACGGCAAATCGGAACGCACGCGCGCAACGGCGGAGCGCACATCGTCTACCGCTTCCTGCAAGGGCTTTTCCAGCCGGAACTCGACCAGCATCGACACCTGTCCATCCTGGATCGAAGTGGAAGTGTGCTT
>JAISPJ010000046.1 GCA_031274995.1 Azoarcus sp.
TCTTCGTGCTGAATTTCGGCAAGCTGCTGGCGCAAGGCAAGCCCGCCGAGGTGCAACGCCATCCCGAGGTGATCAGCGCCTACCTGGGGTCTTCCGTATGACGATGCTGGAAGTGCGGGAACTGTCCGTTTCCTACGGCCATGTGCGCGCGGTCAGCGGTGTTTCATTCGAGGCGCGGGAAGGCGATCTGGTCGCGCTGATCGGCGCCAACGGCGCGGGCAAGACCACGTTGCTCAAGGCCGTGATGGGCGCGCTGGCGGCGGATGCCGGATCGGTGTCGCTGGCCGGCGTCGCGCTGGGGCGCGCGCCGGTCGAGGAGCACGTGCGCCGCGGCATGGTGCTGGTGCCGGAGAAGCGCACTCTGTTCAATTCGATGACGGTTCAAGACAACCTGGAACTGGGCACGTATGGCAATCGCAAGGCCGTCAACTTCGCCGAAGAACTCAAGCGTATCTACACGCTGTTTCCGATTCTGGAGGAGCGCAAGGCACAACTTGCCGGGACCTTGTCCGGCGGGCAGCAGCAGATGGTGGCGATTGGCCGCGCGCTGATCGCCCGGCCCAGGGTGCTGCTGCTCGATGAGCCGTCGATCGGCCTGGCACCGCTGATCGTGCAGGAAATCATGGACGTGATCGTCAAGTACAAGCGCCAGGAGGGCCTGACCGTGGTTCTGGTCGAGCAGAACGCGCGGCTGGCGCTGTGGATGGCGGATCGCGCCTACCTGATCGAGCTTGGCAAGATCGTCAAGGAAGGCACGGGCGAGGAACTCGCCAGCGACCCGCAACTGGCGGAAATCTACCTGGGCGCCGGCAGCAAAACGCAGAAAGAAAAAGCAGATGCACCGAAAGCCGTATGAAGCCCTGGACTTCCATCGGAATGCGGGAGCTGTCGTTCGATCAGATTCCGAGCGCCGAGGGCCTGCGCATCGGGCTGCTCGCCGAGGCCTGCTGGGATGATTGCGCCCCGCTGGTCCGGCAAGGCATGAAGGAAACGACGAACCTGTTGGCACAAGGGGGATTCGAAATCCGCCAAGTGGACTTCGACGTCCGGCCTGCTTCGCAGGTGGGTGCGTTTTTCTATAGATTCGGGTGCCGTGCGACGGTACAGGCCATTGCCGAAGCGTAGCGTAGCCAACTCGATCCTGGCCTGCTGCGGTTCGTGCAGCCAATGCAGGATGTCCAGCTCCAGGACCTGCTGAAGATGCAGCAGGAGCGCGATGTCCTGGCCGGTGGGTTGCACGGTATTTTCGGCGCGGTGGACGTGCTGATGCTGCCCACCATGCCCATCCCTCCCTTCGTGGCGGGACGCGATACGCCGGCCGGTTGGCCTGCCGACGACTGGATGTCGTGGAACCCCTATACGCCTGCGTTCAATCTGGCCCAGATGCCGGCGCTGTCTTTCCCAATCTGGCCGCAGGGCGCCGTGTTGCCCATGGGCGTGCAGATCGTTGCGCCGAAAGGCCGTGACGAGTTGACACTGGCGCTGGCCGCTTGGCTGGAGCGGCGGCGACCGATTGCGCTGGCGCGCTGAAACTCTCGCCGCGAATTCTTCACGCAACGCGCCGCAGTTCGCGCACGCAGCGGCTTTGGTCGCGCACCCAGAAATGGCGCCCCTCGTTCAGAATCACGCCTTCAGACTTGAGTTTCATGATGGTGCGTGTCACAGTCACGCGGCTGGTGCCCGTCAAGGCGGCCACTTGCTCGTGCGTAAGGGGTGTGCGGATGCGGATGCCGCCTTCGTCTTCGTCACCGTACAAGCTGGCCAGACGGCTCAACAATTCGACGATACGCAAATCGGACCTGGACGTGGCCAGGAATTGGATGCGCATACCGAGCACCCATTGCTTGACCGCCACGACCTCCATTAAAGCCGTGGCGAATTCCACGTTCTGTGCGAAAGCCTTCTTGACCACGGGATAGTCGAACTCGATGAGCACGCACGGCTCCAGCGCGGTCGCGGTCGCCGTGCGCGGCAGGCCGGCCAGCGCCGGCCCTTCGCCCATCAATGCCCCGGAACCCATCAGCTCCAGGATGAACTCCGACCCGTCCTCCTGGAATATCTCGACCTGCACCCGGCCGCTGACCACGAAATAGAAGGTCGAGCCCGCGCCTCCCTGGCGGTAGATCGTCGTTCCCTTGGAAAATTCGCGCCGTCGTCCCAAATGCTCTGCCGCCAGAAAGACACGGGCCGCGTGCTCATCCATGTACCAGGTTTCCGTGGCAGACCCTTTGCAAGTCTTCATGCGTGGCACTTTCTTGGTGGGAATGCATGAAGCACTTGGTGCTGCGTTCCATCAAAACCGTTACATGAAACAAGCGTCTTTGTCCGTCATGCCGCGTTGCACACGCTCGCGATGCCACCGGGCATCGCCGCGCTTTGCGCCTTGCCTGACGAACAAATCCATCGATTTCATTTGTGACGGTTTTGATGGAACGCGGCACCAGTTCCGATACGACATCCCATGGCGCCCGGATTGTGCGAATACATTTACGTGTAGCTTATACCAAAGAGCTTTCCATGCCCTTGCGGGGGTGCGATTGAAACTAATGTGTCCCAATAGAGGCTTTACCGCCAAAGCAAGGAGCCACGATGGAAATCGACCGGATCAGCGACGAAGAGATTGTGCAAGGTCTGCAAGCGCACCCGCAGATTCGTCAGCGCATAGGCTCGTTGCTGCGAGCAGTGCAGGATGCACATGGGGATCTGAAGCGAGCCGATGATGCCGGGGTGCGATTGCCCTCAATG
>JAISPJ010000060.1 GCA_031274995.1 Azoarcus sp.
TACAGGAGAGGTTCATGAAAGTACCAATGAAAGCGGCTGGTTTTGCTGCGCTGTCCGTTTCCCTTTCATTATCCGCTTTCGCCGTTCAAGCCCGTGACTCGGTGCATTACTTTCCAATCAAGGATGCTATCGAAATGGGCAGGGCCAAAGGAGATCTCGGTGACGACGTTAAATTCTTCTTTGCAGACCAAAAGCATCCCTCGATTGATGTAACGATAACCAAAGGCATCGTCACCAACAAGAAAACCAACAATGTCAACAAAAAAGACGTGGCCGCGTGCAACGTGGCCATGTTATCGGCGCTGATCCAGCTTCAGCATGCTGCCCGCAATGTGGGCGCTAACGCTGTCGTCAACATCGAGAGCTTTTACAAGAAGGAAAGTTTCAGGAGCGATGATAATTTTGAATGCCATGCCGGAAGCATTATGGCGGGTGTCGCCCTGAGAGGCGATGTCGTCCGGCTGAAACGTTGATCCTGAATCACGCCAGCCGCGCAAGCGGCTGTGGCTCAACCCAGCAAAATTACGCCCCACACTGCCGCGATCAGGATCAGCGCAACCGATTGCGCGGCGCTTCCCATGTCTTTGGCATTTTTGGACAAAGGATGGCGTTCTGCTGAGATACGGTCGACCACGGCCTCGATAGCCGAGTTGAACAGTTCAACGATGAAAGAGAGCAGGCAGGCCGCAATCATCAATGCGCGCTCACCCCGGCTCACCGGGCAAAAAAACGACAACGGAACCAGCACGGCATGCAGCGCGACGAGTTGGCGAAACGCCGCCTCGCCCCGGAACGCGGCCAGCAGCCCGTCGCGGGAGTAGGCCGCCGCAGCCATGATACGGGCCAGTCCGGTGCGGCCCTTGGGAGGATGAAATACCATGTCGGGCGATCAAAAAACCGAAAGTGTTACTCTACCCCATTGACCACGATTTTCGCCGCGCCATGTTTTCAGAATTCGATCTCGTCCGCCGCCATTTTACTCGTCCGGCCACGCATACGGATTTGGCGGTGGGTGACGATGCGGCTTTGTTCCGCGTTGCGCCGGACATGCAGTTGGCAGTGACGACCGATACTCTCGTGGCGGGTACTCACTTCTTTTATGACACATCGCCGCACGGTTTGGGATGGAAAACGCTGGCGGTCAATCTCTCCGACCTGGCGGCGATGGGAGCCGCGCCGCGATGGGCGACGCTGGCTTTGACCCTGCCCGCTGCCGATGAAGGCTGGATATCAGCCTTCGCCGAAGGTTTTTTCGACTGTGCCGGGCGGTATGGCGTGGAACTCGTCGGCGGCGATACCACGCGCGGGCCGCTCGCCATGACCGTGGCCTTGTTCGGCGAAGTTCCGGCGGGGCAGGCAATTACCCGCGCGGGCGGGCAGCCGGGGGATGATCTCTGGATTTCCGGTTGCCCTGGTCTGGCGGCGCTCGGGCTGATGTGCCTGCAAAACCGCGTCCGGCTCATTGATGCCGACTTGGCACTCGCCGCCCTGCATCGGCCAGTGCCGCGCGTCGAGATGGGAGAAGCCCTGCGCGGCATTGCACACGCGATGATCGATGTCTCGGACGGGTTGGCCGGAGATCTCGCACACCTGTGCGAATGTTCGGGACTCGGCGCACTGCTCGACACGCGGATGCTGCCGCTTGCGCCGCTCATCGCGGCGGGCGCGGACGATGCACTGGCCTGCCGCACCGTACTCGCGGGCGGTGACGATTACGAGTTGCTTTTCTCCGCTTCACCGGCGGCACGCGACACCCTTGCCACGCTCGCCCGGAAACTCGGCCTGCCGCTTGCCCGCATCGGGCAGCTCACCGCGGAGACCGGGGCGATCCTGCTGGCCGATGGGTCTGGAGGTTCCCCGCGCCCGCTTGATGTGTGCGGCTATGACCACTTTGCATCGCTTCCGCGATAATACACAGCCCTTCACTTTCGCACTTCGGATCCATGCTCCCATCCCATATTGTTTTCGATCTCGATGGAACGCTGATCGATTCCGCCGAAGCGATCCTTGCCAGCTTTCGTGGCGCGTTTGCCGCATGCGGGCTGACGCCGGTTCGGGACATTGAGGCGGATATCATCGGCCCTCCCCTTGGTGAAGCCCTGAAGTTGCTTGCGGGGAGCGAAGATCCCGCGATCATTGCCCGGCTCGCCGACGCTTTCAAGCTCAGCCACGATACGGACGGCGTGCTGGAAACCAGGGCTTATCCCGGCATCGGCGACATGCTCCGGTCGTTGCGCGCGGCGGGCATGAAACTCTCGATTGCCACCAACAAGCGCATTCATCCGACAAGGTTGATTGTCGAACACATTGGATGGGTCGACATTTTTGATTCGGTCTATGCGCTCGATATTTTTACGCCACCGTTGCCCAACAAGGCGGCGCTGCTCGGACGGATGCTCATCGACCAAGGGATTGATACGCGCCGGGCGATTTACGTGGGTGACCGCATCGAGGACTTTGAAGCGGCCGAGGCCAACGATCTCCCCTTCATCGGCGCAACATGGGGCTATGGCATCCCGCATGCAGGAGAGGGCACGGCGGCGGTGCGCTGGCGCGAAGCGTTCTCGCCGTCCGGGTTGCGGCAGATACTGTTGGGCGAAACATGACCCGGCTTGCCCTCGTCGTACCGGGTCTCATCTGGCCCTCGCCGCAGGCACTTCACCCGGCGGGTGAGATTCCACATGCCGCGCTTGCGCGGCTGCTCGGGCGTGGACAGTGGCGCATGGAACCTGCCATTTCCTTTGATGACCTGTTGGCGCGGCTCCTGGGGAGGAAACGCGCTCTTCCGCTTGCGGCATTGCGCCGTCTTGGAGAAGAGGGCGGACATGTCGGCGAACATGCGCAGGACGACGAAAATGCGCACTGGCTCTGCGCCGACCCGGTGAACTTGTCTTTCATGGGCGCTCATGTGCTGCTTGATGAGTTTAACGAGGATGAGGGCGAAATCGATGCGGCAGAGGCAACCGCTCTGGTTGCCTCCCTGAATGAAGAATTCGCCGGCCTTGGCCACTTTTGGGCCGCTACGCCGACGCGCTGGTATCTGCGCATGGGGCGCCCTGCAAAGGCACGCTTCTTTCCGCTCGATGAAGCGGTCTGCCGCCCGGTGCAGGATTATTTGCCCACGGAGGGGGAAAACGGCGAAAACGACGCCAGGCATTGGCGGCACATGCTCAATGAGATACAGGTCATGCTTCATAACCACCCGGTCAACATCGCCCGCGAGGCCGCAGGGCGGCGTCCCGTCAACAGCGTATGGTTCTGGGGCAGTGGCATACCATCCCTGCCCGATACACCCGATATGACCGGCTGTGCCGTGCAGACGGCCGATCCAGTAGCGTGCGGGCTGGCGCGGACAGCCGGAATCGAGCCGGAAGCGCTGGATGTGGGCCGCGCCTTGCGCGTCGACACGCTGGCCGTGCTCGGCACGCTCGCATTTTCTGCCCGCCATCTCGATTTTATGCGCTGGCAGGACGCGCTTGCCGCGCTGGAGCAGGAATGGTTTGTGCCTGTCGCGCGGGCGTTTGACGGAGGGGGCTTGCGCAGCCTTGTCCTGCACGTTCCTGGCGAACGTGCCGGTTTTTCTCTTACTCTCGGCGGCGGGGCGCGTTGGCGTTTCTGGCGCAAGCCTCTACCGCTGCCCGGTTTGCCCCTGACATGATTACAATCCACTCCCGCGATTTTTCCTCCCGTACCGTTTCATCGCTCGCTGCTGCCGGTGTTTCTCCCCTGCTTGCGCGCCTCTTTGCCGCGCGTGGCGTGCACTCCCCAATTGAACTTGATCTGTCATTCAAGGCGCTGCTGCCGCCGGCTTTGCTCACCGGCGCACGCGAGGCGGCTGAATTGCTGGCCGATGCCATCGAGGCCGAGGCGCGCATGGTGATCGTGGCCGATTACGACTGCGATGGCGCTACAGCCTGCGCGGTAGGCATACGGGCGCTACGGGCGTTCGGCGCAGACGTGCATTATCTGGTTCCCGATCGCCTGGCTCTCGGTTACGGGCTGACTCCGCCGATGGTCGAACTTGCGGCAAAGCTCGGTCCCGAGGTGCTGATTACGGTCGATAACGGCATTGCGAGTATCGAAGGCATCGCGCGGGCGCGATCATACGGGATGTCGACGATCATCACGGATCACCACCTGCCCGGCGAAACCCTGCCGGAAGCCGACGTGATCGTGAATCCCAACCAGCCGGGCTGCGGTTTTCCGGGCAAATCGATGGCCGGTGCCGGGGTGATGTTCTACGTGATGCTGGCCTTGCGGGCCGAACTGCGTGAACGCGGCGCAATCGAAGGCGGGCGCGAACCGAATCTTGCTAATCTGCTCGACCTCGTGGCCCTCGGAACCGTGGCCGACGTGGTGAAGCTCGAGCACAACAATCGCATCTTGGTCGCGCAGGGATTGCAACGCATCCAGGCCGGAAAGATGCAGCCCGGTGTCCGGGCGCTGTTTGCCGTGGCCAAGCGCGATGCCGCGCGGGCGACGGCATTCGATCTTGGTTTCGCGCTTGGACCCCGGATCAATGCCGCCGGGCGAATTGCCGACATGAGCCTGGGCATCGAATGCCTGCTTGCCGACGATGCCGGTCAGGCGCTGCAACTGGCACGCGAACTCGACCGCCTGAACCATGAACGGCGCGAAATCGAGATCGAAATGCAGGAGTCCGCACGTCAGATTCTTGAGGCATTCAGCGCCGACGATGACAAGCAGGCCGGACTCACGCTGTTCGAGCCTGACTGGCATCCGGGTTTGGTCGGTCTTGTCGCCGCGCGGGTCCGGGAAAAACTGCACCGTCCCGCAATTGCCTTTGCCCGTGGTCAGGATGGCGAATTGAAAGGTTCCGGGCGTTCCATTCCCGGCCTTCACCTGCGCGACGCGCTGGAACTCATCGCCCGCCGGGACTCCGGCCTGCTGCTGCGCTTTGGCGGTCACGCAATGGCGGCGGGCCTGACGATCCATGAAGAAAAACTTCCGGCATTCCGCGCCGCGTTCGGAGAAGTTGCCGCCAGCCTGCTCGATCCTGCCGACCTGCAACGCCGCATTGACACCGACGGCGCGCTCGATGCCGCCGAAATCTCACTGGAGACGGCTCGCATGCTCGAACGGGAAGTCTGGGGGCAGGGTTTTCCCCCGCCGGTGTTTGACAACGTTTTCCGCGTCGAGCGCCAGCGCATCCTCAAGGATCGCCACCTCAAGCTGGAACTCTCGCTTGGCGGTACAAGGCTGGAAGCCGTCCGGTTCAATTATACCGAGCATGCGCCCGACATCATTCATGCTGCCTATCGGCTGAATATCAATGAATATAAGGGGTTATCGAATGTGCAACTGGTGCTGGAACACTTTGAGGGGGTTTGAGTAGCGCTTCCGACGGTGCCTCAGCGCAGGGATGGGCGGTGCATCACGCCAAACCGTTCTGCCATTGCGCCCAGTCGCTTGTCCAGCGTCCAGAGTTCGGCTTCTGGCGTCATCAGGGTGGAAGCAAGCAAGAGCATGTCCACTAATCCGCAGCCCAAACCGAACAGACGCTCACGCTCAATGAAGTCCATGACCTCCGAAACGCTGGCCTGCCGGGACTGCCGCAAGCTGAGAAGATCGGACAGCGTTTGGGTTCGGTTGGGGGGCGACCCGCACGCGATTTCGCCAAGGATCAGGGGGTGCGCCATAACCAGGTCAAGCTCAAGCAGGCCTGCCAGCACGTCGTTGTGTTGGCGGAAATGATCGATCCACACCGATGTATCGACGAGAACGTCCTTCATCGTTTGATATTTTCGCGCCGACGGGAAATCTCTTGCATTTCAGGCTTGCTTGCCCCAAGAGAGGCAAGCCGTTTTGCAGCCTGTACGCGTACAAAAGTCTTGATGGCTTCCCGGAAGATATCGGCCTTGTCCATCGCCGGATCGGCTACCTCCAGCGCCCTTTCATACAAGGCATCATCAACCGTTATAGTGGTTCTCATAGCGACTCCTTGTCATCAAAGTAGATGTGAAAATACATCATTTTTGATGTCGGCACAAGCCGCAGGCAAATGACCGTATGAATGCGGTCACGCATTAAAGAGATAATTCCAAAAAAAAGAGGAAGTCCGCCGATAAGCCGGGTTCTGTCGAACACCCCGGAGGGTGTTGGGCAGTCATTCATCTTGGCGCCGCGTTGCCGTGGCGCTCCAGCAGCCTACCCGGAAGCGGCGCGAGCCACGCCATGGCTTCCCTATTTGGCCTTGCCCCGGATGGGGTTTGCCGTGCCGGGACTGTTACCAGTCCTGCGGTGGGCTTTTACCCCACCATTTCACCCTTGCCTGATCCCGTATTACACGGGCCATCGGCGGTTTGTTTTCTGCTGCACTTTCCGTCGCCTCACGGCGCCCGGCCGTTAGCCGGCATCCTGCTCTATGGGGCCCGGACTTTCCTCCGCACGATTGCGCGCGGCGACTGCCTGGCGAACTCCCCCGGGCCGGATTATAGGCTCACGCACGGCTGTAATGCTTGAGGAAATTCGATATTTGCGCGATCTGTTCTTTGACCGCTTGTTGAAACGCGCTGTTTTTCGTTTCGACAAAGGCAAAATCGCCAGCCTTCGCTGCATATTCCAGTTCCCGCGCAAAATCCCCGACGGCCTGTGCGCAGATGTTGCGGCTGGAACCTTTGATGCCGTGTGCAATAACGGCGTAGTCGTCAAGCATTTCCTGCGTCACGGTGCGGATTTTCTCCAGCATGACCGGGGTGTTGCGTACGTAAGAATCGAGAATATCCCGCAATGTCTCCTCATCTCCGCTAAAACGCCCCAGGCATTCCTCCAGGTCAAGCCCCGGAATGGGCGGCGTGGCCTTGTCGAACTCCTGTTTGACATGCCCGCTTCTTCTCTCTGTACCGGTATGTTTTTTCTTTTGCGCTTTTTGCCGGAGATCCGAATCGGGTATTTTCTGTTCTTTTTCTTTGACCTGCTGGTCGACGTATCTGGACTCCATGCTTTTATCGCGTATCCAGTGCCTGATGACTGAATCCAGCAACATGATGTCGATTGGCTTGGCGATGAAAGCCTGGAAACCATTGTTCAGGAACATTTCTTCGTTGCCGGCAATCGCATTGGCGGTCATCGCAATGACGGGTATGGTTTTCGCGTAATCCGTTCCAATCCTGCTCCTGATGATTCGCACGGCTTCGATGCCGTCCATCTCCGGCATCATGTGGTCCATGAAAATGGCGTCGTATATGATTTTTCTTTTCTTGATCAGATCAACCGCCTTTTGGCCGCTGTCCACGCAATCCACTTTCATTCCGTAAGGTTTCAACATGCCTCGCGCTACATCCAGATTTGTCGGCACGTCGTCAACTACCAGTACCCTCGCATAAGGCAGTTGCACCCGGATGAACCTGGTTTTCGTTTCCAGCCGGTTCTTGGAGTAATGCATTTTTTTCAGACTTTCCACGACGTTGGAGTCGATCATTACGTCCGACACGAATTTCTGGCGAAAGCGTGCCGTGAATGTGCTTCCTTTACCGTATTCGCTCTCTACCGTGATGTTGCCGTCCATCATTTCCACCATGTACCTGGCCAGCGCGAGCCCCAGTCCCGTGCCTTCGATCTTGCGGTTCGATCGGGTATCTACCTGGCTATAATTGGAGAACAGCTTGCCGATATCATTGGGTTTGATGCCGATGCCCGTATCTGTCACCGCGCAGGTCATCCATACGGAGTCACCGTCCCGTTCGCATGAAAGCCTCCATTCCACGGTTCCTTCCCGGGTATATTTGAAGGCGTTGGACAAAAGGTTGTTGCATATCTGCTTGACCCGCAAGTCGTCGCCTATCAATTTGTCGGGCAGGGATCCGTCGATCAGCAGTTTGAACTCAATAGGCTTTTCAGCGATGCGCATGATGTTGAGCGCCACTGTATCGTTGATGAAACTCGGTAAATCGTAGGTCTCCGGCACAAGCTCGAATCTTTTTGATTCGATCTTGGAAATATCAAGAAGGTCATTGACGATGCCCAACAGTGTCACGCCAGCACTGTATACCTTGTTCAACCTTTCCCGAACTTCGCCCTGGAGTTCATCTTCACCCAGCATCAGTTCCGACAGGCCAATGATCGCGTTCATCGGTGTGCGCATTTCATGGCTCACATTGGCCAAAAAGTTACTTTTGGCTTCAGTCGCAGCCTTGACCTCTTTATTGAGAGCTACAAGATTTTTGTTTTGTTCCTCGATCATTTTGAACGGGCGTGCAACTTTACCAGAGATAAAAACGACGACAAAAATTCCAAGGATCATAAAAGCCAACCCGGAAAGAAGCAGTCTCAATTGTGCCTGAGCCACCGGGCTTTCATTCAATGGTACCTCAACACCCAAGGTCCAACCCATCGTTGAACCAGTCACTTTTTTCCAGACACAGAGCCTTTCCACTCCATCAAGGTAAAAACGGCCAAATCCGTTTTGCCCATGAATCATTTCTAAAAAGATATTGCCGACGTCTTTATAATCGGGATAGGTTTTTGCTCGTTCAATGAAATTTACCCGCTCGTTCACATAGTGGTCTCGCATATTGGCAATCATTACGCCTTGATCGTCTATAATAAAAATGTTTCCCGTTTTCCATATCCTGATGTCGGAGATAAGATCGCTGAAAAATGTTCCCGGAATAGTTGCGGCAAGTACACGATTATTATCAATTGGAATATAAACATACATGACCAATCTTTCTGTCAATTTGTCCCAATACGTACTGGAAATGACCCGCTGTCCTGCGAATGCTTTCGGCAAGAATCGGCTTGAATGCAGAAGAGAATTCGGTGCAGGATAATTACCATAAGAGACGACAATTTTATCTCGATCAAATACCGTAAATGAGAGGATATTCGCGTTCATATCCATGGTATTTTTGAGAAGAGTCTCAATTTCCGAGTCGGGAAGAGTTGCCAGTTTTTCAGCGACAATTTTCGCTTCGGCATCTATTAACTCAAGGTGGGTCAAAATAAGTTTATCGCCGACATCGGCAATTACGGTTGCGTTTTTCTTGACTGTTTCGGTTAGCCTGTCCTGCATGGCAAGAAGGCTCATGCCCACATGTACCGACGTTACTACGATAACAATGGCTATCAGCATCAGGGTTACTTTTACCCGTATGGATTTTTTTGCGTCGTCAAACATTTCTCTTTTCCCCACGAATGTCAGGGATTGCGCCCGGTGCGCGTTCAAGACCCTGCCGAGGGCGATTGGCCGGCGGTAGAGGTGAAAACAGGTTTGCCGTTGCGCTGCCAGAAATTGCCCACGGCTTGACCAGGCGGCTGGTTGCCGGGATTGCCCCAGTCCTGCAATTGGCATTTTTCGGTGCTGGCCAGATACCAGCGCCCACCTTGCTTCAACGCCCATAACAAATCACCCGCTTCGTATACGGCCACGGGAGTCATCGTTGTTCTGTCAGGATGGATTTTTATGCGGTGCTGGCAATCCGGCAGGCGGGAAACGACGATGTATTGTTCAATCTTGTCGCTCCAGAAGTAATGTTGTTCGCGCACGAGCACCAGCGCGTGATCCTTGTTATCAACAATCATTGAAGTCACGCTGTTTTCACAGGCGGCAAGCAGGGGCAACGTGGCTAACGATACGATGGCGCGAAACAGAGTATGTCGACGCGAGAATGTCATGGTGGCACTCCGTCAGGTATCAGGTCACCCACCCTCCACGCAACGGTTTCACCGGCACGTAATGGGACCAGTCTATCTCTTTCATAGTCATAATGGATTGGCACTTTCCATGATTCGCGCAGGAGCGTGATTTTGTCCGCATTGGGCGGCAGGCCGTAGAACGCCGCGCCGTTCAGGCTGGCGAAGGCTTCGAGCCGGTCGAGCGCGTTCTCGGCCTCAAACGCTTCGGCGTACAGCCCAAGCGCCAGCGGCGCGGTGTAACAGCCTGCGCAGCCACAGGCTGTCTCTTTCGTGCAGGCAGTATGCGGCGCAGAGTCGGTTCCAAGGAAAAAGCGCGGGTTCCCCGAGCACACTGCCTGAATAAGCGCCTGACGATGGGTTTCGCGCTTGAGCACGGGCAGACAGTAGTGATGCGGCCTCACCCCCCCGACAAGGAGCGCGTTGCGGTTGAGAAGCAAATGGTGCGCGGTGACAGTGGCGGCAACGTTGGCGCCGGCTGCGCGAACGAACTGGGCCGCATCGGACGTCGTGATATGTTCGAATACGATCTTGAGTCCCGGGAAATGACGTACCAGCGGCGAAAGCGTCTTTTCTATGAATACCCGTTCGCGGTCGAAAATGTCCACGTCTTCTGCCGTCACTTCGCCATGCACGCACAGTACCAGCCCGAGTTTCTCCATGCGTTCGAGTACGGGATGAATGAGATCGGCTGCGGTGACCCCCGCGCCGGAATGAGTTGTTGCGCCCGCCGGGTATAGCTTGGCCGCGATCACGACACCGCTCGCCTTCGCGCAGTCGATTTCCTCCGGCAGCGTATTGTCGGTGAGATACAAACTCATCAATGGATCGAAAGCCGTGTCTTGCGGAACACTTGCGAGAATACGTTCACGGTAGGCCAGCGCCTGCACCGTGGTCGTCACCGGCGGACGCAAATTGGGCATGATGAGCGCACGCCCGAAGCAGGCTGCGGAATGCGGCACGACGACATCCAGGGCATCACCATCGCGTACATGTAAATGCCAATCGTCTGGACGGGCCAATGTCAGGGAGACAAGTTTCTCCGGGAAGAACGGCACCTGTTCCTGCATTGCCGCGTTTGTCGTGCTGTGCAAAAGCATATCGTCTGACATATTCGTGGTCCGGGTGAAAATTATCTCATCGACGCTGCTCGAGAGCATGTGCATAAAGTCCTTTACGCGGTGCACCAGTGATCTCGGCAGCCAGGCGCACTGCCGTCTTGAGCGGCAACTCATCCAGCAACAGGCCGAGAATACGCAAAGCATTGGCATTGGCCCCATCGAGCATATCCGCGCCGCGGGCGATCAGCACAAACTCACCGCGGACGCGATTGGCGTCGGCGGCAAACCATGCTCCGGCCCTGGCGAGTGGCATTACGGCGATCTCTTCGTGCAGCTTGGTCAGCTCGCGCGCAATGAGAACTTCACGCATGCCGCCGAAAACTTCCATCATGTCGGCCACACATGCCTTGATGCGGTGTGGCGCTTCATAGAACACCATCGCGTCGCGTTCACCGGCCAGTGCCGTGAGCGCCGTGCGCCGCGACTGCGTTTTCGCGGGCAGGAAACCGATGAAACGAAAACCGCCCTCCGCGATTCCCGCCACCGATAGCGCGGCCACCGCCGCACAGGCTCCGGGAACCGGCGATACCGCGTAACCCGCTTCCCGTACCCGCGCCACCAGACGCGCGCCGGGATCGGAAATCGCCGGAGTGCCTGCGTCGGTAATCAGCGCAACATGCTGTCCCTGAGCCAGACATTCGATGACCTGTCCGGCTGCCTGCTGCTCGTTATGCTGATGTACGGCCAGCAACCGTCGGGGGCGAATGCCGAAAACATCGAGCAGCCTTTGGCTATGGCGGGTATCCTCGGCGGCAATCGTATCCACCGCCGCCAGCGTGTCGCGCCCCCTGGACGACAAATCCCGCAAATTTCCGAGCGGGGTCGCTACGATATATAATGACGGTGTGCTGAGAAGAGGTGAGGGCGAAGCGATGGATTCGTTCATGGGATGGAAAACAGGAAAGAACCGACAAAGCCGGATTGTGAAAGCGTCGGCCCCTCCGGCGCAAGCCCGCGGACAACTGGCCGAAGAACGCGCCGCCGCATGGCTGGCCGCCCATGGACTGAAAATCCTCGACCGGAACGTGCGCTGCCGCCGTGGGGAACTCGACCTGATCTGCCTGGAAGGCGGTATCCTGGTTTTTGTCGAAGTGCGCCTGCGCACGAATCCCCGCTTCGGTTGTGCGGCGGAGAGCATCACGGCACCGAAGCGGCGGCGCATCATCTTCGCCGCGCAATGGTGGCTTGTCCGGGCCGGGCGCACGTATTGGGATTGGCCCTGCCGCTTCGATGCCGTCCTGTTCGATAACAGTGTTGTTTCAGAGCCGCAGTGGATTCGTGGCGCGTTTGAAAGTGAGGTGTGATTCCATTTCGCGCTCAAAAGAAACATACCCGCCATTGGTTGTTGATGCGGATGCTGTGCTGACCTTTGCGATCCCGCTTCAAAGCTTCGAGCTGGTTTCCAGGGGGAACTTTTAAACTGGCCTCAGGCGCTACGGGTGAAGTCTTCCTCTGCTACGTCTTCCCGGTTCTGCCGCATGTTTTTGAACGCCACCGACAGCATCAGTTTGATGCGGTTTAACTGATTGACTTCCGAAGCGCCGGGGTCGTAGTCGATAGAGGTGATGTTGGCGTCCGGGTAACGCGCCTTCAACGCCTTGATGACCCCTTTGCCGCTGATGTGGTTGGGAATACAGGCGAAAGGTTGCATGCAGACGATGTTGGGGACGCCGTGTTCGATGAGTTTTACCATTTCGCCGGTCAGGAACCAGCCCTCCCCGGATTGGTTGCCGCGCGACAGGAACGGGGCCGCGCCAAGAGCGATTTGGGCGATGGTCGGCGGCGCGGTAAACCGCTCGCTTGCGGAGAATGCTTTTCTCATGTCACGGCGGTAAAAGTCCATCGCTTTGATGGCCGCGTTGCCTGCCAGGGCAGCCAGTCTGCTCTGCGACAGGACGCGGTAGTTGAAATCGTAGTCGTAGGCACAGTAGAGCAGAAAATCCATGAGCCCCGGCATGACGGTTTCGCCGCCCTCCTGTTCGATGATGCGCACGATGTCGTTGTTGGCACCGGGGTGGAATTTGACGAGGATTTCGCCCACCAGCCCGATGCGTGGCTTGCGCTCACCGGTCAGCGGCAAGGTGTCGAAATCCCGCACGATGTCGTGGATGAGACGCCCGAAATGCCTGAAACTGCCTCTGGATACCGCTTCTTTGCAACGTATGACCCATTTTTCATAAAGGGCGTCCGCTGAACCAGCTTCCTTCTCGTAGGGCCGGGTACGGAACAGCACTTGTTTGAACAGGTCGCCATACACCACCGCCATCATCAGGCGGTTGAGCATCGACAGGCTCAGCTCGAAGCCATCGTGCTTGTCCATGCCGAGCATGTTGAACGAAATGACCGGCACATCGGAAAGCCCGGCATCCTGAAACGCTTTTCTCATGAATCCGACGTAGTTGGTGGCGCGACAACCGCCCCCGGTCTGCGTGATCATTACCGCTGTCCTGGCCGGGTCGTATTCGCCGGACTTCAGCGCCTCGATGATTTGCCCGACGATGATGATGGAGGGATAGCAGGCGTCGTTGTTGACAAAGCGCAGGCCCAGGTCGATGGCCCGCGCCGAGACATCTTCCAGCACTTTCACACGGTAGCCGCAAGCGGTGAGGGCCGGTTCGAGGAACTGGAAATGCATCGGCGACATTTGGGGGATGAGGATGGTTTTGTAATCACGCATCTCACGGGTGAATGTCGGATGCGTTTTTCTTTGCGGCGTGTGGAAATGGATGATCTGCGCGGGCAGGCGGGCGCCCCGTTCTTCCAGTGCTGCCTTGAGTGAACGGACGCGGATGCGCGCTGCGCCCAGATTGCTGCCTTCGTCGATTTTGATGCCCGTGTAGATTTGATTGCGGTGAGCGAGGATTTCCTGCACTTGCTCGACCAGGACCGCATCCAGCCCGCAACCAAAAGAGTTCAGATGGATCACATCCAGCGCGGGTTCGCGCGCCGCCAGCGCGGCGGCGCGGTAAAGGCGCGCATGGTAAGTCCACTGATCCACGACTCGCAGCGGCCAGTCGAGTTTGCCCAGGTGCGCGACCGAATCTTCGGAAAATACGGCCATTCCGAGAGAAGTGATGAGTTGTGGAATGCCGTGGTGAATGGCCGGGTCGATGTGATAGGGGCGTCCGGCGAGAATGATGCCGTGCCTGCCCGTTTCTTTGATGTAATCGAGGGCTTCTTCACCTTTTCGGGCGATTTCGGTTTTTACGCGCGTCTGCTCGGCCCACGCAAGGCCAAGCGCACGGCGGATCTCGGGGGGCGCGATATCCGGGAAGACGCGCATCAATTGCTGGGCAAGCTTTTTCTCGCTCTCCAGGGAAAGGAAGGGCTGTACCAGCACGACGCCGCTTTCTTTCAAGTCGATATTGTTGCGGATCAGCTCCGGGTAGGAAGTGACGACCGGGCAATTGTAACTATTGTTGCTGTCGGCGAATTCCTTTTGCTCGAAAGGGATGCAGGGATAGAAAATGCTTTTTGCCCCTTGCTCGATCAGATCGACGATATGCCCGTGCACCAGTTTGGCCGGGTAGCACACCGTGTCCGACGGCAGGGTATCCGCTCCCTGTTCCAGTAATGCGCGGGAGGACGGCGAGGACAGGCGCACCTCGAAGCCGAGTTCGGTGAGAAAGGTAAACCACAGCGGGTAGTTTTCGAATATGTTGAGTGCCCGAGGCACGCCGATCACTCCGCGCGGCGCGTCTCTGACCGGCTCGTAGGCGAACATGAGCTCGTATTTATAGGCGTAGAGGTTGGGTAGCTCATCCGATGCGTTCTGTTTGCCGAGCCCGCGCTCGCATCGGTTGCCGGAAATGAGCTTGCGCCCGTCAGGAAAGCGGTTGACGGTCATCGCGCAGGTGTTCGTGCACAGACGGCAGCGCGCCTGGGAATGTTTGACCTCGAAATTGCACAAACTTTCGGCTTGCAGCATCGAACTCACGTCCTGCCCCTGCCAGCGTTCCTTTGCAATCAGCGCCGAACCGAACGCGCCCATTAGTCCGGCGATATCGGGCCGCACCGCTTCGCGCCCGGAAATCAGTTCAAAGGCGCGCAGCACCGAATCATTGTAGAAAGTGCCGCCCTGCACGACGATGTTCCGGCCCAGTTCTTCGGGATTCTTGATCTTGATGACCTTGATGAGGGCGTTCTTGACGACCGCGTAAGACAACCCTGCCGAAATGTCGGCGACCGACGCGCCTTCCTTTTGCGCCTGTTTGACACTGGAGTTCATGAAAACCGTGCAGCGTGACCCAAGGTCGGCGGGCGCCTGTGAGGCGAGCGCCTCGCGTGCGAACTCATCGACCGGCATCTCCAGCGCTTGCGCAAAGGTTTCAATGAACGAACCGCAGCCCGAAGAACAGGCTTCGTTCAGAAGAATGCTGTCGATGATGCCGTCCCGGATACGCAGGCATTTCATGTCCTGCCCGCCGATGTCCAGAATGAAATCGACTTCCGGCAGGAAATGCTTTGCCGCCTTGTAGTGCGCGATGGTTTCCACTTCCGAATAATCGAGCTTGAAGGCTTCCCGGATCAGTGCCTCGCCATAACCCGTTGTGGAAGAAGCCGCGATGCGCGCGCCTTCAGGCAGCCTGGCGTAGATGTCTTCGAGGATGCCGCGCACGACCCTGACGGGGTTGCCTTCGTTGCTGCTGTAATACGTGTAGAGCAGTTCGAGGTTTTCCCCGAGCAGTACCGCCTTGGTCGTGGTCGAACCGCCATCGATGCCAAGGAATACCGGGCCACGATAGTCCTCGAGATGGCCTTGCCTGACCCGCGTATTTTCGTGCCGCGCGAAAAATGCCCGGCGTTCTGCGTCATCGAGAAAGAACGGACGCAGGGCGCTTGCCCCCAGGACGGTCAGGCCCGCCAGCTTTCTGAACGCCGCCCGCACTTCTCCGAACGGGCGCATTTCCTTTTCTGCCCCATGCAAGGCAGCGCCAATGGCGACGAAGAGTTCACTGTCTTCGATTTGTACCTGGTTTTCCGGCTTGACGGCGAGCGTCTCGATGAAGCGGTTCCTGAGTTCCGGCAGGAAATTGAGGGGTCCGCCCAAGAAGGCGACATTGCCGCAAATTTTGCGTCCGCAGGCCAAACCGCCGATTGTTTGATGCACGACTGCCTGGAACACCGACCGCGCAATGTCTTCGCGTGCCACTCCCTCGTTGAGCAGGGGTTGCACGTCCGTTTTGGCGAACACGCCGCAACGCGCCGCTATCGGGTATATGTTCTTGGCGCGGGCCGCCAGTTTATCCAAACCCTGCGCATCGGTCTTGAGCAACACTGCCATCTGGTCGATGAACGCTCCCGTCCCCCCGGCGCATGAGCCGTTCATCCGCTGTTCAACGCCGTTCGTGAAGAACGTGATCTTGGCGTCTTCGCCGCCCAACTCGATGGCCACGTCTGTTTGCGGCGCACACTCCTCGATGGCTCTGGCGCAGGCGATGACTTCCTGCACGAAAGAAAAGCCGAGCATCCCGGCCATGCCCACACCGCCGGAACCGGTCAGCACCACGGAGACACAGGTTTCCTGGCCCAAGACACCATTGGTCGCAAGGGCTTCAAGACAGCGCTCCGCCGTCTTGCGTACTTCGGCAAAATGGCGGGTGTACGACCTGAACACCAACCCGCCCCGCCCATCCAGCACAACAACCTTGACAGTCGTCGAGCCGACGTCAATGCCGACGCGATACCAATCTTTGCACACACCTGCCTCGCAAAAGGGTTCCGAAACCCCTCATATGAAAACTCTTGGGCTATCCCGCCATTCTACCAAACATCAACAGACAAAAAAGAACGTCCCGGATTACCCTCGCAAGATCCAGATCTGTGTGGACAAGCCGAAAAACAGTTGACAAGCCGAAAAACAGTTGCATCGACGGCCATTTATTCCTTCAGTAAGAAAAAATCCACACAATTCTGACGATAGCCTTGACTGCCGCGCATTCATCGCATACCTTAGCAGGCATTCTGTACGGGCGTGGTTCCTTGAGCCCGTTTCCAGCGAACAAGAGGCGGCGCACAAGATGCAGCTTATATCCGCCCGAACTCCAGAGCCTTTTTCCAGCGAGCGGTTTTCTGACCCCTCTCCTGCGAGACATTATGAGCGAGCATATCCACTCTGTAACAGACGGCGACTTCGAGACCGAAGTATTGAATTCCCCGCTTCCTGTGCTGGTTGACTACTGGGCCAGTTGGTGCGCCCCTTGCAGGGCGCTTGCGCCCGTGCTCGATGACATTTCCGCTGATTACGATGGCCGACTCAAGATTGCCAAGATCGACATCGACAAAAACCAGCGAATCCCTGCCAACTATGGCGTCCGCAACATCCCGACCCTCATGCTGTTCAAGGATGGCGGCCTTGTGGCCACCAAAGTCGGGCTTCTTTCCAAAACTCAACTGACTTCCTTCATTGACTCCCACATCTAACAAACCGGATTCTGCCCAGGCCCGTGCTCGCGGGACACAGCGCACCCGCCGCCGGGGTCCCCGGCACCGCGACGGAAATTCTGCTCCTGCTTATACCGGCCTGCCTGCCGACGATGACTTGCTTGACGAGTCTTCGGACGAACCGGGTGCGAACGCATCGAACGTCCCGGCGTTGCATCTTTCCGAACTCAAGGCGTTGCACGTCAGCGAGTTGCTGGAGATGGCCGTCGCCAACAACATCGAAGGCGCCAACCGGCTGCGCAAGCAGGACCTCATCTTTGCCTTGCTGAAAAACCGCGCCCGCAAGGGCGAGCCGATCTGTGCTTATGGCGCGCTTGAAGTTCTGTCCGATGGCTTTGGCTTCCTGCGCTCGCCCGATACCTCCTATCTTGCGGGAACCGACGACATTTACGTCTCGCCCTCGCAGATACGGCGCTTCAATCTGCGTACCGGTGACACCATCGAAGGGGAGATTCGCACGCCGAAAGACGGCGAGCGTTATCTCGCGCTCACCAAGTTCGACAAGATCAACGGACGCCCGCCGGAGGAGTGCAAGAGCAAAATCCTGTTCGAGAACCTCACCCCGTTGCACCCGGACGAGTGCCTGCGGCTCGAGCGCGACATGCGCGGCGAAGAAAATATCACCAGCCGTGTCATCGACATGATCGCGCCCGTCGGCAAGGGGCAACGCGGTCTGATCGTTGCTCCGCCCAAGACCGGCAAGACCGTGATGCTGCAACACATCGCGCATGCCATCACGGCCAACCATCCTGATGTCGAACTCATTGTGCTGCTCATCGACGAGCGTCCCGAAGAAGTCACCGAGATGCAACGCTCTGTCAAAGGCGAAGTCGTTGCCTCGACCTTCGATGAACCGCCGACGCGCCACACCCAGGTGGCCGAAATGGTCATTGAAAAGGCCAAGCGGCTCACCGAGCACAAAAAGGATGTTGTTATCCTGCTCGACTCGCTCACGCGGCTTGCGCGCGCCTACAACACCGTCGTCCCTGCCTCCGGCAAAGTGCTCACCGGCGGCGTGGATGCCAACGCCCTGCAAAAGCCCAAACGGTTTTTCGGTGCGGCGCGCAATATCGAAGAAGGCGGCTCCCTCACCATTCTCGCCACCACGCTGATCGAAACCGGCAGCCGCATGGACGACGTGATCTACGAAGAATTCAAGGGAACCGGCAATCTGGAGTTGCACCTCGACCGCCGCATGGCGGAAAAGCGCGTCTATCCGGCAATCAACGTCAACCGCTCCGGGACCCGGCGCGAAGAATTGCTGATGAAGCCGGATGTCCTGCAAAAAGTGTGGATACTGCGCAAGCTTCTCTACGGCATGGATGAAGTCGACGCGATGGAATTCCTGCTCGACAAAGTGCGCGCCACCAAGAGCAACGCCGAATTCTTCGACGCCATGCGCTCCGGGGGCGCTGACGCATCCCGCGCACGGAGCGCCTGACCGGTTGCCTGTTGTACGGCCTGGCTTTGCGCTGAACGCGAAGCGTGAAAAATAATGTCGCCTTCATTGACGGCGGGTAGCGGTTGCAACCCGCCGATGTGTTCCCCGCAACCTGCGGCGGTTTTGCCTCCCGGGAACGCTTTGTATTGTTGCCAGCGAACCCCCCCTTCCTGACCGGTCACGAGCATTGTCGGCAACACGCTCGACACCAGCCGCAAGCCCGACTCCAGGCGACAGGTCATTTTCCGGATCGACATCATTTTCATTCTCCCGTGGCCTGAGTCGCTGTTTCGCCCTGTTTCAACGGGTACCAGTCGAGGCGGCGGGCGCTCGACATGGCGGCGGCAAGTGCTGCAAATAAGACGAAACTGCCCATGAGCAGAGCCATGTCCTCCAGTTGCAGGATAGCAAAGGGGGGCGCGGAAGTGATTATGGAAGTCGCGGCAGTCCGGTAAGCAAAATTCTTTTGCTCCTGCGCCCCGGCCCGGCGCTCCCGGATGCTATTCTCTCCCAAGACGTCGCGATAGTTTTTGTCCCACTTTTCCCCACACCTTTCGCAGGGCGTTCAAAGTCTAATGTGTTTCTTCAGGAAATAAATGCATCAGCCTTGATTTGCAATGATTTCTGGCTTTAGTGTGAAAAAAGCATGAATATTCATGCTAAAAATAGTTTCACTTTTTTTCTGAAATGGACGACAATCGGAATTGTAGAGGGGTATATAGTGGGTTTTTGTGGTGCACGGTGTGTTTTCCGTGTGTAAGCAGGGGGAACGATGTTCCAGGGGGCTTCTGCGCTCAGTCTTGATGCCAAGAATCGGCTTGCAATTCCGAGCAGGCATCGTGAGGCGTTAGTATCAGGCGATGGGCAGATCGTGATGACAGCCCATCCGCACGGTTGCCTGCTGGTCTACCCCGTTCCCGCCTGGGAGCCGATCCGCGATCAGGTTTTGCGTGCGCCCAGTCTCGATCCCCGTGCAGCTTTATTGAAGCGTTTGCTCGTCGGTTATGCCCAGGAAGAGACGCTCGATAATGCCGGGCGGGTGCTCATCAAGCCGGAGTTGCGTAAATATGCCGGGCTGGAAAAACAGGTCTGGCTGGTCGGACAAGGTTCGCATTTTGAACTGTGGTCGGACGAGAACTGGCAGCGCCAGCAGCAGGCAATGATGGCGCTGACTGAGACCGGGTTGCCTCAGGGCTTTGAGACTCTGGCTTTATAGGAGGGCGACCATGCATGTCGCCGTGTTGCTCCACGAAGCGGTTGATGCCTTGGCGGTCAAGGGGGATGGCGTCTATGTCGACGCCACTTTTGGCCGTGGCGGGCATAGCCGAGAAGTGCTTGCCAGACTGGGGGCTGCGGGCAGGCTCGTCGCGCTTGACCGCGATCCGCTTGCCATTGAGGCAGGCCGTTCCATCAACGACCCGCGCCTGTCTCTCGTCCATACCCCGTTCAGTGAACTAGGCACAGCGCTGGATCGGATCGGCATTGGCAGGATCGACGGCGTGCTGCTCGATCTCGGCGTTTCTTCGTCTCAGCTCGACGATGCGGCGAGAGGTATGAGTTTTCGTTTTGACGCGCCGCTCGACATGCGCATGGATACCAGCCGTGGACAGACTGCGGCGCAATGGCTGGCGGGGGCATCCGTCGCCCAAATCACGGAGGTGCTCAGGGAGTATGGAGAAGAACGGTTTGCTTATGCGATTGCAAAGGCGATTGCAACTGCTCGGACAGGGGGAGTTGTTGCGACCACGGGACAACTTGCCGAGATCGTGGAAAAGACGGTCCGTACGCGCGAGCCGGGGCAGCACCCGGCGACACGCAGCTTCCAGGCTGTACGGATTTTCATTAATCAGGAACTCGAAGAACTGAGCCGGGTATTGCCGGTGTGCGTGGAACGGTTGCAGCCCGGCGGGCGGCTCGTGGTCATCAGTTTTCATTCGCTCGAAGACCGTATCGTCAAGCGTTTCATGCGTGACGAGGCAAATCCGCCACGCCTGCCGCCACGCCTGCCGGTGAAGGCGGCAGATATGCCCCTCCCGCGCCTCGCCCTGGTGGGGCGCGCCCGGCGTCCCTGCGCGGGTGAGGTAACGAACAATCCGCGTGCGCGCAGCGCAGTAATGCGGGTGGCGGAACGCTGTACTGAACGGGAGGGAAAGGCGGCATGATCCGGTTCGATGCCTTCGTCATCACCCTGCTCATCGTGCTGGTTGTTGCCAGTGCGCTGGGAGTGGCTTCTTCGCAGCATGAAGCCCGCCAGTTGCGCTCCGTGCTCGAACATGAACAAACCCGCGCACAAAACCTGGAAGTGGAATGGGGACGGCTGCAAATCGAACAAAGTACCCTGGTCGCCCATCGCCGGGTCGAAGCCATTGCGCGCGAACGTTTGGGAATGGTGTCACCGAATCTCGGGCAGATCATCGTGTTGGAGGGTGACAACCCATGAGCCGGAGCGGGAAACCCGTTACCTTCAATCACAATCCCCTGCTCCAGCTTTGCCTGTCGCGGTGGCGCGCCCGTCTGGTGCTGGTCGCATTGCTTGCGGGCATGGGCGTGCTGATGGGGCGTTCGCTCTATCTGCAGGGCGTGCATAACGAATTCCTGCAAGCCAAGGGTGAATTACGCTATACGCGGATACTCGAAGTGCCCGCCACGCGCGGTCGTATCGCCGACCGTAATGGCACCCTGCTGGCGGTCAGTACGCCGGTCAGTTCGATCTGGGCGCTTCCGTCCGATGCCAGCCAGCTTGAACCGGGGCAGTTGCGGCAGCTTGCGCAGTTGCTCGAAATGAACGTTTCTGAACTCAATGCCCGTATTGCGGGCGGGCGCGATTTCGTTTTTCTCAAGCGCCAGGTGTCTCCTGAACTCGCGGGCAAAGTTGCGGCGCTCAATCTGCCCGGTATTTACCAGCAGAACGAGTTTCGCCGCTATTACCCAAGCGGTGAAGTCATGGCGCACATGCTCGGGTTTACCAGCGTCGAGGATCATGGGCAGGAAGGTGTCGAACTGGCGTTCGAGCGGCTGCTTGCTGGTCAGGCAGGATCCCGGCGGGTCGTCAAGGACAGGCGCGGGCAGGTGGTGGAAGACGTGCAATCTATCCGCCTGCCGCGCGATGGCGAAGACGTGGCGCTGGCAATGGATGCCAGGATTCAGTACCTGGCCTATTCCGCACTGCGCGAGGCAGTGCGGCAGCATCGCGCCAAGGCAGGCTCGGTGGTGGTGGTCGACGTTCGCACGGGGGAGGTGCTGGCGCTCGTCAATGCGCCAGCCTTCAACCCCAATAACCGCACCCATCTCAGCGGAGAACAACTGCGCAACCGGGTATTTACCGACACCTTCGAGCCTGGTTCGGTCATGAAGCCTTTCATTGCCGCGATGGCGATTGAAAGCGGCAAGTTCCGCGCCACAACGTCGATCGATACCAACTCCGGCAGCTTCAATATCGGTAGCAGCATGATTCACGACACGCATCCCTACCGCATGCTTACGGTGGCCGAGGTTATCCAGAAATCCTCCAACATCGGCGCGGCAAAGATAGGGCTGGCGTTTGAGCCGGAATACATGTGGGCGCTTTTCGACCGGCTCGGTTTCGGTTCGCCGCCCGGCATGGGTTTTCCCGGCGAGGCGAGCGGCAATCTGCGTCCGGCCAAAACCTGGAAGCCGATCGAGCAGGCAACGATGTCCTACGGCCACGGCATTTCAGTTTCGCTGATCCAGATTGCCCGTGCCTATCTTGCGCTCGCACGCGATGGCGATCTCGTACCGCTGTCGCTGACCCGCGTCGATACGCTGCCGGTCGGCGTGCAAGTATTTTCACCTCGGGTGGCGCGCGAGGTGCGGCAGATCATGGAAACGGTCGTGAGTCCGGGCGGCACTGCCGTCCGCGCCCAAGTCTCGGGCTACCGTGTGGCAGGCAAGACGGGAACCGCCAACAAAGTCGAAGACGGGCGCTATGTCAATAAATACGTTTCGTCCTTCATCGGCCTCGCGCCGGTGTCGAACCCGAGGTTGATTGTGGCAGTAATGATCGATGATCCCTCTGTCGATCAGCATTTCGGCGGCATGGTGGCCGCGCCGGTGTTCTCGCAGGTGACAGAAGGTGCCTTGCGTGCGCTGGGCGTGGCTCCCGATATGCCGCTTGCGCCCTTGCAGTTGACGGCGATGGGCACTGAACGGGCGCCGGCTGGGGAGGGCATGTGATGCGTGCTTCTGAAGTGCTTGCATTGCTTGCCGAAGCCGGCGTGCAGCCACGCGGCATGACTGTGGATTCGCGCCGCGTCAGGGAAGGAGATGTGTTCATCGCCTGGCGGGGCGTGGAAGACGATGGGCGGCGGTATATCGAGGACGCCTTGTCCCACGGCGCGGCGGCGGTGCTTCATGAGAGCAATGACGGTTTCTGCTTTCCCAAAACAGGGCAGCCTGTGTTCGCGGTTGAAGGCTTGCACGCAGTGGCCGGAAGCCTGGCGGATGAATTTTACGGAAGACCCTCGGAAAAACTGTGGCTGGCCGGTGTCACGGGAACCAACGGAAAGACGACCGTCAGCCAATGGATTGGCTGTGCGCTTGAGGCTTTCGGGGTTCATTGCGGGCTGATCGGCACACTGGGCAGCGGTTTTCCTGGTGCGCTTGCCGCCGGATCCAATACCACGCCGGACGCGGTTGAGTTGCATCGTCTGTTTGCCGATTTTGTCGCTTCCGGCGCACGTGCGGCCGCGATGGAAGTCTCCTCGATCGGCATCGACCAGGGCCGGGTCAATGGCGCACGGTTCGACGTGGCGGCTTTTACCAATCTCACACGCGATCACATCGACTATCACGGATCGATGCAAGCCTATGCCGAGTCCAAGGCGCGGTTTTTCGACCTGCCGGGCGTGAGCGCGGCGGTCATCAATATTGATGACGATTTCGGCATGGAGCAGGCTGGGCGCTTGGCAGCGCACGGTATGCGGGTGATCGGCGCCAGCTTGGCGGATCGTGCCGGGACGCCGATGGGGATGCAGAAACTCGTTGGCGCGAACTTACGCGCCAGCCCCACGGGATTGTGCTTCGACGTAGTCTGGGAAGGCCATCGGGTGGCGCTGGATGTCTGCCTCGCGGGCACGTTCAATGCCTCCAACCTGCTCGTGGTCATTGGCGTGCTGCTACAGCATGGCGAAGCTTTGGATGATATTGCGCAGGTCGTGAAAACACTGACTCCGCCCCCCGGAAGGATGCAACTCGTGGGCGGTAATGGCGAGCCAATGGTGATCGTTGACTATGCCCACACGCCGGACGCGCTCACCAGGGTGCTTGAGACCGCGCGTGAAACCGCGCGTTCGCGCGAGGGACGGTTGATCTGTGTTTTTGGTTGCGGAGGCGGGCGTGACCCGGGCAAGCGTCCGTTGATGGGAGAGGTGGCAACGAAGCTCGCCGACCGGGTAATCGTTACCAGCGATAATCCGCGCAACGAAGAACCGCAGAAGATCATCGACGATATTCTCAAGGGCGCGGGCACGGCGGTCGAGGCCGAAACCGACCGTGCGAAAGCGATCCGCGCCGCCGTGGCCATGGCGGATCCCCGCGACGTGATTCTCGTCGCGGGCAAGGGACATGAGCCTTACCAGGAAATATGCGGCGAGCGGCGTCCATTTTCTGATTGCGATCAGGCGGCGCAGGCACTTGCGGCACGCAGGAGGCTATCGTCATGATGACGCTTGCCGAGGCGGCCGTTCTGATGGCTTCGCGCTATGCGGCGCACGCGGTGGGTGAAGCACGGGTCGAGACAGTGGGAACCGATAGCCGGGCTATCGTGCCCGGCCAGTTGTTTGTCGCCCTGCGTGGCGAGCGGTTCGATGGCCACGATTTTGTCGAGGCGGCACTGGCCGCCGGTGCGGCGGCGGTGATGGTCGATGCGTGCTGGGAGGCGGAACATGCAGGAAGCGATGCGCCGCGGCTCGTGGTCGACGATACCCGCCTTGCGCTTGGCGCACTGGCGGCAGGCTGGCGCGACCGCTTCAATATTCCGCTGATTGGCATCACCGGCAGCAATGGCAAGACCACGGTCAAGGAAATGTGCGCGTCGATTTTGTCCGCCTGGTTTGGAAAGAAAGACGCCGTTCTCGCCACGCGGGGCAATTTCAACAACGACATCGGTTTGCCGCTGACCCTCCTCGGCCTGCGTATGCATCACAGGGCGGCCGTGATCGAAATGGGAATGAATCATCCCGGCGAGATTGCCGTGCTCGCCGGGTTGGCTCGTCCGACGGTGGCGCTGGTCAATAACGCCCAGCGCGCCCATCTCGAAGGAATGGGTTCGCTGGATGCCGTTGCGCGCGAGAAGGGCTGCATTTACGACGGTTTGATCGATGATGGCGTAGCCGTAGTCAATGCTGATGATGTGCATGCCGATGGGTGGCTGGTCGCGATCTCGCGCACAGGCTGCAGGACGGTGACTTTCGGCATGGAAAAACCGGCGACGGTGCGCGGGCGCTGCGAACCGCGTGATCTGGAATCGATGCTCTGGCTCGATACCCCCTGGGGGCAGGCCGAATGCGCACTGCGGTTGCCGGGCATCCATAACGCCCTCAATGCCTTGGCCGCCGCCGCTGCCTGTCTGTCTGCGGGTACGCCGCTTGTGGCGGTGGCAGAGGGGCTTTCCGGTTGCGGTGGCGCACATGGCCGGCTGCAACGGCGTGCGGGGCCACGGGGAGCCTTGCTGCTCGACGACACTTACAACGCCAATCCTGATTCGGTGCGCGCGGGCATCGATGTGCTCGCCCATATGCCAGGCAGGACGGTTTTCGTTTTCGGCGACATGGGCGAAGTAGGAGAAACCAGTGCGCGGGCACATGCAGAAGTGGGCGCATATGCGAGAGATAAAGGAGTCGGTTGTTTATATGCGTTCGGGGACATGAGCGAGAATGCCGTAAGCAATTTCGGTGTAAACGGACGACATTTTTCTTCGGTTGAAACATTGGTCGAGGCGCTTGCGCCCAGTCTTGATGCCGGCGATACGGTACTGGTGAAAGGTTCGCGCTTCATGCGCATGGAGCGGGTGGTCGAGGCGCTGGCCGCGTTCGGTAGCCCCGTTCCCCATCCGGCGGGAGGAAAAAGCTGATGCTGCTCGAATTGTTCCAATGGCTCGGGCATCACATCCGTGGTTTCGGTGTGGTCAGTTACATCACGCTGCGCACAGTGCTGGCGATGATGACCGCGCTCTTTTTCTCGCTTGCCCTTGGGCCTTGGGTAATCCGCTGGCTGGCGGCAAAAAAGATCGGGCAGGCGGTACGCACCGACGGGCCGCAGACGCACCTGACCAAGACCGGTACGCCCACGATGGGCGGCATCCTGATTTTGATCGCGGTGGCATTGACCACGCTCCTGTGGGGCAATCTTTCCAACCGTTACGTCTGGACGGTGCTCGTGGTCACGCTCGGTTTCGGCATCATCGGTTGGTACGACGACTGGAAAAAGGTGGTATTCCGCGATCCGAACGGGCTGGCGGCACGCTGGAAATTCTTTTGGCAATCGGTGCTCGGTGCGGGAGCGGCGGTATTTCTTGCGTTTTCGACCGACAATCCGGCGCAGACCGAACTCATTGTGCCGTTCTTCAAAAGCATTGCATATCCGCTTGGGGTCTTCGGGTTTGTTACGCTCACCTACTGCGTCATCGTCGGCACTTCCAACGCGGTCAACCTGACCGACGGGCTGGACGGCCTCGCCATCATGCCGACCGTAATGGTGGCCGGGGCTTTGGGCATCTTTGCCTTTGCGAGCGGCCACGCGGAGTTATCCAAGTATCTGCTTATCCCTTCCATTCCCGGTGCGAACGAGTTGTGCATCGTGCTTGGCGCAATCGTGGGGGCGGGGTTGGGTTTCCTGTGGTTCAACGCTTATCCGGCAGAAGTGTTCATGGGGGATGTCGGGGCGCTTGCCCTGGGGGCCGCGCTGGGGTGCGTGGCGGTCATCGTGCGCCAGGAAATCGTGCTCTTCATCATGGGCGGGTTGTTCGTCGTGGAGACGCTCTCGGTCATGGTGCAGGTCTCCTGGTTCAAGTACACCAAGAAGAAATATGGGCAGGGGCGGCGCATTTTGCTCATGGCCCCGTTGCATCACCATTTTGAGCAAAGCGGCTGGAAGGAAACGCAGGTGGTGGTGCGCTTCTGGATCATCACCCTCATGTTGGTGCTTTTTGGCTTGGCGAGCCTGAAGTTGAGGTAAAGACGAAGATGGAACTGGCGGGTCGACGCTTCCTCGTGGTGGGATTGGGCGAATCCGGGCTGGCGATGGCGAAGTGGCTGGTCGGGCAAGGTGCTGCCGTGCGCGTCGCCGACAGCCGCGAGAATCCGCCCAATCGTGCGCCGCTGGCGGCTTTTGCGCCGAACATCGAAGTCGTCGCGGGACCGTTCAGGCCAGAGACATTCGAGAACGTGGAAGCTATCGCGCTCTCGCCGGGGGTGCCAGGAGCCACGCCGGAGATTGCCGCCGCCGCCCGGAAAACGCCGATTGTCTCCGAAGTGGATTTGTTCGCCGACGCAATCAAGGTGTTTGCGCCGGGATCGAAGGTGTTGGCGGTGACCGGCTCGAACGGCAAGACAACGACTACGGCGCTGACCGCGCACCTGTTGAACGGCGCGGGCCTGGAGGCGGTTGCCTGCGGCAACATTTCGCCCTCGATGCTCGACGCGCTGATGATGGCGCTGGACGCAGACCGCCTGCCGGACGTCTGGGTGCTGGAATTGTCGAGCTTTCAGACGGAAATGACCCACCGCCTGGCAGCTCATGCCGCGACGGTGCTCAATGTCAGTGAGGATCATCTTGATCGCTACGATTCCATCAGCGACTATGTCCAGGCCAAGGCGCGCGTTTTCCTGAACCCGGCAACTCTGCGGGTGCTCAATCGAAACGATGAACGCAGTCTGGGACTCGGGGGAGGCGGACACGGCCTGATGACGTTCGGCCTCGATCCCGCGCCGCGTGCCGGACATTACGGTATCGAGCGTGAGGCCATTCATTTCGGCAGAGAACGCTTGATCGGTCTCGACGAACTGCCCATCAAGGGGTTGCACAACGCCGCAAATGTCATGGCCGCGCTGGCCCTGTGCCGGGCTATTGGCGTGGATGCCGCGAGGGTGTTGCCCGCGCTCGGAACGTTCAAGGGTTTGCCGCACCGTGTCGAGTCCGTCGCGGAAATCGGCGGGGTGCTCTACGTTGATGATTCCAAGGGAACCAACGTCGGGGCGACGCTTGCTGCCATCGAAGGTTTGGGGCGGCCTGTCGCCATCGTGCTTGGCGGGGACGGCAAGGGGCAGGACTTTGCGCCGCTGAAGGGCGCGATAAAGCGCCATGGCCGTGCTGTGGCTCTGATTGGCCGGGATGGTTCGCTTATCGGAGATGCCATCGCGGGCTGCGGCTTGCCCGTGGAATCATTCGCACGCTTGGAAGAAGCTGTGCGCTGGCTTGCGGGGCAGGCCCAGGCCGGGGACTGTGTGCTGCTCTCGCCTGCCTGCGCGAGCCTGGACATGTTCAGAGACTACGTGCACCGCGCGGAAGTGTTCATCGAAACCGTGCGGGCCTTGCCGGGAGGCGAACGATGAGACTCGCTGCCGCCCTGACAAGGAGTTTTTTCGGCAAGGGTGCCAATCGGGGCGATAACATCGCCGCGCGCACGGTCGGGCGCTTGGTCAAGCCGCGCACGCCGATGAGCGAAATCGACCTGGTGCTGGCCTGGCCTGCGGTTATCCTGCTCATGCTCGGGCTGGTGATGGTGTATTCGGCATCGATTGCCACCGCCGAAGCGAGTGGCTATACCGGTTATCAGGCGGATTATTTCCTGATTCGGCACTTGTTCTTCTTGGGCGTGGGATTGACGGCGGGATTGTTCGTGTTCCACATCAGGATGGATACGTGGCAGCGCATGGCCCCCTGGCTCTTCCTGGCCGGTGTGGTTTTGCTGGCATTGACGCTGGTTCCGGGCATTGGCCACAAGGTTGGCGGCGCGCGGCGCTGGTTGCCGCTGGGACCGGTGAGTTTGCAGCCTTCCGAATTGATGAAGCTCTTTGTGGTGATCTACGCTGCCGATTACACGGTACGCAAGCTCAATGTCATGAGCAGTTTCAAGAAGGGCTTCATGCCGATGATGGGAGTGATTCTTTTCGTCGGCTGCCTGTTGCTGTTCGAGCCGGATTTTGGCGCGTTCGTGGTGGTCGCCACCGTTGCGTTCGGTGTGCTGTTCCTCGGCGGTGTCGGCATACGTGTTTTTCTGCTGCTGGGTTTGGCGGCGCTGACCGGTTTCATCCTCCTGATCTGGATTCAGCCCTACATGCGTGCGCGCATTCTCGGCTTCATGAATCCCTGGGCCGATCCATTCGGGGACGGCTATCAACTGACGCATGCGCTGATTGCTTTCGGACGGGGCGAATGGTTTGGCGTGGGACTGGGCGGCAGTATCGAGAAACTCTTTTATCTGCCCGAGTCGCATACCGATTTTCTGCTTGCAGTGATTGCCGAGGAACTGGGGTTTGCCGGGGTGTTCGCCGTGGTGGGTCTTTTCGCGTTGCTGATACAGCGGGCTTTCGTCATCGGGCGTGAGGCGATCCGGCTCGAACGTTATTTTTCCGGGCTGGTGGCGCAGGCAATCGGTTTGTGGATCGGCGTGCAGGCGTTCATCAGCATGGGCGTGAATATGGGACTGTTGCCAACCAAGGGATTGACCCTGCCTCTGATGAGCTATGGGGGGTCCGGCCTGCTCGCCAACTGTCTGGCGCTTGGCATCCTGCTGCGTATCGATTGGGAAACGCGGGAGATGAAACGGGGAGGTAACGCATGAAAACAGTGCTGGTGATGGCCGGAGGGACCGGTGGGCACATCTTCCCCGGGATTGCCATTGCCGAATGCCTGCGTGGGCGGGGCTGGGATGTGGCCTGGCTCGGTCACCCGGATGGCATGGAAGCGAGGATTGTGCCGCCGTGTGGTTACCGGACGGAATGGCTGCGTTTCGGCGCGTTGCGTGGCAAGGGTTTGTTGCGCAAGCTGATGCTGCCGTTCAATTTGTTGCGTGGCTGCTGGCAGGCATGGAGGATATTGTCCCGCGTAAACCCGGACGTGGTTGTCGGCCTGGGTGGCTACGTCACTTTCCCCGCCGGGTTCATGGCAGTGCTGACGGGGCGTCCGCTGGTGCTGCACGAACAAAATTCCATTGCCGGGCTTGCCAACAAGGTACTGGGGCGCTTTGCCGCCCGTGTGCTTTCAGGTTTTCCGGGAGCGTTGCCGGATGCCCGCTGGGTGGGCAATCCGGTACGTGAGGAGATCGTCGCCGTCGCGCCGCCTGCGATGCGTTTCGAGGGGCGCGACGGCCCGTTGCGCCTGCTGGTGGTCGGCGGCAGCCTGGGCGCGGCAGTGTTTAACGATGTGGTTCCCCGCACGCTGGCAATGATTTCTGTAGAGCGTCGCCCGACGGTCGTACACCAGGCCGGTGAGAAGCAGATCGATACGTTGCGGGCGGCTTATGCCGCAGCCGGGGTCGAGGGCGATTTGCGCCCCTTCATCGACGATATGGCTGTCGCTTATGCAGATGCCGATCTCGTGCTCTGCCGGGCGGGGGCGCTGACCATCGCCGAGTTGACAGCGGCAGGAGCGGCCAGTTTGCTGGTGCCTTACCCCTACGCGGTGGACGATCATCAGACTACCAATGCGCATTTCCTCTCCTCAAGGGAAGCGGCCTGGTTTATGCCGCAGTCGATGCTGGAAGCAGAGAAACTGGCAAGATTGCTTTCGGATATCGACCGTAACCAGCTATTGCGCATGGCGGAAAATGCCCGGGCGCTGGCAAGGCCGCTTGCCGCCGTGGATGTGGCGGATGTATGCGAAGAACTGGCAGTTCAGGCAAAGGCATGAAGAACAAGGTCAAGAACATTCATTTTGTAGGCATCGGCGGCTCGGGCATGAGTGGCATCGCCGAGGTGTTCTCCAATCTCGGCTACCAGGTATCCGGTTCCGATCTCGTGGCTTCCGCCGTGACCGAGCGGCTGGCGGAACAGGGCATCCGCATTGCTGTCGGACATGCGGCGGAGAACATCATTGGAGCACATGCGGTGGTGGTATCCACTGCGGTCAAGGACGGCAACCCGGAAGTGCAGTCCGCGCATCTGGCCGGCATCCCCGTAGTTCCGCGTGCGCTGATGCTTGCCGAACTGATGCGCCTGAAGCAGGGCATTGCCATTGCCGGCACACACGGTAAAACCACGACGACAAGCCTGGTGGCCAGCATTTTGGGTGAAGCCGGCCTTGATCCTACCTTCGTGATCGGTGGGCGGCTCAACGCGGTGGGCGCAAATGCCCGCTTGGGCAAGGGTAATTACCTGGTTGCGGAAGCGGACGAGTCGGATGCCTCGTTTCTGTATCTCACCCCGGTGGTTTCGGTCGTCACCAATATCGACGCCGATCACATGGAAACCTACGGGTACGATTTCAACCGGCTGAAACAGACTTACGTGGAATTTCTCAATCGCTTGCCGTTCTACGGCGTGGCGGTGCTCTGCCAGGATGATCCGCATGTACGCGAAATTCTGCCGCAGGTCGCAAAGCAGGTGGTGCGCTATGGCTTGTCGAAGGGCGCCGATATTTATGCCGAGAACATCCGTACCGAGAATGGGCGTATGGTTTTCGATGTGCTCAGGCGTGATTCCGGGAACGTGCGCCTGCCCGTCACGCTCAACGCGCCGGGCGTGCACAACGTCCTGAACGCGCTTGCCGCCATTGGCGTGGCAGCCGAGGCTCAAGCGCCGGACGAAGCCATTGTCAAGGCGCTGGCGGAATTCAAGGGAGTGGGACGGCGTTTCCAGCGGTATGGCGAAATCGCCTTGTGCCGGGGCGGCAGTTTCGTCCTCGTCGACGATTACGGCCATCACCCGGTGGAAATGGCGGCCACGCTTGCCGCCGCGCGCGGCGCGTTTCCTGGCCGTCGGCTGGTGCTGGCGTTTCAACCGCATCGCTATACCCGTACACGCGATTGTTTCGAGGATTTTGTAAGAGTGCTCTCCAGCGTCGACTCGCTTTTGCTGGCCGATGTCTACGCGGCGGGGGAAGCGCCCATCGTTGCCGCCGACGGTCGTGCGCTGGCGCGCGCGCTCAGGGTGATGGGCAAGGTAGAACCGGTATTCGTCGAGAACATCGCCGACATGCCGTCGCGTGTTCTGGAAATTGTGCGCGATGGCGACGTCGTCATCACAATGGGCGCGGGTTCCATCGGAGGGGTTCCTCAAAAGATTGTTCAATTCCGGGTGGGTGAGTGACATGAAACAGGATTTCGGCAGGGTTGCGGTATTGATGGGCGGCTCTTCCGGGGAACGCGAGGTGTCCCTGAACAGCGGCAAGGGTGTGCTGGCGGCCTTGAAGAGCCAGGGAGTCGACGCGCATGCCTTTGATCCGGCCTGTGAGCCGCTGAACGCGCTCAGGGCTTTCCAGCGCGTGTTCATCGCCCTGCATGGCGGTTACGGCGAAAACGGCGCGATCCAGGGGGTACTGGAAATCATGGGGATTCCCTATACCGGCCCCGGAGTGATGGCCTCGGCCATTGGCATGGACAAATTTCGTACCAAACTCATCTGGCAGGTGTTGGGGTTGCCGGTACCGGAATACGCAATGCTCGACAAAGATTCGGAATTCGATGCCGTGGAAAAACGCCTGGGTTTGCCGTTTTTCGTCAAACCGGCACACGAAGGGTCTTCCCTCGGCGTTTTCATGGTGACTGAGCCAGGTGAATTGAAATCTGCCTATGAATCGGCTCGCCAGTATGGCGATTTGATTCTGGCAGAAAAAGGCATTATGGGGGGCGAATATACGGTAGGCATCCTCGGGAGCGAAGCCCTGCCTATCGTCAAGATTGAGCCAGCGACGGCGTTTTACGACTACGAGGCCAAATATCTGCGCGACGATACCCGCTACATTTGCCCTGCCGAGCTGCCATCGGCGAAAGCCGCTGAAATCCAGGCGGATGCGAAAAGGGCATTCAATGCCTTGGGGGCGACGGGATGGGGCCGGGTGGATTTCCTGATGGACAAGGCCGGGCGGCATTACTTCCTGGAAATCAACACCTCGCCGGGCATGACCACGCATTCGCTGGTGCCGATGGCGGCGCGTCAGGCCGGACTGTCGTTCGAGGCGTTGTGCGTGAAGATTCTCGCGGGGGCACGCTGTGGCTGAACGGCGCGAATCTTCGACCAGCACTGCCAGACGCGCGGCTTGCGCACGCGCGGGCAAACGTGAGGGCGGGCTATGGCATCGCCCACGGGCGCTCAACCTGGTCTCGGACGCGCTGCTGCTTCTTGGCGCGCTTGGGCTGGGATGGGCGTTGGTGGCCTGGACGTTCTCAAAGCCGCTTTTCCCGCTGCGCGGGCTGGTGTTGAGCGCACCGCCTTCGCAAGTGACGCAGGCACAGCTTGAATATGTTGCCCGTACTGCGATCAAGGGCAATTTCTTTACCGCCAATCTCGAAGATGTCCGCATGGCCTTTGAGAAGCTGCCTTGGGTGAGATATGCCGAG
The DNA here is from genome assembly GCA_031274995.1 of Azoarcus sp. GTDB lineage: Bacteria > Pseudomonadota > Gammaproteobacteria > Burkholderiales > Rhodocyclaceae > WRNU01. The sequence continues at coordinate 33,176 of JAISPJ010000060.1, forward strand.
GTACGCCGCCTCTGGCCGGATGGGCTCGGATTGAACCTGGAAGAGCATGAGGCGGTGGCCTACTGGAAGAACATCGGTGACGGCGGGGGAGATGTACGGCTGATTAACCGCCAAGGTGAGGCGTTTGCCGCTTCAAGCGATGCTGTCATGCCCGAGTTTGCGGGCCCGCCAAGTTCGGCGGCCACCATGCTGGAGCATTACGGGACATATTCGAGGATATTGCGGCCGTTGCAGGCAAGGCTTGTGCGAATGGATTTGTCGGTGCGGGGTGTTTGGCGTTTGTGGCTGGATAACGGCTTATCCATCGTGCTTGACCGCGAACAGGAGCGTTCGTCGATCGAGGCGCGGCTGGAAAATTTTGTTGAGGCTTGGCCGTATTTGCAGGACAGGCTCGGGGGCCGGATTGCGCGTGCCGACCTGCGTTACCCGAATGGTTTCGCACTCGCCTTGGTTAATCACAAAACAGTGCCGCAGGGATCGGCGCAAATGGGTAGATAGACAGAAAATGAGTAAGGAATATAAGGATTTGATTGTCGGGCTCGACATAGGCACCACGAAAGTCACCTGCATGGTGGCCGAAGTGAGGCCGGATGGGCGCTTGTCCATCGTTGGCTTGGGCACACAACCGACCAGTGGCCTGAAGCGTGGCGTGGTGGTCAACATCGAGGCCACTGTCGATGCGATCTCGCGCGTGATCCAGGAAGTCGAACTGATGGCCGACTGCAAGATTCACGATCTCTACACGGGCATCGCAGGGAGCCACATCAAAAGCTTCAATTCTAATGGCATGGTGGCGATCAAGGACAAGGAGGTCACGCAGTTCGATGTCGAGCGCGTTATCGAGGTCGCGCGCGCGATGCCGATCCCGGCCGAGCAGCAGGTCCTGCACATCCTTACCCAGGAATTCATCATCGATGGGCAAGGGGGGGTCAGTGAACCCATCGGCATGAGCGGCGTCAAGCTTGAAGTGAAGGTGCACATCGTCACCGGCGCGGTTTCGGCGGCGCAAAACGTGGTCAAATGCGTGCGCCGTTGCGGGCTTGAAGTCATGGATTTGATCCTGCAACCGTTGGCTTCCAGTTACGCGGTGCTCACCGAGGATGAAAAGAAACTGGGCGTGTGCATGGTTGATATCGGCGGCGGAACGGCGGACATGGCCGTGTTTACCCAGGGCGCGATTCGCCACACCGCAGTCATTCCGGTGGCGGGCGATCTGGTGACGAACGATATCGCCATGACCCTGCGCACGCCGACTGCCGAAGCCGAGGAACTCAAGACCCGTTGTGGCGTGGCCTTGCATTCACTGGTGGCGCCCGAGGAAATGATCGAAGTGCCTGGCGTGGGGGATCGCCCATCAAGGTTGCTGACGCGCCAGACGCTGGCCGATGTCATCGAACCCCGTGTGTCGGAGATTTTCGATCTCGTCGTGGCCGAGCTGCGCCGTAGCGGTTACGAGGAACTGTTGTCCTCGGGCATCGTCCTGACCGGAGGCGCGGCGCTGATGCCGGGTATGGCCGAACTGGGTGAAGACATTTTCCATATGCCGGTGAGGGTTGGCTCACCGCTCTATGAGGGCGCGCTGGCCGATGTCATCCGCTTTCCGCAGTACGCGGCGGCAATGGGGCTGGTGATCGAGGGTGCGGCACAGCGGCGGCGCGGCATTCAGGCCCGCGATACCAGCGGGGTGAAACAGGTTTGGGGGCGCTTGAGGGACTGGTTCGGGCGCAATTTCTGAGAGTCTGTCCGGCAGGAGGGCGTCGCCCGCTGGCCGGAAATGGCGCAACGAAGGGGGAATGAAAATTGCGAAAACGTAACAGGACATCCGTGCCGTAATGCAACATTTTGCATCAATGCTGTTGCAGCGGGGCAACCGTTCAGGGGGATTCCCCAAAGGTTTGACTTTCTTTCTAGGAGCCAAGGCAAATGTTTGAAATTGTTGAAAAAGAACAGCGCTCACCGAATGGTAGAACTATCATCAAGGTGGTCGGTGTAGGGGGAGCGGGCGGCAATGCTGTCGACCACATGGTGCGTGAAGGAATACAGGGCGTCGATTTCATCGTTGCCAATACCGACGCGCAGGCGCTGGCGCGCTGCCTCGCGCCGGTCAGGATTCAACTTGGCACGACCGGATTGGGCGCGGGTTCCAAGCCGGAAGCGGGCCGCGCTGCCGCGCAGGAATCGCACGACACCATCGCCGCTGCGCTGGCCGATGCCCATATGGTTTTCATTACCGGTGGCATGGGTGGAGGAACCGGGACCGGCGCCGCGCCCGTGGTGGCTGAAATCGCCAAAGAACTGGGCATCCTCTGCGTGGCGGTCGTGACCAAGCCTTTCGATTTTGAAAACCGTCTGCGGGTCGCTGAGAGCGGTATCGAGGAATTGAGCCGTTATGTCGACTCGCTCATCGTCGTGCTCAACGACAAATTACTCGAAGTCTATGGCGATGAAGCCACCTTCGAGGAATGCTTCCGTGCCTCGGACAACGTGCTCTGCAAGGCAGTCGGGGGAATTTCCGAAATCATCAACGCGCCCGGCCTGGTCAATGTCGACTTCCAGGACGTGCGCACGGCGATGGGAGAAATGGGCCGGGCCATGATGGGTTCGGCGGAAGCCGCCGGGCTGGACCGCGCACGGATTGCTGCCGAGCAGGCCGTGGGCAGCCCGCTGCTCGAAGGCACCGAGTTGTCGGGCGCGCGCTGCGTGCTCATCAACATCACCGCGGCCAAGGGTTCTCTGAAACTGGCAGAAGTGAAGGAGGCCGTGCATACGGTGCAGGCTTTTGCCGCGCAGGAAGCTTTTGTCAAGTACGGAACCGTATTCGACGACAGCATGGAAGACCGCCTGCGTGTCACCGTGGTGGCAACGGGTCTGGGTTCGCCGCGATCCTCGCGGCAGGAGCCGCAGCCGTGGATACATGTCGTGCGCGGTACTGGTACGCACGGCCCGATCAATGTTGGCGCGCAGGGCAGGGAAGGTTATGACGATATCAACAATATTGCCACGCCGGCGGTTGTCCGTACTCGCCGTGGCCGTGCCGAACCGATGATAGGCAGCAGCGTGGGCAGCAGCATGCGTTCCAGCAGCGGTAACGTCAGCGCAGGCAGCTCTTACGATATCCCCGCCTTTCTCCGTCGTCAGGCTGACTGAGCGCAGGTCTGATTGGTTTCCTGGAAACGCGCGACCACCATCCCGGCACAAACGAAAGACCCGCCCCCCCTTGGGTCTTTTCCGCCGGGATGGCGGCGGGCGTCCCTGCGGGAGATACTTCGCCAGAGTGCCCATGATAAGCTTATACCTGTACAGGTTCATGAAAAGAAGCGGGAAACGTGATCAGGCAGCGCACCCTCAAATCAGTTGTCACCGCGACGGGCGTTGGTCTGCATGGTGGACGCAAGGTCAATCTTGCCCTGCGCCCCGCCAAGGTGGATACCGGCATCGTTTTTCGCCGCGTTGACGTTCAGCCGCCCGTCGGCTTGCCCGTCGACCCGTATACAGTCTGCGATACCCGGATGTGTTCCGGGCTGGAAAAGGACGGCTTCAAGGTCAGCACGGTCGAACATCTGATGTCGGCCTTGGCCGGGCTTGGCATCGACAACCTCCATATCGACGTCGACGCGCCCGAGATACCGATCCTGGATGGCAGTGCCGGGCCTTTTGTCTTTTTACTCCAGTCGGCGGGCATCGAAGAACAGCCCGCCCCCAAGAAATTCCTGCGAGTCAAAAAAACCGTCGAATATCGGGAAGACGACAAATTCGTCCAGTTATCGCCTTACGATGGTTTTCGTCTGAAATTTTCCATTGTTTTCGATCACCCGGCGATAGACTCGACCACTACCGAAGTGGAGGTCGACTTTGCCAGGCACTCCTATGTGCGCGATGTCTCTCGCGCGCGCACCTTCGGCTTCATGCAGGACGTGGAATTCATGCAGGCCAATGGGCTTGCCCTTGGAGGGAGTCTGGAAAACGCGATCGTCATGGACGAATATCGCGTGCTCAACACCGAGGGGCTGCGCTATGCCGACGAATTCGTCAAGCACAAGGTGCTCGACGCTATCGGCGACCTCTATATTTGTGGTTATCCGCTGCTGGCGGCCTATACCGCCCACAAGGCTGGCCACGCGCTCAACAATCGTTTGCTGCGGGTACTGCTCGAAGACGCTTCGGCTTGGGAAATCGTCAGCTTTGACGATACCGTGCCTGCGCCCATGGCAGTCATTCACCAGTTCGCCGACCCGGCGTTGGTATTTGTATTTTAGAGGGAGCGCATCATGCTGCTGGCGCGGATTTTGGGCATGCTGCTGTGCTTGGGGATCGGCGCTTCGCTGATCCTGTGGATGCTGACCGGGCAGTCCCGTTACAAGGCATGGGCCTGGAATATTTTCCGCATCGGCGTGGCTGCGGCCTTTGTCATATTGGCGCTTTTCGCGCTCGAACGGATACTGATCGCCGTTTGACTATACTGTGTGTGGCCCGGACAGGTGTTTGCCCCGTGGGCAAGAAGCGGGGACGCAGATCAATAAGCGTTCTGATCCTTTGCGATGGTCAAAACGGTTTTGGCGATGATCCAGAGATCCAGGCTCAATGACCAGTTGCGCAGGTATTCGAGGTCGTACTCGATGCGCTTTTCCATTTTATCGATGGTTTCCGTCTCACCCCGACAACCATTGACCTGCGCCCATCCAGTGATGCCCGGCTTGACCTTGTGGCGGATCATGTAACCCTTGATCGCTTTCCGGTACATCTCGTTGTGCGCAACCGCATGCGGGCGCGGCCCGACGATGCTCATCCGGCCTTGGAGCACGTTGATGAACTGTGGCAATTCATCCAGTGAAGTCTTGCGGATGAACGCGCCGAACCGCGTAATGCGCGCATCGTCCTTCGTGGCCTGTTTGACGACCGCCCCATCGTCGCAGACCGTCATTGAGCGGAATTTGTAGACGAGGATCTCCTTGCCGTCGAGACCGTAACGTCTTTGTTTGAAAATGACCGGCCCGGGAGAGGACAGTTTCACGCCGATGGTCAGCAACAGCAGGATCGGGAACAACAGCAGCAGGATGAGAATCGAGAGCACGACGTCCGAGGCGCGTTTGATAAGGCCGTTGAAACCGGTGAAAGGGGTTTCACAGACCGCGACGACCGGCATGTTCCCCACGCTGTCGAATCGCCCCTGGATGAGATCGGTGATGAAAATGTCCGGGACGAAATAAATCGAGGCGGTCGTATCCTTGAGGCTATCGAGCAGGTTGAGGATGTGAGGCTGGGCTGCCATTGGCAGGGCCAGATAAATGGCTTCGACATGGTTTTGCTTGACGTATTCCGGCAGGTCGGGCAGAAGCCCTTTGACCGGAGCCGGGATATTGGATGGAAAGTCGTCGGGGCCGCGGTCATTGAAAAAACCGAGGACATGCGTGCCGAGGTAAGGATCGTTCTGGAACTGTTGCGCGAGACAGATACCAATGTCGTTGATCCCCACAATGACCGCAGTGCGCAGGTTGCCAGGCGAGGAGATCACGCGAGGGAGCACAAACCTCAACGTGGCGTAGGCCGCCCCGTACACGATGGGCGTGGCGACAAACCAGGCAAACAGGACGTTTTCCGGGAAGTATTGGATGTAGGCCGTGGTGAAGCCAAAAAACCCCATGATGCAGATGAACAGCAACCAACTGGTCAGCAATCTCCGCAATACCTGACGGGGCTTTTCGTGAAAAGACGCATCACCGGGGAAAGTGACGGCGAACGACAGGGTGCAGAGGATGACATAGGCCGGGCCGATGTCATCACCGTAATAACCGGCCACTGCCAGCAGGCAGGCAACGATAGTGGAAGGGTAAAGAAAAGCCCCAACGGCCGTGCTTAGCGTGAAGCTGGTACGTTGAAGCTGGCTTCCCTTCAGCGAGAGTAAGCTGTGCTCATGTTGAAGCATCGCCCATTATAGTCTTTTGACAGAGAGCGATCCGTGTGTTTTTTGAACTGAATGTGAATATTGAGACAAAAAAATTGACCGGATGCTTTCGGGCATCCGGTCAATTCATACCAATATCCGCAAACGTCGCGGCAAATCGGCCCTGACTTACACTTTCAGGCGACGACGGCGCGCAACCATTCCAACGACACCCAGCCCGGCCAGCAGCATGGCGTACTCGGCGGGTTCG
>JAISPJ010000074.1 GCA_031274995.1 Azoarcus sp.
CTGACATCCCTGGGCAGGATAGTCGAGTGGGCGGGGACCAGGAGGACGTCATCAAACGTCAGCGCCTTCTGGATCAATCGCATGCTTTTATCCTCGCTGCCAAAAACGTATTATACGGGTGTCAGACACCCGCCCGCAAACACGGGCAGCCTTTCAGGAAAGGAGTTCTCATGCGCCCTGCCATCATTGCCGTCCTGCTTGCCATACCGGCCATCGCCGCAGCCGAGGTTTACACCTGGCGAGACGCCAGCGGAAAAATCCACTACTCCGATCGGCCACCAATGGAAGCTGGCGCCAGCAGCCGGCTCATCAACGCTCCGGTTAGCGAAAGCGACGACGTTCCTGTCGCCATCAAGAACGCGGCAGAACGCAAAGAAGCCAACGAGAAAACCGCCAAAGAAGCCGGTGAAAAAGCAGCCGAGGCGGAACGGCAGCGCACGGAAGATACGCTGCGTCAGGCCAATTGCGACCGGGCCAGAGAAAACCTGAGCGGTATCGAATCGGGGGTTATCCGTTTCCGTGTGGGCGAAAGCGGCGCGCGCGAGGGGCTGGACGGCGCTGTGCGCGAAGCCGAACTTGCCAACGCGCGCCACATGGTCGAAGTCAACTGCGCGCCCCCTCCCGTCGCCAAGAAGTAGCAGCGCCCCCCCCTACTCCTCAGCGCTGCCGCCCTTCTTCATCGCCTTGCCTTCGGCGGCGCGCTGCTTGCGGACTTCTTTCGGGTCGGCAATTAGCGGGCGATAGATTTCCACCCGATCACGGTCACGCGCCACCGCATCCATGCGGCTCAGCTTGCCGTACACGCCGATCTTGGCCTTGGCCAGATCAATCTCGGGATAACGCTCCAGCAACCCCGATGCCTCAATGGCCTGCTGGAGTGTGCTACCCGTCGACAACTTCACGGTCACCACTTCCTGCCGCTCCGGCTTGGCATAAGTCACTTCAAGTTTGATAGATTCAGTCATGGCTTTGTTGTGCCCGCTTGACAAAAGATTCGACAAAAGTATTGGCAATATGATGAAACACCGGCCCCAGCGCCTTTTCCAGTATTTTGCTGGAAAATTCGTAGCCCAGCCGGAATTCGACCTTGCAGGCATTTTCGCCCAGCGCAGTAAACCGCCAATGACCCTCCAGCTTGCGAAACGGCCCCTCGCGCAACCGAATATCCATCTGCCGTGGCGTCTCTTTGGCGTTCTCGGTCGAAAAATGCGTCTTCAAACCGTGGTAATTGATGTGAATGCGCGCCGCCGTCTTCTCTGCCGTGCGCTCAAGCAACTCCGTGCCGCCACACCAAGGCAGAAATTTCGGATAGTCCTCGACCCGATCGACAAGCTCGAACATCCGCGTTGCGCTGCGTTCAATAAGTATGGATTTTTCTACGACGGCCATGATGTTCCGCTGGTTTAGAATTTGCAAATTCTATCCTGCGCCCCGCCATGAGCATCGCCGACAACAAAAAAGCCTTCCATGACTATTTCATCGAGGAAAAGTACGAAGCCGGTCTCGTCCTTGAAGGCTGGGAAGCCAAAGCCATCCGCGCTGGACGAGCGCAGATCAAGGAGGCTTATGTCGTCGTCAAAGCCGGTGAAATCTACCTGCTCGGCGCTCATATCAGCCCGCTTGCCCAAGCCTCCACCCACGTCAAACCCGATCCGGTACGCACCCGCAAGCTGCTTCTCAACGCCCGTGAAATCAGCAAACTGATCGGCAAAGTCGAACGCGCCGGCTACGCGCTGGTACCACTCGACCTGCATTTCGCCAAAGGCCGCGTCAAGGTAGAAATCGGCCTTGCCAAAGGCAAAAAACAATACGACAAACGCGAAACCGAAAAACAAAAAGACTGGGCGAGAGAAAAAAACCGGCTGATGAAGCAGGAAACAAACCGCAGGTAACAGCCTCCCTACCTGCTAGCAGCACAAGCGTTGGCGTACCTGTTCGAACAAACACACAGCAGCGGCAGCCGCCACGTTCAGGGATTCGGTTTCGGCGGCCAATGGAATGGTGACCCGCATGTCGGCCAAGGGTAGCAACGCTGCGCTAATACCTGCGCCCTCGTTGCCGAATAGCCAAGCAACCTTGGCAGGTAGTGTGCAATCAAATAGCGAAATACCCTCGCGGGCAACGGTGGCGATGCAAGCGCCATCGTAATCGCCCAGCAACGCGGCAAGGTTTGCCTGTTCGCGGATACGCAAACTGAAATGCGCGCCTTGAGCCGCGCGTAGCGTCTTGGGCGACCATGCGCTGGCGCAACCCGCACCTAGCGCCACTTCCGCTACGCCCGCCGCTGCCGCCGTGCGCAGGATGGCGCCGATATTGCCGGCATCCTGCACGGCATCGAGCAGCACGCAATTACCCGCAAGCGGTTGCTCCGCCGCCAGCGCGGGGATGGCGATGACGGCGAGAATCCCCACCGGCGTTACCACAGGGCTGAGTTCCCGAAACAGGCGGTCGGGAACTTGCATGACTTCCATGCCTGTATAGCGCGATACGAGGTCAATGGCTTCCTTGTTCTGGCTGCCGGTTTCGCTCAAAACAAAATATTCAGGTACGCCGCCATGATGCCAATATGCTTCGATCAGGTGCGGGCCATCAAGCACGGTGCGGCCTTGCGCGCGCTGCTCGCGTGGATCATGCACCAAGGCCCGCAGCGCTTTGAGCGCTGGATTGTCTTTGGAGGAAATTGATTTCACTTGCATCACTGCGCGCGGCTCGCCTCATACACGCGCAGATGCGCTAGCGCTACCGACAATAACGGTGTCTCAATGGCATGCGCGTAAGCGCGGGCGCGCATGTCGCCAAGAATGTGTTCGCATTCGGTGCGTCCGCCGCGTTCGAGATCGCGCAGCATGGAGGCTTTCAGCGTGGAAGTTGGCGTGGTCAGCTTTTGCACGGCATCGGCGTGCGCGGCTTCCGCTGGCGCATGGCCACAGTACGCGGCGGTTTGCATACATTCACCATACAGGCGTTGCGCCAGTTGCGCGCCTTCCGGCGTGGCCGCAATTTCACCGATCGAGCCGCGCAACAGGCTGGTGATCCCCGCCAGCGCGGTGATAAAAACAAATTTTTCCCACATCGCCTGCAAGATGTCGACACGCTCGACGACATTCGTGCCGAGGCCGCGCAGCCCTGCGCTGAGCGCGGGCGGCACTGGAGAAGCGGGATTGCGCGTGCCAAAGGTCAGGCGATCCAGCGGGCTGAATTGGCGGATTACACCTGTATCATCGAGCGTCACGGAAATCTGGCATAAGCCGCCGAGCACATGTTCAGCGCCGAATACGGCATCCAGCGCTTCAAGATGGCGCAGGCCATTGAGCAAGGGCAAGATACGGGTGTTCGCGCCGACAGCGGGCGCAATTGCGGCAAGCGCGCTATCGAGATCGTAGGCTTTGCACGAGAGCATGACGAGATCAGGGTGGAGATCAGGCCTGGCTGCCGTTGCCACAGGCCCCGGCCCCGCGAATTCATCCGCATGGCGAATCACGCGCAGGCCGTTTTCACGCAGACGTTCAGCCCGCGCAGGCCGCACCAGAAACGTGACCTCATGCCCCGCCTCAATCAGACGCGCGCCATAGTAACCACCGATACCACCTGCACCGAGAATGAGAATACGCATAACGCGCCTCCTTGTCAGGTTTTGGATTTTACTGAACCCTGCACAACCTGACAGGCGCGAAGGTT
>JAISPJ010000011.1 GCA_031274995.1 Azoarcus sp.
GAGGGTTTCGGCGACGAAGTCAAGCGCCGCATCATCACCGGCGCCTACGTACTCTCGCACGGCTACTACGACGCCTACTACCTGCAAGCGCAAAAAATCCGCCGCATGATCGCCGACGATTTTCAGCAGGCGTTCAAGCAGTGCGACGTGATCGCCGGCCCGGTCGCCCCCACCACCGCGTGGAAGATCGGCGAACACGGCGCCGACCCGCTGGCCGACTACCTGGCCGACATCCACACCCTGCCCGCTTCGCTGGCCGGCCTGCCCGGCATGAGCGTGCCCGCCGGTTTCGGCGTGGCCGGCCTGCCCGTGGGGCTGCAACTGATCGGCAACTACTTGCAGGAAGGGCGCTTGCTGAACGTGGCGCACCGCTTGCAGCAAGCCACCGATTGGCACTTGCGCGCACCGGAAAGTTTTTGAGAAGGCATCGCCATGAGCTACACCGACACTCAATTACGGCAATTCATGGCCGCGCCTGAATCGCACTGTCTCGAACGCAAGGAGTCTTTCGATCGGGACAAGGTCTGCAAGACCGTCTGCGCGTTTGCCAACGATTTAGCGCGATCGGGTAAAGCTGGCGTGATATTGCTGGGGGTACGCGATGACGGCCAAGTCACCGGCATCGACGCTGGCGACAAGCTGTTGCAAAGCATCGATCAGATTACCTCCGATGCCCGCATTCAACCGCTGCCCAGTGTGACGGCGCGCACGTTCGACGCGGATGGCAAAGCGGTCACCCCATCGACGCTGCCGCCGGTGCGCTTCGACGGGCGTGTTTGGGTGCGCATGAGCGCCTCCACCCGCCAAGCCAACGCTCAGGACGAACAGGTACTCAACGAGGTTCGGCGCGCCAAGGCCGGACGGCCATTCGACAGCGAAGGCATTCCGGGCACATCGATCGATGACTTGAATCTGCGGTATTTTCAGGAAAATTATCTGCCAGCAGCGATCGCGCCCGATGTCTTGTCCGCCAACGGCCGTACGCTGGAGGAACAGTTGGTCACTACCCACATGGCTTTGGGTACTGCACCGTGTCTTCCAACCGTGACCGGACTGCTGACCCTGGGACTTTCCCCGCAGGATTTCCTGGCGGGCGCCTATGTTCAATTCGTCCGCTACGCAGGCTCGGAACAAGGTGGACAAGTGATCGACCAAGAGACCATCACGGGCACGCTGGAAGACATGATTCGGCGCACCGAGGACCGGCTCAAGGCGCAGGTGACCATCCCCTTGCAAATCGCCGGCGTCGATCGTGCACAGGCATTGCCAGATTACCCCATGGATGCGTTGCAACAGTTATTCCGCAACGCGGTTCTGCATCGCAGTTACGAGGGCACGAACGCACCGATCCGGGTGTACGTTTTTGACGACCGGCTGGAAATTTCCAACCCCGGCGGCCCCTTTGGTATCGTCACGAAAGAAAATTTTGGCCAGCCGCACATCACGGATTATCGCAATCGCTCGATCGCCGGGGTGCTCAAGAATCTGGGTTTCGTTCAGACATTCGGCTTTGGTATCCAGCGTGCCCGCGCTTCGTTGCGTGCCAACGGCAATCCCGCGCCCGAGTTCACAGTCGAACAAAGCCATGTGCTTGTGACGGTGCGCAAGAGGCAGTCATGAGCATTCCAACCTTGACTTTTTTCAACAACAAAGGCGGCGTAGGCAAGACCACGCTGGTCTATCACCTTTCGTGGATGTTCGCGGAACTGGGCTTGACCGTGCTGGTGGTGGACTGTGATCCCCAAGCTAACCTCACAGCAGCCTTCCAGGACGATGAAACACTGGTTTCGCTTTGGGAGCCTACGCCTCGTGCGAAACCCGCCACTGTTTTCCAAGCTATCAAGCCATTGATGGAAGTCAGTGACATCGCCCAGGTGAAAGCGCAGCAGATGGCGCCCGGACTGCATCTCATTGCCGGTGATTTGGGCTTGTCGGCTTTCGAGGATCAACTGTCCGAACAATGGGGCAAAGCGTTATCGGAGGACTCTGCCATGCGCGCCATGCTGGTGCTCAGCGCGTTTTGGCGCGTGGCGCAAGCGACGGGCAACCGACTCAAGGCGGATGTGATCATTTTTGATGTCGGTCCCAACTTGGGCGCCATTAACCGTTCCGTGCTGATTAGCAGCGATTACGTGCTTGTTCCTCTCGCCGCCGATCTTTTTTCCCTGCAAGGGCTACGCAATCTGGGGCCTGCCCTGGAAAAATGGCGCAAAGGCTGGGATGAGCGCTGTCATCGCATGGAGCGTATCGAAAAACCACTCCCTCAAGGACGCGCCGAGCCGATCGGCTATGTGGCTCTGCAACACCAGGAACGTCTTTCGCGCCCTGTGCAGGCTTATGCTTCATGGCTCCAGCGTATTCCGGGCGAATACCGGCAACAACTACTTGATGACGGCGATCCAGAGCGCGCCGCCATCCCCGCCATCGACGCCGATAAATATTGTCTGGCCCGTTTGCGTCATTACAAAAGTCTGATTCCCTTTGCTCAGGAGGCGCGCAAGCCTATTTTCAAACTACGTGCCGCCGATGGCGCGATCGGCAGCCATGCCACATCCGTAGCGCGCGCCTACAGAGATTTCAACGTTTTGGCACACAAGATTCTTGAGCGTATCGGTATTCCGGTCCCGGCCAGTTCCTGACTGCTTCATGACTGCATCTCCCTCTCTCATTCAAGGCTACGAAGTCGTCATCGGCTTCGAGACGCACGC
>JAISPJ010000078.1 GCA_031274995.1 Azoarcus sp.
GCAACGGCGGAGCGCACATCGTCTACCGCTTCCTGCAAGGGCTTTTCCAGCCGGAACTCGACCAGCATCGACACCTGTCCATCCTGGATCGAAGTGGAAGTGTGCTTGAGCCCCTGTATCGTGGCGATGGAGTCCTCGATACGCCGCGCGACATCGTTTTCAAGCAAATTACGTTATACTTGTCAGGCATATATAAAAATACTGCCACTGCGCAATTTTTAACACTTTTGCATAAATCGCGCAAGTCGTGTTAACCACGGCCTTCAACGTTGGTTGCCGCTTGAATCTGGATGTTTAGTCCCTTCCATGATCTCCCTCGCGCACCTGACCCCCGAGCGCACGGCGGATTCCAGCGTGGCCGGATATTCACTCTCGATGTAATCGCCAGCCAGCCACAGGCCGCGTAGCGGCGTGGCGATGCCGGGACGAATGATGCCGGGGCGGCAGGCGATGGTTGCGCGTTTTTCGGTGATGACGCGCGTCCATTGAGGCGCGGGCAGGCTGACGCCGAGCGCACGTTCGAGTTGGGTGAGGGTGGCAGGGATCAGATCATCACGGCCCTTGCCTCCAGGGCGAGGCGCACTGATGACCGTGGCGAGAAGCCCTTCTGGACCACCGCATTGCCCCCGGTCGAAAGCCCATTGCGCGGGACCGTCAGCCAGTCCGATCATTGGCGCGGGCAAGTCGACGCCGGGGCCGAAGGCGAGGTAGATCGTGGTGATGGCCTCGGACGGCATGGCGGCGATCCGGGCCGCGAGTTCGGGGCAGCCTCCGGTGGAGTTGAGCAACGTGGTTGCGTGGTGCGGCGCGGTCGCAATGACGACCTGCGGCCAGATGCGGTGCCCCGGTGCGCCGACGAGGCGAAAACCCGTGTTTTCCGGGATGATCGCGGTAATGGCGTTGCTGGTGAGAATGCTCCCGTTCCGGGTGGCGAGGTATCTTGCCGCCGGGACGGGGAACAGTTCGGAAAGGTCGACGCGGGGAATAAGCAGTTCGCTGGCGGTAGCCGAGGCAGCGGCCAGCGTGTCGCGCAGGATGTTGGCGAAGAGTTGGGCCGAGGCTTCGTGGGCAGGGGTGTTGAGCGCGGCCAGACAGAGCGGTTCCCAAAGCAGGTTGCGCAACCGGAAAGATTGACGGCAGTCGGTGAGCAGCCCGGTGACGGTCGTCCCCGCAGGGAGTTGAAAGCGCCTGCGCTTGAGATGGCGCAGCAATGCGCACACGGCAAAACGTTCGCGCCAATCCAGGCCCTGCGCGCAGATGAGTCCCGTGAGCAGGTGCAGGGGAGCGGGCAGGGTGGCAGCACGCAAACGAATTTGCCCTGGAATGTGCAGCGTGAGCGGCAACCTTTTGATCTGGCGCGGCGATACGCCGGTGAGGCGCAACAGACGGGCCAATTCGGTGTAGGCGCCGATCAGCAGATGCTGTCCGTTGTCGATTGTCCGATCATGTTTTCTGACGGCCCGGGCCCGGCCACCCAGTGTCCTGGAGCGTTCAAACACGGTCACTTCCATGTCATGGCGGGCCAGTTCCACCGCGCATGCGAGTCCCGCATAACCTGCGCCGATGATGGCGACTGCCGTCACGGTTTCACCTTTTTATCCTTTCAGCCAGGTCAGCCCGGCAAGCCAGGCTTTACGCAATGGCGTGAGGGAAGTACGGCGATCGAGCACAAGGAAGCCGCCCTGGACGATTTCGCGCAGCAGGGCGCGGTAAATCGCCGCCATGACCAGGCCCGGACGCTGGTTCCTGCGATCGGCGGCAGGCAGTTTGGACAGTGCCTGCCCGTAGTACGCATCAGCGCGTTTGGCCTGGAAAGCCATCAGATTCCGAAAATTCTCGCTGGCGCGGGCAGCGATGATGTCGGCCTCGAGAACGCCAAACTGTCGCAGTTCGTCGATGGGCAAGTAAATGCGGCCACGGCGGGCATCTTCGCCGACATCGCGGATGATGTTCGTGAGTTGAAAGGCAATGCCGAGGTCGTGGGCGTAGCCGGGCGTCCGGGAATCGCTGATACCGAAAATGGCGGCGGAAAGCAGACCCACGGCACCGGCGACGTGGTAGCAATACTTTTGCAGGGCGGGAAAATCAGCGTAGCGCATGTGACGCAAATCCATTGCCATGCCATCGATGATGTCGAGCAGGCGTTCCCGCTCAAGCCCAAAGGAGCCGCAAATCTCTTGCAGGGCGAATCCGACGGGGTGCGTTGGGGTTGCGTCAAAAACACGGTTGATTTCCTGTCGCCACCAGTCGAGTTTCGCGTGGGCCGTGGCAATATCGCGGCATTCGTCGACCACATCGTCGACCTCACGGCAAAAGGCATACAGTGCGGTGATGGCCTGTCGCCGCGCTGGATCAAGAAACAAAAAGCTGTAATAAAAGCTCGATCCGCTGGCGGCGGCTTTGTCCTGGCAGTATTGATGCGGGGTCATGCGCTTGGGCGCGGATAGTTCAGAGCGCGCCAGACGACAGCCAGCTTTCCAACAAGGCCAATGCGGGGACGTTGTGCGAAAACGTCGAAACCGACCGCTTCGATACGATCAAGGATGTACAGGCCGCTTGCCACGGTCAGGCGCAATTCCCAGCCGATACGCCCGCGCAACCGACGGGCGAGCGGAGCGCCCGTATTCAGAATGGCCTTGGCGCGCGATACCTCAAAGGCAAGCAAAGCCTGCCAGCGTTCATCGCAACGGGAAGCGGCAATGTCTTCTTCGGTCACTTTAAACAGGGCCATATCTTGCAGGGGCAAATAGATGCGGCCCTTTTTCCAGTCCTGCGCAACGTCCTGCCAGAAATTAACCAGTTGCAGTCCGGTACAAATACAATCGGAAAGCGGAAAATTTTCAACCGTATCCGCGTTGAAGAGCGTGAGCAGCAGACGCCCGACGGGATTGGCCGAACGGCGGCAGTAATCGGCCAGATCGTTGAAATCTTCGTAACGTTTCTTGCCGATGTCCTGTTCGAAAGCGTCGAGCAGAGCGTAGAAAGGCGTCAGGGGCAAATTGTTGCTGAGAATGATTCTGGCGAGACGGGTAAAAAGCAGGGGCTGCCCGCACATACCGGCCAGCCCCCCGTTTTCGATGGCATCGAGTGCGCCGCGGTAAGCGGCGAGTTGTTCCAGGCGTTTTTCGGGAGCGATATCGCCCTCATCGGCAATATCGTCGGCGCTGCGTGCGAATGCATAGATAACTTCGAGCGGTTCTCGCAGGTTGGCGGGCAGAAGCAGGGAAGCGACGGGAAAATTTTCGTAATGATTGATGGGCATGGCTGAGTGGGGCGGATTCGGACAAAATCAGCGTGCAGTATAGCGAATCATTCGGCATTGGGAGTTCCATTCAAAAATCACCGCGCTGACCGCTGGAGGGAAGATGCCCGAACGGATAGAATCCGGGAACTTTGCCCCGATGGTGAAACTGGTAGACACGCTTGACTTAGGATCAAGTGCCGCAAGGCTTGGAGGTTCGAGTCCTCTTCGGGGCACCATGTCAGCAAAAAGGCAAAACCACTATATAGCACACCATTGCACATTGTGCAATAGAATCAGTGGTTTGTTTGCTTTTGATAATTCCATTGTGTTACGTTGTTGGTCGTAGTGGTTTGAAAATTACGGCAAAACTACGGCAACGATTACGGCAGGAGTTATCACAATGGCATCATTTCGGAAGCGAGGGGATAAATGGGAGGTGTCTGTTTATCTCGGCGGGGTTCGTCGTTCGGCGTCCCTCCCGTCAAAACGTGAAGCCGTCGAATGGGCGTCATCTCAAACTCTTGCAATCAATACTGTCCTGTCTGGTGGTGTTGGTGTGGCGTTCCTCTTTGCCATTGAGACGGGCATGAGAGCAGGGGAAATTTGCTCTTTATCTTGGGGGGCGGTTCGGGGAAACGTTGCTTATCTTCCTATGACAAAAAATGGTTTTCCTCGTTCGGTGCCTTTATCGGTGGAGGCATTGCGGCTTTTAGGGCAGTTGCCGAAGGTTGATGATGCGGCTTTTGGTCTTACGCCATGTCAAATCGATGCAATTTTCCGAAAGATTCGGGTACGCGCCTTAATATCTGATTTGCATTTTCATGACACACGTCATGAGGCGATAACCCGGCTTGCGCGTAAGCTCGATGTGATGGACTTGGCAAGGATGGTAGGGACTCGTGACCTTCGTATCCTGATGGTTTATTACAACGCAACGCCGGCAGAGATTGCGGAAAGGCTAGGGTGAATATTTGGGGGTGCCGCGATGTGATTAGTGAGGGTAGAATCTGAAATGGTTTATTCGTTTAGCTTAGAGCATTACCTCGTTTGATGGACAAAAGGGAAAAGCAGAAAACGCTTGTTTCACGACATTCTATGCGCCTTGAAACGTAGTCCTGTTGCGACTACAATGAAACCATGTAAATGCTTCAAGGAGTCCTCGCCATGAGTACCGCTGCTGATACCTACGTCCGCGCCCGTATCGACACCAACACCAAGGAGCGTGCCGCCAGTGCACTCGAAGCAATGGGGCTGTCGATTTCCGACGCCATCCGCCTGTTGATGTTGCGTATCGCCGACGAACACCGTTTGCCCTTCGAGGTGAAGGTGCCTAACGCCACCACGAAGGAGGCCATTGCCGAGCTGGAAGCTGGCAATGGTAAGAAGTTTGCCAGCGTAGGCGACCTGATGGCGGATTTGCATGCGGACGATTGACCGATCCTCTGCGTTCAAGCGCGACTACAAGCGGGAGGCCAAGGGTTTGCATCGCACCACGCTTGATGATGAACTGGAGCCAGTGTTGAAAGCGCTGACAAACGATCAGCCGCTCGATGCACGCTACCGCGATCACGATCTTTCTGGCGATTGGGCGAACTACCGTGAGTGCCACGTCAAACCCGACCTGTTGCTGATCTATCGCAAGTCGGGTTCCGATACACTGCGGCTGGCGCGGCTTGGCTCGCACAGTGAGCTTTTTGGCTGACGGAGATTCGGGGATTCCGGCAACTTGCGCACGAGAAGCAACTATTCGACATCCTCAAAGCGACGCGCCCCTGCATTCGGCACCGGGGCGGATGCGGGCGTGGACGGGGCGTCGTCCTCGATCCCGGGCAAGTCATGCCGGTTATGTCGGCCTTGCTGCTGATTCGCCGGTAGCGACGGGATGCTCATCAACTCGGGTTCCGATCCTGGCTCAGTTTCCGGTATTGGCAGCAGTTCCAGGGCAAGTGCCGGTGGCATGTCTGTATCTTCCTCCGGGGAAGCGGGCGTGGAGAGGGTGGGGGCAGGATCGGTGTCGTGAAGGGGTTCGGAATATAGCGTCGACAGCGGAGTATCGGCATTTTCCGGGAAGCGGTCCGTTTTTCCTGAATTCCGCCACAAGAACCCACCCAGAGACACGATCAGGACGATGGCGGCGATACCAAACACGGCAGGACGGATGCTCTCCCGAGCGAACTGCGTTGGTACGGAGGATGATCCGGGACAGGGTGGTTCCAGCACGGGACGGTCATCCCTTTTCAGCAAGGCGCAGGAGGGCGCAGGGTCGTTTTGGACCGTACTTGCGTCTGGAGAAGATGAGAGGTGTGGTTCGATCCGCCCGTCGCTTCTGTCGGAAACCATTATTGGAGCGGAGGGCGTGGGCGTAGGGACATCCGGTTGCGACGGCGTGGAAACCGGTTTTTGCGGTAATCCGGGTTCTTTGCCGGTGCCGGAGAAAATCGTCGATGGCGCGGTGGATGCAGCCGCCAATGCATCCGGTTGCCGCAGTGGCGCAGACAACAGGGCAGGAATCGGCTTCAGGGATGTTCTGAGCGTTTTATGCACAGGCATCAGAATGGCCGAATCGTCGTTAGGGGCAACCGATTCGGCGGGTGAGCGCACGGCTTGCAAAGGGATGCCGCATCGCGTGCAGAATCCGGGGTACCGTGCACCGAGGTCAGCCCCGCAAGACGTACAGAACATGGATTACCTGCCATTGAGCCAGTGTTTCGGTGTTTACCTGACATGCCTGTATTCTGATAGGGAATACAAGATATCACCAAAATCAATTTATCTGCATTGCCGCGCATAGTGACAAGATTTGCCAGCCATGCTCATGCGCGGCTGCGCGCAGAGTTTCGTCAGGATTGACCGCGACCGGGTGCGTGACTTGTTGCAGGAGAGGAAGGTCGTTGTGGGAATCGCTGTAGAACCAGATCTGGTCGAAGCAGCCGAAATTCAGGCTCATCGACTCCAGCCAGGCTTCGACGCGCGTGAGCTTGCCGGACTGAAACGCGGGGACGCCTCTCGTTTTGCCGGTAAAGGCGCCGTTTTCCTGTGCCGGGATCGTTGCAATGAGATGCGCGATGCCGAATTCGCGTGCAATCGGCCAGGTGATGAAGCTGTTGGTGGCGGTGACAAGCGCGACGAGCGCGCCGCTTTGCAGGTGTCCGTCGACAAGCGTCCGCGCTGCGGGGGAAATCATCGGGCGAATATACCGTGGTATGAATTCGTCATTCCAGGCATCGAGTTGCGCACGCGGGT
Source organism: Azoarcus sp. (assembly GCA_031274995.1). Classification (GTDB taxonomy): domain Bacteria; phylum Pseudomonadota; class Gammaproteobacteria; order Burkholderiales; family Rhodocyclaceae; genus WRNU01. The sequence goes on from JAISPJ010000078.1 coordinate 6,488, forward strand.
ACCGGGCGAGCGGAGCAAGCTGAAATTCGAGGAATTCGTCAATGTCCAGCGTGCCCGCCTTGTATTGTTCGTAAAAGACGAGATTGCGCGTCTCCTGCGCGCTCGTGTCGAGTGCGCCTTTTTCGATCAGGAATTGCGTCCAGGCAACGTCGGAGTCGCCTGCAATCAGGGTGTTGTCGAGGTCGAAAAGAACAAGGTTCATGGCGATCCGGGCAGAAGGATTAATGTCGGCTACGTATATGTGTCAGATGCGCAGTCCTTGCCGCATGAGTTCGCGCAAGAGCGGCAACGTGACAGGGCGTTTGTGTTCGAGCGAGGCGGCGTCGAGCGCGTCGAGCGCCGCCGCCATGCCCGGCGGGTCGCGGCGGGCGTGGGCCAACAGGAAACCGGCCACTTCTCCGGTCAGCCGTAGCCCCCGCTGGGTTGCAAGTGAATGCAGGATAGCGCCTCTGGTGGCATCGTCGAGCGGGCGGACTTCAAAGACCAGGCTTTGCCCGATGCGGGTTCGCAGGTCTTCGCGCAATCCGGGCGCGAGCCCCTTGGGCGAGTCCGGCCCGGAGAGCAGCAACGATTGAGCGTTGGCGCGCGCACGGTTGAAGGCGTTGAAGAGCGCGATTTGGGCATCGGGAGAGAGCCGGCCGACGTCGTCGATAGCCAGCAAGGCGTTTTCGTTTTCCGGCAAACGGTCGGCGACTTCTTCCGCATTCAGGAAAAATGCCGGGTGGCCGCTATCGATGGTCCGTGCGACGGTGGCCCGGAGCAGGTGGCTGCGTCCGCTGCCGGGATTTCCCCACAGGTAGAGATGTGCGCAGGGCTGTCCTGATCGGGTGGCCGCGAGGCGCATGAGGTTTTCCAGCAGTTCGGCGTTGCCGCCGGGGACGAAATTCTCCAGTGTCGGCGGGCAGTCCGGGCGCAGATTGAGAATGAGCTGCTTCACTCCGTGTTCCCGGTTTCGGCGACGTTGTCGCGGGTTGCCGTCGACGTCGTGTTTTTGGGCGAATCGGTTTCGCTTGCATCATTGGAGCCGGGGCCGAGATATACGGGGCTTGCAAACCATGCCGAGGCGACTTCACGCAACCCGACGAGAAGCGCCGCGCTGGCGGGCAGGGCGACGAGCACGCCGGTAAAGCCGAACAATTGGCCGAAGGCCATCAGGGCGAAGATTACCGCCAGCGGATGAAGGCCGATGCGGTCTCCGACAAGGTAAGGCGTGAGGGCGAAACTCTCGATCAACTGACCCATGCCGTAGACGACGCCGACGCCGATGAGCGGTTCCCATCCGCCTCCCTGGAGCAGCGCAGTAAGAACGGCCAGCGCCAGGCCGGTGCCAAAACCGACATAGGGGATGAAAATCAACAAGCCCGTGAGCACGCCGACCGGCAGCGCGAAATCGAGTCCTGCCAGCCACAGCCCCACGCTGTAAAACACGGCCAGCAGCAGCATGACTGACACCTGGCCCCGGCAGAACTGCGCCAGCACGGTGTCGACCTCGGAGGCGATGCGCCGTGCGTGCGGCAACCAGGGGCGCGGCAGCGCGTGCGATAGCCCTGCGGTGATGCGCGGCCATTCCTGAAGCAGATAAAAAGTGACGACAGGGATGAGGAGCAGATTGATGGACATCACGGCAATTGCCATGCCTTTGTGGCCGATGCTTTTAAGCAGGACGGGGAGCAAATCTTGCGCGTTGTCGAAAAATTGCCCGAGCCATGTACGGAACTGCGCCGCATCGAGTTGGAGTTGCACGTCGAAATGCTCGCTGAGTATCGGGGATGCGCGTTCGTTGAACAAATCGAACAGTCCAGGCAGTCTGTGCGCCAGCATCACCGCCTTGTGGTAGAGCATCGGCAGCAGCACGAGAAGAAGCGCGATGAGCGCGAGGCTCAACCCCGCGATGACCAGCAGCACCGCAGCCGTGCGCGGCAGCCGTCGGCGAACCAGGGCGTCAACCGCCGGATTGCACAGGTAAGCGAGTATGGCGCCCAGCGCGAACGGAGCCAGGATCGGCGCGAGCAGCCAGAGCAGGGCGGCCAGCGCCAGCGCGGCTCCTGCCCAGGCGGCGGTTTGCAGATGAAGAGGACGCAGAAAGGACATTTTGAGTGATCTCACGACGGCGGGGATTGCGCTCGACGCATGTTCAAGTAACATTCCCGGCTTCGGCCCCCGAGCCGTTCTTGTCATCATGCAGTAGAAAAAGTCCACTAATGTAGCCACTTGGCGGTGCTGTCTCAAGCGCCGTCTTCCGAATTTCCAGAAATTGCCAAAGGAATGGCCTTGAGCGCACGACAATATACTTCTTCCCGATCCCCGCTTTCTTATCGTGATGCCGGAGTCGATATCGGCGCGGGCGATGCGTTGGTCGACCGGATCAAGCCGTTTGCCAAAAAGACGATGCGCCCCGAAGTTCTGGGCGGCATCGGCGGCTTCGGCGCATTGTTCAGGCTATCGGAAAAATACCGCGAACCGGTACTCGTCTCGGGGACAGACGGTGTGGGAACCAAGCTCAAGCTGGCATTCATTCTCAACAGGCACGACACCGTTGGGCAGGATCTCGTGGCGATGAGCGTCAACGACATTCTGGTGCAGGGAGCCGAGCCTCTGTTTTTCCTCGACTACTTCGCCTGCGGCAAACTCGATGTCGACATGGCGGCCACGGTGGTGCAGGGCATCGCACGCGGTTGTGAACTCGCGGGTTGTGCGCTGATTGGAGGCGAAACTGCCGAAATGCCCGGCATGTATCCTGACGGGGAATACGACCTTGCCGGTTTTGCCGTTGGCGCGGTGGAGAAAAGCGAAATCATCGACGGCGCACGGATCGTGCCGGGTGACGTGGTGTTGGGGCTTGCTTCCAGTGGTGCGCATTCCAACGGCTATTCCCTGATTCGCAAAATCATCGCGGTGAGCGGGGCCGACCTCAGCGCCGATTTTTACGGACGCCCCCTGCGTGCCGCGCTGATGGAACCGACCCGCATCTACGTCAGGCCGCTACTCTCGGTTTTCCGTGAACTCCCGGGCGCGGTAAAGGGTTTGGCTCACATTACCGGCGGCGGCCTCACCGAAAATGTGCCGCGCATCCTGGGCGAAGAACTGGTTGCAAGGATCGATGCCCGCAACTGGCCACAGCCGCCCCTGTTCCGGTGGTTGCAGGAAGCCGGACATGTTGCGGATCAGGAAATGCACAGAGTGTTCAATTGCGGCATTGGCATGGCCGTCGTCGTTTCCGGGGCCGATGCCGGAGCGGTTGAAGCCAAACTCGCCGGGGCGGGGGAAACCGTCTACCGCATTGGCCGCATCGACCGGCGCGGATCGGGTGAGGCGCAATGCGTCATGGTTTGAGACGCTCGGCCTCAACCCCGGAAACCCGCGAAAAGGACTGCTTGCAGACGCTCGTTTCTCTCAGCCCAACGCCCTGTCGATGACCTCTGCCACGCCGTTGGAGAGTCCCGGTTGCGCCCTTACCCGTTCGAGTTGCGCATGGATGCTTGCCTGCAAGTCCGGGGTGTAGCGCCGCCAGTTTTCCAGCGAGCGTGCCACCCGCGCTGCAATTTGCGGATTGCGGGCATCAAGCGCGCAAACCTGATCGGCCCAGAAAACATGGCCACTGCCGTCTCCGGCATGGAATTCGCCGGGATTGCCACGGAAGAAAGTTCCCAACAAGGCATAGATTTTGTTGGGGTTCGACAGGCTGAAGGCGGAGTCCTGCATCAGCTCACGCACCCTGTCGAGCGTTGGGCGGGTACGCTTGCTCCAGCGCCAGGCTCCGGCCTGGAGGGCAAACCATTTGTCGAGCGCCAGGGTTTGGCCGTCGAATCGATTGCGGAAGGTGGCGAGCGCAGCATTGCGTGCGGCTTCGTCCGTGCTGGACATCAACGCACCGAGTGCGCCCATGTACTCGGTCATGTTGTTGGCGGCGGCGAAACGAGCCAGGGCAAGCGACACGCCACGGGCATCCTCTCCGGCAACGAGGTAGCGCAACGTCATGTTGGCCAGCGCACGCCGCCCGGCGTCCAGCGGGCGATAACGGTAAGGTCCTGTCACCCATAGGGTGTGAGTCAGCCCATGGCAGGTTTCGGCCAGCGCGGAGCCGAGTTCGTGCGTCAGGCGGATGAGCGCCGTGCGCAGGGCGATTGGGTCGGAGGGGCTCATGCGTTCGAGCAGATAGCCTTCCGAGGGCAAAACAAGCGCCTCGGCGCGAAAAGCGGGATCGAGCCGTTCATCGATGAGCAACTCGCGGAGGGCATTTATCCAGGCTGTCGGCGTTTTCTGATGGAGATCGGCAGCCCGCGCAAGGATCACCCGTTCGCTGTAGCGTTGCGCGGCGTCCCAACGGTTGAACGGGTCAGATTCGTTTGCCATGAGAAAGGCCAGCCGGGCTTCGTCCTCCTCCATTTCGAGAGTGACCGGGGCGGAAAATCCTCGCAGGATCGAAGGCACGGGGTCAACTTCGATCCCGGCGAAGCGGAAGGTCTTCTCGGCCTCATCGAGCACCAGCACCTTGGTGGACACCGCGTTATCGGCATTTTCCCCCTGTCCCTCTTCCACGAGGCGCAACGGCAAATCGCGGCCATCGGGGGCAATCAGCCCCACCGCCACCGGGATGACCAGCGGCAGCGGTTTTGCGGTCGATCCGGCCGGGGACGGCAGGTGTTGCGAGAGCGTGAGGGCATAGCAGGCATTATCACAATCCCATTGCCCCTTCACATTCAGTCGAGGCGTGCCAGCTTGGGCGTACCACCGCATGAAGGCGGTCAGGTCGGTCTCGTTTGCATCGCCCATGGCGGCGACGAAATCGTCGCAAGTTACGGCCTGTCCGTCGTGACGGCGAAAATAGAGATTCATCCCGGCGCGGAAACCTTCCGCTCCGAGCAGGGTATTTATCATGCGGACGACTTCGGCCCCTTTCTCGTACACCGTGGCAGTATAGAAATTGTCAATCTCCCGGTAACTGTCCGGGCGGATCGGGTGCGCCATCGGGCCGTTGTCTTCCGGGAACTGCGCCGCACGCAGCTTTTTGACATCATCGATGCGTTTGACGGCCCTGGCCGAGGCCGCACCCCTCTTGCCTGCCGCGCGGGCAAGCATGTCAGCGGAAAATTCCTGGTCGCGGAAAACTGTGAGTCCTTCCTTGAGGGTGAGCTGGAACCAGTCGCGGCAGGTCACGCGATTGCCCGTCCAGTTGTGGAAGTATTCGTGGGCCACCACGCTTTCCACGCCTGCGTAATCGGCATCGGATGCCGTCTCGGGCTTGGCGAGCACGTATTTCGCGTTGAAGATGTTCAGCCCCTTGTTTTCCATCGCCCCCATGTTGAAGTCGGACACGGCGACGATCATGAAACGGTCAAGGTCGAGTTCCAACCCGAAGCGTTTTTCGTCCCAACGCATGGCGTTGATGAGCGAATCCATCGCGTGCCGGGCGCGGTCAAGATCGTTTTCTTCAACCCAGACCTGGAGCTGTACCTGCCGCCCGGAAGCGGTTTTCTCCACGCATTCCAGCGCGGACAGCTTTGCCGCCACCAGCGCGAAAAGATAAGACGGTTTAGGAAAGGGGTCTTCCCATCGCGCGAAATGCCAGCCATCGGGCAGTTCTCCGGCCCCGACCAGATTGCCGTTGGACAGCAGCACCGGGCAGCGTTCGCGCTCGGCCTCGATGGTCACGGTATAACGCGCCATCACGTCGGGGCGGTCCGGGAAAAACGTGATGCGGCGGAAACCTTCGGACTCACACTGGGTGAAAAATCCATCGTTGGACAGATACAGCCCGGAGAGTGCGGTATTGGCCCCCGGTTTGATCCGGGTGACGACTTCCACCGTTACCTTGGCGTTGTCCGGGGCCGGGTTGAGGTCGAGTTCCAGCGCGCCGCCGCTATCAGCTTCGCGCGGGGTTGCCGGTTGTCCATCAACCTGCATTGAGAGGCGTTCGAGTTCCTCTCCCCACAAACGCAAAGGACCGTCCTCGGCACCCGGATTGCGCACGCACACCATGCGGTTGGTGACGACGGTTGCTTCCGCGTCAAGACGAAAATGCAATTCGACACGTTCGACCATCCAGGCCAAAGGACGATACCCGGCACGATGAATCGTCAAAGGGTTCTTTGTTTTCACGTTAATGAAACCGCCCGTCGCGACAGTATAAAAGTACGTAGTGTAATTGCCATAAACGCTCAGATAGCAGAAACTTCCCCTGTTTTGTATTCGGCCCCATCATTGCCTTACCACCCACAAGATCGTTAGGGAGAGCGTATCATGACACCCAGTTCAGTCCACGACATCCGCAACCTGTGCCTCCTTGGGCAAACCGGCAGCGGCAAGACTACCCTGATTCGGGCGCTGCTTGCTGCCGCCGGTGCCGATGATGCCGGTAACGGTACCCCCGCCAGCCAGTCATTTATGGCTTCGCTGTCGCACCTGGAATGGGCGGGGCACTGGATCAACCTGCTCGATACGCCGGGATTGTCCGATCTGGCCGGACGTGCGCTGTCCACGCTGTCGGCGGTTGAAACCGCAGCCATTGTCGTCAATGCCGCTGCCGGACTCGAAAACAGCGTGCGCCGGATGATGACGGCAGCGCAGGATAAATGCCGCATGATTATCGTCAACAAGATTGACGCGGGCGGCGATTTCGGCGCACTCATGGAAGCCATTACCTCTTCCTTTGGGCGCGAATGCCTGCCGATCAACTTGCCCGTGCCGGATGGCAGTACCGTGATCGACTGCTTTTTCGCCCCCCAGGCGGGTGCCGATACCGCTTTCTCCAGCGTGAATGCCGCACACGATGCCATCATCGACCAGGTCATCGAGCTCGACGAGGACCTCATGGCGCGCTACCTCGAACAAGGCGAGGCGCTCGACCCCGACCAGCTCCATGCCCCGTTTGAAGCCGCCCTGCGCGACGGTCACCTGATTCCCGTCTGCTTCGTTTCCGCCCAGACCGGTGCGGGTGTACGCGAGTTGCTCGACATCTTCGGCAAACTCATGCCCGATCCCACCGAGGGCAACCCGGCGCCGTTTCTCAAAGGCTCTGAAATGGTTGATGTCGTGCCCGATCCGAACCGCCACGCGGTCGCCCATGTCTTCCAGATCAGCAACGATCCCTACCGGGGCAAGATTGCCCTTTTCCGTGTACACCAAGGCACGGTCTCGCCGGGTTCTTCGCTGTACGTCGGCGACGGGCGCAAACCCTTCAAAGTGGCTCACCTCCTGCGCCTGCAAGGGCAAAACACCTCGGAGACCAAACTCGCCGTGCCGGGAGACCTCTGTGCTGTTTCCCGGATCGACGAGTTGCACCACGATGCCGTGCTGCACGATTCCCACGACGAGGACTATTACCATCTGGTTCCGCCCGCTTACCCCCAACCCGTCTACGGTCTGGCGCTTATCGTCCGCAAGACCGCCGACGAACAGCGTTTGGGCGAAGCCCTCTCCCGTCTGGCCGACGAAGACCCCTGCCTTGAGATAGGCTACGATCCGCGCAGCCGCCATACCGTCGTGCGCGGCCTCGGCGAACAGCACCTGAAAATAGTCCTCGGCGAGCTTTCCTCTCGCTGGAACCTCGAACTCGACACCGCGCCACCGGCCATTGCCTACCGCGAAACCATCACCTCTACTGCCGAAGCGCGTTATCGCCACAAAAAACAAAGCGGTGGCGCGGGTCAATTCGGTGAAGTCGCCCTGCGTGTCGAACCCCTGCCGCGTGGCGAGGGGCTACAGTTCGGCGATGAAGTCAAGGGCGGGGTCATTCCCACGCAATTCATGCCGGCAGTTGAAAAAGGCGTGCGTCAGGCCGTAGTCGAAGGTGCGCTGGCCGGATATCCCATCCATGACCTGCGCGTGGTCATTACCGACGGCAAGTATCACCCCGTCGATTCCAATGAAATCTCCTTTGTCACTGCTGGACGGCACGCCCTGATCGACGCCGTGCTGGCTGCGCGGCCTCAAATTCTTGAACCTATCGTCGAGGTTCAGGTTCGGGTGTCGGATAACTACTTCGGCAACGTCAGCGCCGAACTCTCCGGCCGCCGTGGCCGCGTTACCGGTACCGACAGCCCTGCGGCCGGTTGGACGCTGATTACCGCCTCTGTGCCGATGGCCGATCTGGACGGTTTTGAAGCGCGGCTGAAATCGCTTTGCGCGGGTGAAAGTGAATTCGCCACGACGGCAGGCGGCTATGAGCCGGTCACGGGCGATGTGCAGGCCAAGTTGGTAAACGAGCACGCCAATCGGGCGTAATAGCGGTCGTGCGAGATAGCGGCACAACGTTTTTTGGCTTCCCGCGCCGCAAACGAACCCCGCCCTTCAGGCGGGGTTTGAGTTTTTCCAGAGGCAAAACCGGAAATTTTCTGGCACGACTGAAAGCCATTAACCACCCGATCCGGCTCCAGGCCCATCAGCCCATCAGCCATTATAGGAATTGAAACGTGACGGGTACTTAGGACAGAGGCAATTTTACGATGAATGATCTGTCGGTTTTTTTTACATGTTTTAGAACGATACAATATTTTGTTTTAAAAAATTAAGTAGATACGAAATGGCTCGTTTTTTGCTACTACACAGCCTGGAATTCATATGTGAGCACTGAAGCGGAGATTTCACCATGATGAAGAAAGGCATTTGCAAACTAGTCGCCGCCAGCGTTCTGGCGTGCGCGGCTTCGGCTTCGCAGGCCATGATAGTCGAAGCCTGGAAATACACGGTCGACATGAATTGGGTGACTGATGCTACTGTTTTCAGCGAAAACACAGCCCCGGCCACTTATTCCACCACGAGTACGCCCACCCTGCTCAGTTGGGGCCACAAGATGGGTCTGGATGACTATCTCCTTGGTTCCGGCGCAATGGGAAGCCAGATGCGCAGCAGCCTGAAAATCACCAGTCCGCGCGGTGAAGGGTGGTTCTACACCGGTTCCGGTGTCTCGAGTGTCAACATCTTCCGGCATACCAACAACTCACTCGCCGCAGCTTCTCCTGCCCTCAAGGAAGCTACGTTGAGAGTGTCGGTTAACTTGACACCATTCTTCAACACGGTTCCCGTAGAAACCTTGACCAAAGACTTCAAGGTATATTTCTACGAAACGCCGAATATCGGGGGTACCTGCTCTTGGGGTCCCTGCAACGACGATCTTTTTGCGTTTGTCGTCATGCCACGGATCTACGATGTGTTTACGTATGACGGGTACGAGTATACGTTCAACTACTTCCAGACCAGTGGCCCCAATGCCATCATGCAATTTGGCGCGGACGTGTGCAGCGAGTTGAGCGGCGGGGTTCTGACGACTTCCTGCTATGGCTTCAAGACGGCAGAATCTGCCCAGACCACGATCCAGTTCGGTTTCTCGGTCACTGCTACTCCGGTTGTTCCTGAACCCGAAACCTACGTGATGCTGCTGGCGGGGTTGGGTCTGGTCGGTGCCGTGGTTAGCCGTCGGCGCGACACGATTCGCCATAGCTGAAACGACGATGTAGCGGGCCGCCTCGGTGTGGCGGCCTGCAAAGCCGCCGCCCGGTTGGTGTAACGAATAAATCGGGCGCAGTCGTTGATGAAACGAAGCAGGGGTGAAAGTTTCTTTCACCCCTGCTTCGTTTCATGCCGTACAGGACCAAATCTGGTCTGGTTACCGGGGTGCCGTCATGCCGCTGTGGCGTAGCAGTGCCTCTACTGAGGGCGCGCGGCCCCGGAAGGCGATGAAAGAGTCAATCGCGGGACGGCTGCTGCCAACGGCAAGGATTTCGCGCCAAAAACGCTCGCCGATAGCGGGATCGAGCAGGCTGTACCGGTCCGCCCCATTATCCTGGCCCCGGATTGCAGCTTCTTCAAAAACCGCAAAAGCATCGGCGGAAAGTACTTCGGCCCATTTGTAGCTGTAGTAGCCTGCTGCGTAGCCGCCCGCGAAGATGTGTGAAAAGGTGTGCGGGAAGCGATGCCAGGGCGGGGGAAACAGCACGGCGACTTCACGCCTGACATCGGCGAGGAGCGCCATCACCTGATTGACGGGTACATCACCGGAAGCGGCAGCGTGCGCGATTGCCTTGTCGCTGTGCAGGAGCAGGTCGAACAGGGCGAATTCAATCTGGCGCACGGTCTGCATACCGCTCTGAAAATTACGCGCGGCAATCATTTTGTCATAAAGCGCGCGCGGAAGAGGATCGGAAGTGTCGACATGCGCGGTCATCATCGAAAGCACGTCCCATTCCCAGCAGAAATTCTCCATGAACTGGCTTGGAAGCTCTACGGCGTCCCATTCCACGCCGTTGATGCCGGAAACGGCCAACTCCTCGGCACGGGTCAGCAGATGGTGAAGCCCATGCCCGGTTTCGTGAAAGAGGGTGAGAACATCGTCGTGGGTGAAGGTGGCCGGTTTGCCATCGACAGGGCAGGGGAAATTGCACGTGAGCCAGGCCACGGGAGTGGTGATGCCGTTGGTGTTTTTGCTGCGGCTACGGGCAGAATCCATCCAGGCGCCGCCACGCTTGGTGTCACGGGCGTACAGATCGAGATAGAACTGCCCGATCAGTTCGCCGTTTTTTTCGATACGGAAGAAGCGGACGTCTTCGTTCCAGACCTGCGCTTTATCGGCGCTAATCTCAACGCCGTACAGATGGCGGATGACGCGAAAAAGGCCGTCGAGCACGCGCGGCTCAGGGAAATATTGTCTGACTTCCTGTTCGGAATAGGCGTAGCGGCTCATCCGCAGTTTTTCCGAGGCCCAGGCGATATCCCACGGCTCCAGCGAATCAAGCCTGAGTTCTTCGCGGGCAAAGGTTTTTAGTTCGGCAAGGTCGCGCTCGGCGAAGGTTTTCGCTTTCGCGCCGAATTCGCGGAGGAAAGCGAGCGCCTGCGCGGGGGAATCCGCCATTTTCGGGACGAGCGAGACTTCAGCGTAGTTACGGTAGCCAAGGTGCGCTGCTTCTTCGGAGCGCAAGGCCAGAATACGGCCAATCAGCGGGCCATTATCCCGTTTTGCTTTACCGTCGCTGTTTTCGGCGTCGTCGGAAAGTGCGAGGATCTCCGAAGCGCGTGTGGTATTGGCGCGGTACATACGCGCGCGCAGCTCGCGATCATCGGCATATTGCATTACCGGCAAGTAGGAAGGCTGGTGCAGGGTGAATTTCCAGCCGGGTTTGCCGTCTTTTTCCGCCGCCGCGCGGGCGGCGGCGCAGGCAACAGGGGGAATGCCCGCAAGCCACGCTTCGTCGGTGATCCATTCAGCGTGCGCGTTGGTGGCATCGAGCAGGTTTTCGGAGAATTTTGCCGCCAATCCTGACAGCTCTTCCTGTATCGCCTTGAAACGCGGTTTGGTTTCTTCCGGCAGTTCGGCACCCGAGAGACGGAAATCGCGTATTTCGCGGTCGATAATGCGGCGGCGCACCGGATTCAGCGCCGCGTACTCCTGGCTCGCGGCAAGTGCCTTGAATTTGTTGAAAAGAGCGATGTTTTGGCCCAATTCGGCATAGAAGCCAGCAACTTCCGGCAGTATGGCGTTATATGCCTCGCGCCAGGGGGCAATGTCCAGCACGCCGTGCAGGTGGCCAACGATGCCCCATGCGCGACTCAAACGCTCGCTGGCCTCGGTCATCGGCACAATGAACCCATCCCAGGTCGGCGGCGCGGGATCTGCGGTAAGCCGTCCGATCAGTGCGTTGTATTGGGTGAGCAGGGAACGAATTGCGGGGGCGACGTGCTCCGGGCGAATGTCGCCAAACCGTGGCAGACCGGAGAAGTCGAGCAAGGGGTTGATTTTATCGGGAGGTAGCATTGATTGTATGCCTTTAGTTTTGAACCAGCCGCGAATAAGCCTCGCGGTATTTGTCCGCGGTGCGGGCAATGACTTCTTTCGGCAACCGGGGGGCAGGGGCTTTCTTGTTCCAGTCGAGTGTTTCGAGGTAATCGCGCACGTACTGCTTGTCGAACGAGGGCGGGCTGACGCCTTCGCGGTAATCGGCCTGCGGCCAGAAACGCGAAGAATCGGGGGTGAGCACTTCGTCGATCAGGTGCAGCGTTCCGGCATCATCGACGCCGAACTCGAACTTGGTGTCGGCAATGAGGATGCCGCGTCCGGCGGCGTAATCGGCGGCTTCACGGTACAAGGCGATGGACGCATCGCGTGCCTGCTCGGCCAGTGCCGCGCCGGAGGAGCCGATGATCTCCGTACAGAGGGCGCGGGCGTGCCCAAACGGGATGTTCTCATCGTGTTCGCCAACATCGGCCTTGGTGGCCGGGGTGAAAATTGGTTGTGGCAGTTTGGCCGCCTGGCGCAACTCCGGTGGCAGAAGGATGCCGCAAATCGCGCCGTTTGACTGGTAATCCTTCCAGCCGGAGCCGATCAGGTAGCCGCGTACTACGGCCTCGATGGGCAGAGGCTTGAGGCGCCTGACTACCAGCGCACGGTCACGCACCTGCTCGCGCTCGCTGATATCCACGACGGTTTCCGGGTCGATGCCGGTGATCTGGTTGGGGATGATGTGCCCGAGCTTGGCAAACCAGAAACTGGCCATTGCGGTCAGTACCCGGCCTTTGTCCGGGATCGGATCGGGCAGGATGACATCGAAGGCCGACAGGCGGTCGCTCGTGACGATCAGCAGTTTGTCGTTGCCGACAGCGTAAATATCGCGAACCTTTCCGCGTCCGAGGAGCGGCAGGCTCCTGATAGAGGATTCAAATAATGGCGTGCTCACGGCGTCTTCCAGGGGAATGGCAACCGTGCATTATAGGGCGATGGCTTCTCTCCGTGGCGTGGGCGCGTGCGCCTTGGGCAGCAGGGTATCAAGAGGTTCCGGTGTGTGGCAGTGGAAGCCTTGCGCGTAGTCGACCCCGATTTCGCGGATGACCTGGAGAATGCTGTTGCTGTGTACGAACTCGGCCACCGTGCGCAGGCCGTGCGCACGCGCTAGGGTGACAATGGCCTTGACCGTGGCGAAGTTGGCCGAATCGGTGTCGATATTGGAGATAAACGCACCGTCGATTTTCAGATAGTCGGCCTGAAAACGCTTGAGATAACCGAATGACGACAGGCCGCTGCCAAAATCGTCGAGCGCCACGGTCGCGCCCGCCCGGCGCACGTTTTCGATAAAGCGCAATGCCGGTTTGAGATTGGCGATCGCGCTGCTTTCGGTAATCTCAAAGCAGAGTTTTTTGGGTGAAACGCTGCTGGAGTGGATCTGGTCGAGGACGAAATCCGGGAAATGCTCATCGGAGAGGCTCGCGCCGGAAACGTTGATGCTGAAACACTCGATACCGATTTCACACTTTTCTTTTTCCCATTGCGCTATTTGCTGGCAGGCGCTTTCGATGACCCAGTGGTCAATGCGCGGCATCAGGTTGTACCGCTCTGCGGCGTTGATGAATTTCACGGGAATATCGAAACCGCCCTCGGTATTTCGCACCCGCAGCAGAATTTCAGCATGAGAAGGACGATCCCCTGCCAGCGGAGAAAAACGCTGGTAATGGAGCGCGAAACGATTCTGGGCCAACATATTGTCGAGTTGCGCGACGCTGTGCAGTTCCTCGCGGCGCTGGCGAAAGTAGTCGTCGTTGGGGTGATAGATCTGGATGCGGTTGCGGCCCAATTCCTTCGCGCCGAAGCAGGCGGTGTCGGCGGCGATCATCAGTTCCCTGAGCGAACGGGTTCCGAGGGAACTGCTGGTCGCAACGCCGATGCTGGCTCCCACGCGGTAGCTCTGGCCCTCCCAGTCAAACTGGATACTTGAAATGTCGTCGATGATGGTTCGCGCCATTTTCTGGATGTCACATTCATCATTCAGGGACACGATCGCGCCAAATTCATCGCCGCCGATGCGGGCGACGAATGCGTTACTCAGCCGCGATTCGAGCAAATGAGCCACACGGGTCAGCAAAATGTCGCCTGCGCTGTGGCCACAGTTGTCGTTGATGGCCTTGAATTGGTCGAGGTCGATGTAAAGCATCGTGACATCGGGGACCGTCGGGTCGTCGAGCAATTCCGAGGCGTGCTGCTCGAATGCCCGACGGCTGAATGCACTGGTGAGCGCGTCGTGCTGCGCCTGCCATTCGAGCATTGAGATCTTGCTGCTCACCGTCAGGGTCATGGCTCTGAAATGCTTCAACAGGCTGTCGAGTTCCGATACGCCGGTGTTTTTCAGTTGTACGTCGTAATTGCCGGAAGTGATGTGTTCTGCGGCGTTGGAGAGATTTATCAGGGGTTTGACGACGTGACGCGAAAAGATTACCAGCAGAATGCTGGACAGGCATATTCCGATCAGGGCCGCGATGATGTTGTAGAGGATCAACTTTTCCCGGGTGGCGCTGAGGGAGTCGATCAGCAGGCCGTATTGCACCGAGCCGTAATGATGCCCGGCATGGTTGATATCGAAACGGACGTGATAAACCGGGCCAGCCTTGCCGGGCGAGGGCAGTGACTTGCTGTCAGTGCCTGTCAGTCCCGCCGATGCCAGACGGTTCCCGTCGGCATCCATGATGATGAGATAGGAGACGTCGCCGGACTTTCTCCAGATTTCGAGGATGTCGTGCAGCGTCGCGTGGTCCTGCTCAACCAGCGGTGTGATGAGTGCCGTTTGATAGGTGTTTCGGGTGTACTCTATCCGTGTTTCTATATAATGCTCGATTTGTTCTTCGATTGAATGCAGGTTGATGGACAGCATCAGAACCAGTACAACAGCACCCATCAGGGCACCCCAACCAATAACGCGAGTACGGAACGAGTTTAAGCGAGACATTGCTTTGCCATGAATGGAAAATACCGTACAGCGACCAAGCTATCTTGATGACTTGCTTTTGTTCTGTTGAAAAGGCAAAAAGATAAAAACACGAACCCTCTCCCAAAAACAGTGTCCCAAAAACAGCGCAACAGTGCGGATCGGGAGCTACCATTTGCCGACTCAGCAGGTTCTTCAGTATGGTGGGACCATTATACCGATGTTTTAATATATGCAATATATGCATGTTTTTTGTCAATGTGATTTATTTCCGAACTCGGCATGGCGGCGGCTAAAATTTGCGACGCCATAGCAAACTGTCTTTGTATTTTTGTATATACTTATTTATAAATTGTTTTTAATAACGCCCTGTCTCAAAAAAGACAAGCAGGCCAGCAATTGTAACTCAAAAAAGACAAATAACGCAATAAAAGATTTGTTTGCGTGACAATCTTCACGATATATAGGCAAAACCATTATTTGAGAACGGAAGTTTTCTGGAAATAAGCGGAGGAAATCCGGTTTATTCCCGTCATGCGCGTGTGATTTTGAACCACATAATCGGGGTCAGGATGCACATCGTGTGCGCTACGGGAGATTTGAGCCATGAATGTCAAGCGGTTTTTCGCTCCTTCTGCCCGTGAAGCCCTGCGGGCCTTGAAAGCGGAACTGGGCGCGGACGCGATTGTGCTGTCTAACCGGGCCGTTACGGGGGGGGTCGAAATCATGGCCTTGCCGCCGGGAGCCATTGATACGCTGCATGCGCCTCAGCCCGCCCGCTCGCCCAAGGCGTCTCCTGAGGCGCCACGCGGGGCAAAGCAAACCAATGAAATGCCCGCAAATCGTGGCGAATACGGTGGTTTCGGCAGCAACGGCAACGGCGCGGATTACGGCGATGATTTTCACGTGACGCTTTCCAGCCTCGCGGCAGGCGCAGTTCCGCGTGATCTCGCCTCTACATCATCGCTGCGCCGGGAGGGCGTGCCGCCCCGTCAGCCCGAAATTCGCCCGTTTACGCCTCCCCGTATTGAAACGACGGCCTCTGCACGCCGGAATCTGGCCGCAATGACGCAGCGGCCCACCGAAAAAACGACTGAAAAAGCCGCCTTGCGCGGTGAGGGTAATGAGAGCGTGCATGCGCTCAAAGAGGCCAACATCCGGCTGATGGATGAACTCTCCGGTATGCGCGGCGTGATCGAGCGCGAGCTTGCTGCTTTCTCCTGGCATGAAACACGCACCAATGCGCCGGTCAAAGCAGAGATGCTCGGGCAACTGCTCTCGGCGGGATTTTCAGTCACCCTGGCGCGGCAACTCGTCGAAGGAATCGGCAAGGAAGCCACGTCGGGCGCGGCGTCCGACATTTTGCGCACGGCGCTCGACCGCCGCCTGAAGAATTGCGTCAGCGCAGACGAAATCATTGATCGTGGCGGCATCTATGCGCTCATCGGCCCTACCGGCGTTGGCAAGACCACTACGGTCGCCAAGCTGGCAGCGCGTTTCGTGACCCGCCAGGGCGCGGGGCATCTGGCACTGATTACCACTGACGGCTACCGGATTGGCGCACAGGAACAATTGCGCATTTATGGCCGCATCCTCGGCGTGCCGGTCTTTGCCGTGCGCGATGCCACCGAATTACGCCAGACTTTGCTTAATTTGCGTGGCAAGCGCTTGGTGCTCATCGACACGATGGGTATGAATCAACGTGACCGCATGGTCGTGACGCAGGCAAGCATGCTGGCGGGCGCAGGCGAAGTGCGCCGCCTGTTGCTGCTCAATGCCACTTGTCGGGGCGATACGCTTGATGACGTGCTCAAGGCTTTCGCCGGGCCGTTTATTGCAGGTTGTATTCTCACGAAAGTAGACGAAGCGGCCTCTATTGCGCCGGCACTCGATGTGGCCATGCGGTACGAACTCAACGTGCGTTACATCACCAACGGGCAGCGGGTGCCCGAGGATATGCACCTGCCTGACCGCGCCTATTTGCTGCAGTCCATCCTGCGCCCGCAGACGAACGAATCCCACTGGCGGTTTGGTGGCGATGAAACCGGCGCGATGTTGCGTGCTCAAGGAGCCTGAAATGATCGACGGACGCGAAGATCAGGCCGCCGGATTGCGGCGGCTCTTCCGGCAAACCCCTCCGGCGGTGGTTGCCTTTTATGCCACAGGGCGGCATCGCGTTAATCATGCGATTCTGGCCGCGTATCGTATTGCCGGACAGCGCCACAAAGTGCTGCTACTCGATGAAGCCGTGGGCGACGAGGCGTTGGCCGAACCGCTGGGGGTGGATTCTGAACCCGATCTCCTGCAAATGCTCGATGGACGGTTGGCCTTGTCCGGGTTGCTGCAACCCGTGCCGGGGCTGTTCGGGCGCATACCCGCCGCTGCCGCAGCGCTTGCCTTGCCCCTGCTCGACAGGGCGCGGCGTGCTTGCTTACTCGAAGCCCTGCGGGTGTTGCACCGTCATGCCGGATTCGTGCTTATCCACGCCGGTTGCGATTCGGCAAAAGACCCGTCGCCTTTCGTGCAGGCCGCCCCGCAACGCCTGCTCGTGGCAGAAGCCAGCGCCAGCGGTGCTACCGAAGCATATTGCGTCATCAAGCAGTTGGCCTCGGCAGGCGCAGGCTCGATGCACATTGCGGTAGCGCAGGCGCACGACGCATTGGACGCACGGAACTTTTTCACTTCACTTCAAGCATTGGTGCATCACCATGTCGGTGTACCGTTGCTCTGGCTTGGCGAGGTCGAACGTGACGACCTTGCCGCGGGGTTGACCCGCACGCCTGCGCCTCCATTGGCGCGCGAAGCCGGAACGGTATTTCTCCGGCGGCTCGCGGGCGCGGGCGCTTTGCCGGGTGTGCAATGAGTGAGGAGAATCGCGGGTTCAAAGGTTCCTCACCAAGGTGAGAGATGGACGCATGACGCATGACACAGAAAGCCGAATCGATATGGATCGCTTGGTGGTGTCCTATGCGCCGCTGGTCAAACGTTTGGCGTACCAGATGATGTCCCGGCTTCCTGCCAGCGTGGAAGTCGAAGACCTCATACAAAATGGCATGATGGGCTTGCTGGATGCCATCAATCGTTTCGAAGACGGCATGGGGGCGCAGTTCGAGACCTATGCCGTGCAACGCATCCGTGGCGCGATGCTCGACGGGTTGCGCGAGGCCGACTGGGCGCCGCGCAGCACACGGCGCGACATGCGGCGTATTGAAGCTGCCATCAATGCGCTCGAACAAAAATATGCCCGCCCGCCGAGCGAATCCGAAATCGCCGGGCATCTTGGCCAGGAACTCTCCGAATACCAGCGCATGTTGCAGGACGCGCGCGGCCATCAACTGATCTATTTCGACGATTTCACATCCGAAGACGGTGAAGACTTCCTCGAACGCCACTTTGGCCAAACCGATGCCGACCCGCTCGCATTGCTCGAAGATGCCGACACGAAAATCAAACTCGTTGAAGCCATACAAAACCTGCCCGAGCGCGAAAAGATGGTCATGGCGCTTTACTACGACGAGGAACTCAACTTGCGCGAGATTGGCGAAATACTCAATGTCACCGAATCCCGGGTTTGCCAATTACACAGTCAGGCCGTGGCACGCCTGCGCGCATTGATGATCGGGCGTCGTCATGGATAGCGTCAGCCTCGTCGGCCTCCTCCTTGGCATTGGGGCTATCCTCGTCGGGCAAGTAGCCGAAGGCGGCCACGTCGCCTCGCTGCTGCAACCGGCGGCCTTCCTCATTGTCGTGGGCGGAACCACCGGCGCGGTACTGCTGCAAAGCCCGCTCTCCATCTTTATCGATGGCGTGAAAATGGTGAAATGGATATTTATCCCTCCGCCTTCCGGGTATGAGCGCACCATTGAGCTTATCGTCGAGTGGAGCCATCTGGCTCGCCGGGAAGGGGTGCTCATACTTGAGAACCGTATCGAAGGATTTGAAGACCCCTTCATATACCACGGCGTGCAAATGCTCGTTGACGGCATCGAACCCGTGCAAATGCGCGAATCGCTTGAAATCGAAGCCGACATATGGACGGACCGGATGCGTCAGTGCGCCCGCATCTGGGAGAGCGCGGGCGGATACTCTCCCACCATCGGCATTCTCGGCGCCGTACTGGGGCTCATCCACGTCATGGAAAACCTGTCCGATCCAACCAAACTGGGCGCGGGGATTGCCGTGGCCTTCGTTGCCACCATCTACGGTGTCGGTCTTGCCAACCTCATCCTGCTGCCCATTCACAAAAAACTCCTGTCGCACGTCGGCAATCTCGCCAGTTGCCGCGAAATGGCCATCGACGGACTGATGGGTATCGCCAACGGCGACAATCCGCGCATCATCGAAAACCGGATGCGGGGATATGTCCAGTAAAAGGAATTCGGCATCATGGCACGGCGCGGAAAGTCCCACGGAGAAGAACATGAGAACACCGAACGTTGGCTCGTTTCCTACGCCGACTTCATCACCTTGCTGTTTGCCTTCTTCGTCGTCATGTACTCGCTGAGTTCTGTCAACGAAGGCAAGTACCGGATACTCTCCAACTCGCTGATGCAGGCGTTCCGCAACGTTCCTGTCAATGCTGAAGGACAGAACATCGTCACGCCTCCGGTCATCGTCCCCGGCAGCCCCGCCGTACCCATCAAACGGCCCGACATGTATGACAAGCGAAGCGAGGCGCGTGAGCAGGCCGCCCGGAAAATGCGCGGCATCGCCAGCGACATCCGCCGGATCCTCGGGCCGCTGACCGGGGATGGCAAGGTCAGAGTGACGGAAGGTGCCTTTGGCGTGACGGTCGAAATCAATGCCAGCGTGCTGTTTTCTCCCGGCGAAGCCATCCTTGGCCGCGAGGCGGACACTGCGTTGCGTGCCGTGGGCACTGTGATTGCAGATGCGGAATTTCCAATCCTGGTTGAAGGCCATACCGACAACAACCCGATCAGCACCCTGCGTTTCCCCTCCAACTGGGAACTCTCATCGGCGCGCGCTTCGTCGGTAGTGCGGCTTTTCATCGAAAACGGCGTTTCCTCGGGACGCCTCACCGCCGCAGGCTATGCCGACCAGCGTCCCATTGCCGACAACGGCACCGACGCGGGGCGGGCGCGCAACCGCCGCGTAGCGATCATGCTCGAATCGCGCGTGGCGGTAGATGAGCCTGAGTCCGAACCCGAACCCGAACCCGAACCCGAATCAGCCACCAAGCCTGAAACGGCTACCCCTGACGCGCACAAATCTGGAATCTTCTCTCCCGGCGATTCCCTCCATGCACCGGAATTGAACTGATTCCTCGTGCAATACAGGGGGCGGCATAGATGCTGTATTTCTGTTTTGCATTATTGGCACGGCAACTAAACAGGTTGCGTTGTTCCCCCATCCCAGCCTTCCCCCGCTCGCGGGGGAAGGGGTTTACGTGCCCGTCCCCTTGAGGGGTGGGGCTTTAGGCGGCGACTACTGTTAGTTCGTGTTGCAGTAGTAGGTTGACGACGTTGGAGCCGATGCCGGCGTGATACACGTCGAAGGTGATGCCGTTCATGATCTGGGTGTCGTTGGCGACGTGGGTGAAGCCGTCGGCTACGGAGAGTTTGACCATGTCGGAGACATCGCCCAGTACCGTCATTGTCTTGGGCGTGGCGTCGGGGATGTTCAGCACATCGGCTAGGCTGACGGTCAGTGAGTTGTGGCCGTTGGTGCCCAAATCAACTTCTTCGATGCCCTTCACATTCGCCAGGTTCAGGTTGATGCCGCCGCTTAGTTGCAGGGTGTCGAAGCCTGCGCCGCCCTGGACAACGGTATCCGGGTTGTTAATCACGAACAGATCGTCTCCTGCGCCGCCTTTCAGGGTGACATCGGCGTGGCCGCCGTCTGAGAAGATGTTGGGCTGATCGCTACCGATAATGGTTGTGTGGTCTGCGCTGGCGGTGACCGTGGTGGAGGCCGCCATGACTTGTAGACCATTGTAACCGTTGTCGGTGAGAACCAGACTGCCTGGTGTGTTGCCATCGAAGT
>JAISPJ010000053.1 GCA_031274995.1 Azoarcus sp.
CTACGATTTGGCATTGCCGATGAAATTGCGACAGACGCTCGCGCTGCAGGCACATGGCCAATCCAAGAAACTGGCTGCTTTTTTCAAGCAAAACAAGCACTGACGAAGCGGCCGGCAGATGAGGAAAAACTGGATTTGCTCCTTCCCCTGCGAAGCGGGGGAAGGCTGGGAAGGGGGCCGGCGGCGCATCAAAAAGCTCAAGCCCACACCAACGCCGCCGCCCCCACCCCAACCCTCCCCCGCTGCGCGGTGGAGGGGGCAAAACCGGCGCGTGTCATGCGTCGCGGGTGGCGCGCAGCGCCATGGACAACTCTTCCGCCAGCGGGAGAGGGAATAAGAGCAGGTTCACATCACTTTCAATCGCACCCGGGTGAACCGATTTCATGACGACCACGGCGACGCTGGCATTGTTTCTCTGGCCCGTGGTGGCGGCGCTTCTATACGCAAGATTCCCGTTGGCGCGCGCGACCGTCTGGAATTTTCTAGGCGCGCAGATGTTCCTGCCGGTCGGCACCATCAAATTCGCGATGATTCCGGGCATCGACAAAACCAGCGTTCCGACTTTTTGTGCGCTAATTGCTTTTCTGATTGGCGCGCGGCAGGTACGAAAAATTAAATCCAGATTTTCCTGGGCCGAAATTTTCTTGCTGATGTACCTGGCTAGTCCGCTGGTGTCTTCGCTGCTGAATGGCGACGCGATCACGTATGGCGAACGCGTACTCCCTGGTCTGGGGTGGTATGACGGGCTGTCGGCGGTCGAGGCGGCCTTCATTGTGTGCCTGCCATTTTATTTGGGTCGCAAGCTGCTGTGCACGGCTGAAGGCGGGCAAATGGCATTGACCGAATTGGCGATCGCCGGCACGCTTTACTCGTTCTTCATGCTGATTGAAATCCGGCTCAGTCCGCAATTTCACTACTGGGTTTACGGTTATCAATCGAGCCAGTTCGCTCAATCGGTACGGGGCGATAGCTATCGGCCCATGGTGTTCATGGGCAATGGGTTGCTCGCTACTTTTTTTCTTATGTCCGCTTGCATCGCCATGGCGGCGTTGCGGCAGGTAGACGCGCGCATTTTCAGGCTGCCTGCTCCGGGCTTGACCGGCTACCTGTTCGTCGTGCTGGTCTGGTGCAGAAGCTTGGGGACCACGATTTACGGCGCCTTGGGTGTTCCTCTCGTGCTCTGGGCTTCGCCGAAAGCTTGTGTTCGTATCGCGCTCGTGTTGGCGCTGCTGACGATCGGCTATCCACTGTTGCGATCCAGTGACTTGATCCCAACCGCCGCCATCATGCAGACTGCGGAAATGGTGAGTACGGACCGGGCCGGATCAGTCAGGGTTCGTTTCGAGAACGAAGACCGGCTGTTGGCGCATGCTGTTCAGAGACCGTGGTTCGGATGGGGGCGGTTCGGGCGCAGCCGCGTTTATGACCCCTACGGGAACGACATTTCCGTGACTGACGGCCGCTGGATCATCACCCTGGGGCAGTTCGGGCTGTTCGGGTTTGCCGCCGAATTCGGCTTGCTCGCGATTGGAATTTGGCGGGCCCATCGCGCATTGAAGCTGCTCAAAAGCCGGCGCGAGGCTGTCGTGATCGCGGCGCTTGCGCTGATTTTGGCATTTAACCTGATCGACCTTTTGCCAAATTCCACGATCACGCCGCTGACTTTTCTTTTTGCCGGTGCCTTGACGGGACGAGTCGATTTCATCCGCGCGCTTGCCCGTGGCAGTCGAGCTCCGGCCCGCGCCACAGTTATGCCTAGAAATTAACCATGTTGCCCAAGGCGCGTCATCAAATTCCCGTGGGAACGAAAACATACCCTGTCATTCCGGTGCAGGCGGGAATCCATGGGGCCTTGGTTATTGCCGGAGAGTAATTTGATGACAGTCTCGAGCCTGAAATCGAGGACCGTGCGCGCCAGCGGCCTTTCGGTCATCGGCCATTTTGCTTCGTTGGCCCTGCGTCTGGTCAGCAGCATCATCCTGACCAGGCTGCTCAAGCCGGAACTGTTTGGCATCCTGGCCGTGATAACGGCCATACAAATCATCATCGCGCTGTTGACGGATGTGGGAATTTACCAGGCGGTGGTGCAAAGCGCCCGCGCCGAGGAAGAGGTTTTCAGAAAAACAGCGTGGACGGTCCATGCCATACGCGGATTTGTGATATTTGCAATCTGCGCCGTCATCGCCGGCGTTCTCTATGGCCTGGGGCGTATCCCGTCCGTGCCGCTAGGCCCCACCTACGGCGACCCTGCGCTGCCTGCCTTGATCGTGGTGAATTCGCTGTCGGCCGCGATCCTGGGCTTGCAATCGATGAAATACATGATGGCCAAAAGATCATTGCATTTCGGCAAGATCATCATCATCGATCTCGCACTGCAGGCCGGCGGTCTGGTTGCCACTGTCGCCATTGCGGTGGTAACGCATTCGATCTGGTCTTATGTGATCGGTGGTTTGCTCGGATCGCTGCTGTTGGTTTTAATGAGCCACTATTGGTTGGATGGGCCGAAAGATGGTTTTTTGCTCGACCGTCAGGCGCTGAAGGATTTGAGCAAGTTCGGGCGCTGGATCTTCATGTCGTCCGTATTGAGCGGGTTTGCGCAAAACGGTGATCGGCTGTTGCTAGCCACGCTGATCAATTCGACCGAACTAGGATATTACTCGATAGCCTCCAATCTGGCCGCGGTTCCAGCCGGAGTGGCTGATCGCGTGATCGGCATGGTCGGTCTTCCTGCGCTGAGCGAGATCGCCCGGGAACACAGATCGCGTTTGCGCGAAATCTACTGGCGCTTGCGGACGGTTCTGGATGTGGTGGCGACGGGTATGGCGGGATTGCTGTTTGCGACCGGGCAGTTGATTGTCGATACCCTGTATGACAACCGTTATGCGGCGGCGGGCCACATGCTGCAAATCCTTTCGTTCAGCCTGTTGTTTCTGCGCTGTGGGGTGTCCCAGAATGTTTATCTGGCGCTCGGCCTGCCTCGCCACGTGACCGCATTGTCGCTATTGAAACTGATGTCCATTGCCACTTTCGTACCCATGTTTTATTGGATCTGGGGCTTGGATGGTGCGATCGCCGGATTCGCGCTACATATGTTGCCGAGCGCGATCTACACCTGGTGGGTCAATCAGCGGCTGGGACTCAATCAGTTTTGGTTCGAGGTCGCGTTGCTGGGCAGTTGGTTGCTGGGGTGGTTAGGCGGTGATGCACTGGTAAAGATCGCCGGATGGTGGTGACATCGGTTTGGCGAAGCGGTGGGAGTATCTTTTACCAGTTGAATTATTTCAAATACTTTCACTGGCTGACTCGCGACCGTCCGAGTGAATTTCAGAAAAAGAACCCATGAACGCCAACCACTCCGGATCGGCTTCTTGTGTTTTTTCTTCTCTGAACACGCGATCAATGGCCCTGAACATACGCTGTGTGGCGGCCTCGTGCGTCAGCCATTTGGCAGCGTAGTTTCGGCCATTCGCAACAAGTTGTTGTGTTAGGCTGCTATATTGCAATAATTTTTCGACGGCGTGCCGGGTAGCGGCATCCGCTCCCACGGGTACTTTGATGCAATTGTAGTGATTTATAAAATAATCGGATAAAACTTCAACCGAAGACACAATCTGCGGTGTACCAAGATGCATTCCAGCGACGGCCGTAATATGCCCGGCGCCACGCTCATCATCCTTGACAAGAATGAGATTAGCGCAGGCGTGCCGAATGCAACTCATGGCGCCGTTCATATCCAAATCGCGAAAAATTCGGATATTGGGTGGTGTATATGATGGAAGTTGTTGGCGCGATGAGCAAAT
>JAISPJ010000103.1 GCA_031274995.1 Azoarcus sp.
CCGCCGCCAATCTCCTGAACGCTTCTTCCGACAGGTCGTCTGTTTCCAACTGCCGCGCGTTGGCCAGTTGGCGGAAGTTTTTGCGCTGCGAGCGGGCGTAGAGCGGGTCGTAGTGACGGACGATGAGTTCCCGGAACAGTTCCGGCAGGTTGCGTCCGTGCGCCCATGTTTGCCAGCGGTCCAGCGTGGCGTTGTCGAGGAGGCCGCGCAGGCGCTCAATGTTGGCCGCGAGCGCGGCGGGATCGTTACCCAGATAGGCGTAGTCGTCGAGCAGTGAAGCAAGCCGCGCTTCCCGCGTGGCGCAGATCTCGACGCACGGCGCGGCGCGCATGGCCTCTATCA
Organism: Azoarcus sp.; assembly: GCA_031274995.1. Classification (GTDB taxonomy): domain Bacteria; phylum Pseudomonadota; class Gammaproteobacteria; order Burkholderiales; family Rhodocyclaceae; genus WRNU01. Next base: position 343 of record JAISPJ010000103.1, read on the forward strand.
GGGCGTTGGGCAGGGCGCAGGTTCCAATCTTGCGGCTTTCGGCTTCGATGTAGGTCGTCCTCGAAGGGTCAAGGCACCCGACACGCTCGGTGAGGCAGGATTCGAACCATTTTTGTGTCGGCTGACTGCGGTCCGGCAGGCCGCCAAGTACGGAGCCTTTGTGCGCGGCCAGGGCTTCGAGATCGAGTGTCTGTTCGCCCCGCGCGGCCAGCGCGGTGAGTAGCCGTGTCTTGCCGCTGCCGGTCGCCCCGCAGATGACGCGCCATTGGTGTTTTGCGGGAAGGGTTGCCAACAGGCCGACGACATGCCGACGCCATGTCTTGTAACCGCCCGTGAGTTGCCCGGCGCGCCAGCCAATCAGGTTGAACCACAGCGCGGCGCTCATGCTCCTCATCCCGCCGCGCCAGCAATAGACAAGAGGCCGCCAGTGTTTGGGGCGATCATGGAAATGCGTCTCCAGCATCGCGGCGATGTTTTTTGCCACCATGCCCGCGCCCAGTTTTCTGGCCTCGAACGGGGATTGCGCATACAGCAAACCGACTTCGTGACGCTCTTCATTGTCCAGGACGGGACAATTCATCGCGCCGGGAATATGATCTTCCGCGAATTCGGCAGGAGAACGAACGTCGATGATTTCATCAAAATCATCGCGTTCTTCGAGTGCGCGGCGCAGATCGAACACCGGTGGTAAAGGCATAGGGAAAAATGGAAAACGCGGACGAAAAAATCAGACTGACACAATTTTCTCATGGCGGCGGTTGCGGCTGCAAAATCGCGCCCGCCATGTTGAGCGAGATGCTGGCGCGGCTGCCCGCCGGGATTGCGCCGCCGGAGTTGCTCATCGGGACCCGGACGAGCGACGACGCGGCAGTCTACAAGTTGAACGACCAGCAGGCGCTGATTGCGACGACGGATTTTTTCATGCCTGTCGTCGACGACCCTTTCGATTTTGGGCGCATCGCGGCAGCCAATGCGCTTTCGGATATTTACGCGATGGGCGGCTCGCCGATCCTGGCGCTGGCGCTGGTGGGGATGCCCATTGGCAAGTTGCCGCCCGAGGTGATTGGCCGTGTGCTGGAAGGCGGCGCGAGCATGTGCCGCGAGGCAGGCATTCCGGTGGCGGGCGGGCATTCCATCGATAGTGTGGAGCCGATCTACGGACTGGCGGCAATGGGGCTGGCGCACCCCGAAAGGGTGAAAAGCAACGCAGGGGCCAGGCCTGGGGATGCGCTGATCCTGGGCAAGCCGTTAGGTATCGGGGTGTTGAGCGCGGCGATGAAGTCGGGGCGGCTGGATGAAGCCGGATATAAAGCCATGATTGCCGTCACCACGCAGTTGAACCGGGTCGGCGAGAAACTGGGCCTGCGCGACGATGTGCATGCGATGACAGATGTGACCGGTTTCGGCCTGCTCGGGCATTTGCTTGAGCTTTGCCGGGGTTCCAACTGTTGCGCGGAATTGGTTTTTGAAGCGTTGCCGGTAATCGAGGCGGCACGCACCCTGGCGCGGGAAGGGGTCAAGACGGGGGCTTCCGCGCGGAACTGGTCTTCTTATGGCAACGAGGTAGAATTGCGTGATGCCGCTCCCTGGCAGCAGGTTCTGCTCACCGATCCGCAGACCAGCGGGGGGTTGCTCGTTGCTTGTGCGGCAGAAGCGGCAAAGGATGTGCTCGCCCTCTTTCATGCGGAGGGTTACACAGTGGCGGCGGAAGTCGGGCGCTTGCAGGCCAATCGGGGACAGGCCCCGATTACCGCAATCGCGTACTGTTGACAGCCTGTTTTTAAAGCATTTTTTGTTTTGTCCCGTATAGCATGAAACGGAGAGAGTCTTTTCTGGGTCCCCGCTCTAAACCTCAACCGGTTCGTTTTGTTTGGGCTGAATTGGCTGGGGTTTTCCCGTCGCCGATTTGACCAGCATGGCTCTTGGCACTCCACGTTGATCGCCTGCCGTGCCAATGAGTTCCTTCATATCGAGGATCAAAACGATCTGTCCGTTCGAGAGCGTGGTGACTCCGGCCACGCCTTTCGGGCGGAAATCGTCGAGCGATTTGATGACGGCGTCCTCGCGTCCGGCAAAGCTGTCAATGGCGAGGATATACGACAGTTCGGCCATTTGCATCAACACGCCATATTCAGGGGTGTTTTCCTGTTCCCATCCGAGCAGCTTGCTCAGGGGCAGGATGGGCAAGACCTCGCCCCGCACCACCATCGTGGCGCGTCCACCGACTTCCTTCACTTCGTCTGGGTCGATGGGCAATATCTCGCGCACCATCGACAATGGCACGGCAAGCGGCTGGGTGTCCAGTTTGACCAGCAGCACAGGCAAGATGGCCAATGTCAGGGGCAGGCTGATGATGAAGGTCGTGCCCTTGCCCTGCGCCGAGTGGATGTCGATGGTTCCGTTGAGTTTCTGGATATTGGTGCGCACAACATCCATGCCCACGCCACGGCCAGAAACGTCTGAAACCTTGGAAGCCAACGAGAAACCCGGCAGGAAAACCAGATTGTAGCTCTGCCGCTCGTCCATCGTGTTGGCCTCCTCGTCGGAGATGAGACCCTTTTCAATCGCCTTGGCACGCAGTTTCTCGGCATTCATGCCATTCCCGTCGTCAGAGACGAGAATGATGATATGGTCGCCTTCCTGGCGCGCCTCCAATCGCACATCTGCCTTTTCCGACTTGCCTGCGATGCGGCGTTCTTCGCCACTTTCGACTCCGTGGTCAACGGCGTTGCGAATCAGGTGGATGATCGGGTCGGACAAATCCTCGATCATTGTCTTGTCGATCTCGGTTTCCTCGCCGACCAACACCAATTCCACGTCCTTGCCGAGACTGCGGGCGAGATCGCGCGCAATGCGAGGATATTTCTGGAAAAGCCGCCCGATAGGCTGCATACGCGTCTTCATGACGGCATTCTGTAAATCGGAAACCAGCAGGTCGAGCTGGCTGACCGCCACATCGAGCGCGTGCAGCGTTTCGGTATCACTATGACCGTTGAGAATATCGCTGCGCAGCGCATTGAGGCGGTTCTTGGTCAGGCCGATTTCACCCGAAAGGTTGAGTACCTGGTCAAGGCGCGCGGTGTCGACCCGGATCGATGTATCGCGCTGGCGTTCGTCGACGCGCCGCCCGGTCGGGGCATTCGATCCCGGCTTGTCGGTAACCCGCCGGCCAAGCGCGTTCTTGATAATGGCATCGGAATCAGGATGCTCCGCAGGTGCTGCTGCCGGAACCACAGGGACGTTTTCGGGAGGATGCGTTCCACCTTGGGGCGACATGGAAACCAAGGCTGTCGTACCAGAGACGGCAGCATGCAATTCGTTCCAGTTGGGGGCATTGTCCTGCCCTGCCCCGGCTGCGGCTTGCGGCGTCCCGGAAACCGCCGGAGTGGCGGGTGCAACCGGAACAGGCGGCGTAGCGGGAGCAGCAGGCACGGCGGCTCCGCTCTGTAGCGCCTTGAGCGAAGCAATGATGTTGGGATCGGCCGGATCCGGCAGTACGCCCTGCGAGAGTTGGTTGAACATTTCGCGGACCCCGGCGGTCGCAGCCAGAATAACGTCCATGATCTCTGAAGTCACCGCGAGTTCGCCGTTGCGCAGTTTGTCGAACAAGCTTTCGGTAAGATGGCAGAGCGTCACCAGTTCGGAGGCGTTCAGGAAGCCCGCGCCACCTTTGATAGTGTGAAAACCCCGGAAAATGTCGTTGAGCAGGCCCCGGTCATTCGGGCTGCGCTCCAAGTCGACCAGTTTGTTATCGACATTTGATAACAGATCTTCCGCCTCGGTGAGGAAATCTTCCAACAGGTCTTCCATTCCGGCAAAATCACTCATGGCTCACTCCCATCTCATTGCCGCGTTAGAAACCAAGACTCGCGAGCAGATCATCAACCTGCCCCTGACTGGTCACGACATCATCGCGGCCTTCCGCATCAATAACAGGCCCATTGAGCAGGCTGCCCGAGTCGGCACGCATTTCTTCCGGCGCGGCCTCAATGAGGAGGCCGAGTAGTTGCGATTCGAGCGCCTGCGCCATTTCAAGGACTTTCTTGATGACCTGCCCGGTCAAATCCTGAAAATCCTGAGCCAAAATAATTTCAAGCAGTTGGGCATCGATCGTCTGGCTGTTCTCGGCAGTCGATCCGATAAACGTGCGCGTATCAACGGACAATTCCTTGAATTCTTCGACTGAGAGCCTGTTGTCAAACAATTTGCCCCAACGTGTGCGCAAAGCCTCTGATTCCGCATGAATTTTCATAATCAGCGGCTTGGCAATGTCCGACGCGTTGAGTACCTTGCTGGCCGCCTGCTCCGTCATCTGCACAACATAAGTCAGACGCTGGCGCGCATCGGGCATTGAATTGGCCGCTGCCTGCAATTTGTTGTCCAGCCCGAGTTCGATCAGCATGTCATGCAGCTTGCGCGTCATTTTGCCGATGCGATTGAACATCACTGCATCGCGGTCGCCCGTCTCTTCCGCATCCGCTACGCCATTGGCTGTCGGCGGGATGTGGGTGTATTTGTGGGCCTCCGAGTCGAACAAGGACTGAAGTTCGTCGTTGTCGTCCCCATCGTTCGCCCCTGGGTCGGTCTTCCGCGCTGACGCCGGAGTTGGAGGGGCTGGCGCTGCTTCAGCGGGCGCAGCTTCTTCGGGCTCCCCACTCGCCGCGATGTTGTCGAACAAGGACTGGAGTTCGTCCGTGTCTTCCGTTTCGTCGATTTTCCGTTTAACCACCTTCGGCTCCCGTCACGCTCTGGGTTCGTTCAGATTTCCGCTGCTTTTGGGTCGCCCCGGCCTGAAGGCCGGGGATTCCTCGATACGATTCAGAGGAGCCTTCGGCTCCATATACAATTACAATTGTTCCGCCCATCCCGCCATAAATGGCGGGGATTGCGTCCGATGCGTGTTCATCGGCCACCAGGTTCAAGCCGCTTGCATTTTTTCAAATATTTTTTCCATCTTCTCGGCCAACGTCGCCGCCGTGAACGGCTTGACGATATATCCACTTGCCCCGGCCTGCGCAGCGGCGATGATGTTTTCCTTTTTGGCCTCAGCCGTAATCATCAGCACCGGTAAATGCTTGAGTTGCGCCGAACTGCGAATCTTTTGCAGTAATGTGAGTCCGTCCATGTTGGGCATGTTCCAGTCGGAAACGACGAAATTGAATTCCGTCGGCATCGATTCCAGTTTTTGCAGGGCCGCCACGCCATCCTCGGCTTCGTCCGCATTGGTGTATCCCAGCTCCTTGAGCAGGTTGCGGACGATGCGCCGCATCGTCGAGAAGTCATCCACGATAAGGAATTTCGTTTTGGGATCGCCCATTTTCTTCTCCGGTGTCTCTTTTTCTACCCTTCAAGGACGCATCGCCGTTTACCCATGATGCCCACGCTGGAGGAGCGGCCGCAAAGTCTGCGCAAGCACTTCGGTATCGAATTTCGCCACATAAGCATCCACACCGACACGTTTCCCCATCGACCGGTTGGCCTCGGAGGACAGTGACGAGTGCATGACAACAGGAATGCCATCGAAGCGGCTGTCATTTTTGATATTCCGCGTCAGGACATAACCGTCCATCTCCGGCATCTCGGCATCGACCAGAATAAGGTCGATCTCATCCGAGACATGTCGCCCGATCTGCTGCGCGTGGCTGGCCATGCCGCCGAGGCGGGTCCATGCTTCCAGCCCGTTCATGGCGTGTTTGTGATGCACGCCGAGTTTGTCGAGCACTTCGGCGATCTTGCGCCGCGCCACGGAGGAATCATCAACGAAGAACACGTTGTAGCCATTGCCATCGCGCATGGGGTCGATGTTGCCAACGACCGCTTCGCCGAACGTGTTGGCGAGGATGGTTTCGACATCGAGGATGGATACCAGTTTGCCGCCGGGCAGTTCTGTAATCGCGGTAATATAGTTATGCATATTGCCTGAAACATTTTCCGGCGCGCGCACTTTGTCCCATTCCACACGAATGATGCGGTCAACGCCTTCGACGACGAAACCCAAGGTGCGCTGGCTGTATTCCGTTACCATCATCGAGCCGCCAAGCGCTGCGCCGGGGTCCGCCAGCCCCAGTATCTTGGCAAGCGAGAGCACCGGAATGACGTTGCCGCGCAGGGAAATCAGTCCTTCCACGCCGCGCGGCATGTTGGGGGCCTTGGTGATGAATGGTCTGGCCGAGACCTCCCTCACCTTGAAAACGTTGATACCGAACGTCTCGCTTGTACCCAATGAGAACAAGAGGATTTCCATGCGATTCGATCCGGCGAGCATGGCGCGTCCGTCGTCGGCTTCTAGCGACTGATCGATTTTGATCGTGACCTCGTTTTTTGGCTCCTGACTCGACATGGTCTCACCTCATTTCCATTTTTCCCCGACCGGGGTATCTTCAGGTTGCTCAGAAGTTCCCAGAATCAGGCGCCGCAGGGTCTGCGACAAGCGCAGCGGCTCGAATTTCGGAACGTATTCGTCCACGCCGACCGAAAGGCCAAGTTGCTGGTTCGACATCCCCGACAGCGAGGAGTGCATGACCACGGGCACGCCTGCAAAGCGTGGGTCGGCTTTGATATGGCGGGTCAGGATGTAACCATCCATTTCGGGCATTTCGACATCGGTCAGCACCAGGCTGAGCACATCGGAGACCTTGCGCCCGGAGGAGGCCGCCGAATCGGCAAGTTTTTTCAGCTCTTCCCAGGCTTTGCGCCCATTGACCGCGCCGATGTACCTCACGCCCATCGTGTCGAGCGTCAACATGATTTGTTTGCGTGCCACCGAAGAATCGTCGGCAAACACCACCAGACAATCCTCGGCGTCGTCAATCGGCTTGATTTCCTTGTAAACCAAGCTATCGTCGTCATAGTGCGTGGTTTCCGAGAGCACTTTTTCAACGTCAAGCAACATGACGAGACGATTATCCGCCAGCTCGGTCACTGCCGTGACCAAACCGCCCATGTGCGCAACCAGCATATCCGGCGGTACACGCATCTGCGACCAATCGAGCCTGAGAATGGTATCGACCGCCTCGACCAAGAACCCTTGCGTATGACCGTTGTATTCAGTGACGATCATGATGTCGCGCGCCGATTCCTCCCCCGTTCCGGCATACTTGCCCAAATCGACCACGGGAACCAGCGCACCGCGCAGGCTGACCATGCCCTTGACCGATGCGGGCATTTCTGGCGCGGCGGTAATTTCTGGCGTGCGCATGACTTCGCGCACCTTGAACACATTGATTCCGAAGGTCTCGCGCCGCCCGCTTCGGGAGTCCATACCCAACGTAAATAACAGGATTTCGAGTTTGTTCGTCCCGGCCAGCCGGGTACGGGCATCGATGTTTTTCAGCAAATCGGACATTTCACGTTCTCCGCCGAAAGCGGCCATGTATCCGGTCGGTGTGACCAGTTGCAGTGGCTTGTATTTTCCTGTTTCAGGACAATCCGTTTTTGAAAAAATCGACCAAAAACCTTTGTGTGTTCATACGGATAAAAACACAACGACATTAGTGACCGGGAATAAACACCCCTCGATCATACGCGCGGGTATCCGGCATGACTGTGAAATCCGCCTCCCAATCGATGCAATACACGTGCGGAAACTTCGGCAATTGGGACAACTTCCTTCACTGCGCCAAGCAATGCTGCCTCACGTGGCATGCCATAGACGACGCACGTCGCCTGGTCCTGCCCTATCGTCCAGGCGCCTGCCTGCATCATATGCAGCAAGCCGACAGCGCCATCCTTGCCCATGCCGGTGAGAATGACGCCAATGGCAGCACGCCCGACCTGCTCCGCAGCAGAATGGAACAGCACATCGACCGAAGGCCGGTGATGATTGACGGGGGGGGAACGCGACAATTCGCATTGATAGCCGCCGGCAGGTAATTTTTTAATCAGCAGATGTGAATGCCCGGGAGCCAGATAAGCCACGCCAGGCTCAATCATCTCGCCCTGGGCGGCTTCTTTCACGTTTATGCGGCTTAACAGGTCGAGGCGGCGCGCGAACGAACTTGTGAACATTTCCGGCATGTGTTGCGTCATGAGAATGGGGGGAATGTCTGCCGGGAACCGGATCAGAACTTCACGGATGGCCTCGGTTCCGCCCGTCGAAGCGCCGATGAAGATGATGGTTCCCGAATAGGGAACGATCCGCGTCCTCGGCGAGTTTGTCGCCGTCGGGGACTTTTGTCGAATCTGCGGCGAATCTGGCATCGTTGCGCCTTTCAAATCAAACTCCTGAATCAACGCAAGGGTGAATCCAGACGCACGTACACCGTGCGTCCGATAGAACGCAACAAATCGGCTGCGTGCATGAAGCTCTCGGAATGCCCGGCGTAGAGCTGCCCATCCTTCCGCAATAGCGGTACGAAACGCTTCAAAATGCCATATTGCGTCGGCCTGTCAAAATAAATCATGACGTTGCGGCAAAAAATCGCGTCGAATGGCCCCTGTACCGGCCATGCCGGAGACAGCAGGTTGATACGCCGAAAACTGATGAGCCGCCGCAATTCGGTCCGCACGGAACAGGAACCATCACCCCCGGGAGCGGGAATGAAATACTGCGACAGATGCTTGGACCCCATGCGGTCCAGCCGGTCACGCCGGTAGATGCCTTTTTCTGCCTGCGCGAGCACGTCGGTATCAATGTCGCTGGCAACGATTTCCACCGGCGGGGTCATGGATGAAAAAGCATCACAAGCCGTAATCGCCAATGAATACGGCTCTTCACCTGTCGACGAGGCACAACACCATATCTTGATGGTGCGCTTTTCCTTCACCTGCCTGAGTTGGTTGGTCAAAATCTCGAAATGGTGCGATTCGCGGAAAAAGGAAGTCAGGTTGGTTGTCAGCGAATTGATGAAAATTTCCCACTCGCCGCGATCCTGTTCAAGCCGCCGCAAATACTGGGCGAAGGTTGGGTCGCCGCACGTCCGCAGCCGCCGCGCCAATCGGCTGTAGACCATGTCCTGTTTGGAAGGCGACAGGACAATTCCCGCATTTTTGTGCAACAGACCGCGAATACGCTCGAAATCGGCGTCTGTAAACTCGAACTCGCGCCCCGGAGCCGACGCGGCAATACCGGCTTTCATGAATTCGGTGACGGCGGCATGTATGCCCGTCCCCGGCGCGGCAGATGATCTGGACTGCAAGCTTCCCGAACCGGGGCGTACCCCTGAGCCGGGGAGGTTACGGGAATCGCGGGAAGACGGAGTAAATGCCATGGGAAAACCTTCTCGTCTAGTCTATGGTGCAGAAACCTTGCCGGGCAGCGCATTCTCAATATCACGGCTTAATTCCATCGCCCCCGGGACCGATTCCACCGAAGTCTCTGGCGACTGGCCGATCAATTCACTGCGGATGGCTTCTTCGGATTTCTTGTTGAGAACGATGATGCTGATACGCCGGTTGACCGGATCCAGCGGATCATCACTATTCAGATGAACGGTATCGGACAACCCCACCACGCGCACCACCTTGTTCAACTCCAGACCGCCGGCAATCAACTCGCGCCGTGCGGCGTTGGCGCGGTTTGCCGAAAGTTCCCAATTTGAAAACCCCCGTTCCCCGCCCGCATACTGTGCCGAGTCGGTGTGTCCCGAAAGGCTGATGCGATTATCGACCCCATTGAGCGCCTGACCGATGGCGCGCAGCAATTCCCTGCTATACGGGCGCAATGCGTCACTGGAGAGGTCGAACATTGGCCTGTTCTTCTCATCGACGACCTGGATGCGCAGCCCTTCCGAAATGATGTCGATCAATATCTGGTTCCTGAGCATATGTAACTGGGTATCGGCCCCGATGAGCGCATCGATCTTTCCTTTGAGGTCGACCAGCCGGAGATGTTCGCGTCGCTTTTCCAGTTCCAGCCCTTCGGGGTCGACACCGCCCTTGTGCCTCTGAGACGCGGCATCGGCGTCGGTTGCCCGCGTCGAAGGCGTATCGCCGCGCCGCACCTGACCCACCTTGCGGGACAGATCCTCGCCGCCCCCCTGGATGACGCTCGAACTGTCGCCCGCCCCCTGCCCGCCCCGCATCGCTATCTTGAGCGGGTTCTTGAAATAATCGGAGATACCCTTGAGATCCCCCTGGGCGGTTGAACCGAGCAACCACATCATCAGAAAAAACGCCATCATCGCGGTCACGAAGTCGGCATAGGCGATTTTCCATGCCCCGCCATGTGCAGCGGCAGAGGCTTTTTTGATGCGTTTGACAATGATGGGCTGTTGAGGGTCGGCCATCGTTCATCTCCCGTCAGCCCTTGCGGTTCTTGAGTTCCTGTTCGAGCTCCAGGAAAGTGGGCCGGTCTTTGGCATACAGCACTTTGCGGCCAAATTCCACTGCGATCTGCGGAGCATAGCCATTCATGCTCGCCAGCAGCACCACCTTCACCACCTGAAAAATCTTGCTGTTTTCTTCAATCTTTTGCTTGATCTGGGTCGCCAGCGGACAAATAAATCCATATGAAATAAGAATGCCCAGGAAAGTTCCTACCAGCGCCCCGGCAATCATTTTGCCCAGCACTGCGGGCGGTTCTCCTACCGAGCCCATCGTGTTGACGACCCCCATCACGCAAACCACGATACCGAAGGCCGGCATTGCCTGACCGATTTCGTCAATTGCGTGCGGAGCCTGGTGCACCTCCTGGTGATGGGTTTCGATCTCCATGTCCATCAGGTTTTCGATCTCGAAAGCATTGAGATTTCCGCCCACCATCATGCGCAGGTAATCGCACATGAATTCGACGACATGATGATCGGAGGCCACACGTTGATATTTCGAAAAAACTGGGCTGGAACCCGGTGTCTCGACATCGTTCTCTATCGACATCAAGCCTTCCTTGCGTACCTTGGTGAGCAACTCGTAGAGCAATGAGAGCAGATCGACATAAAGGGCGCGGTTGTACTTCGCGCCCTTGAACGCCATCCCCAACGCCTTGACGGAGGACTTCAGCACCTTGGAACCGTTGCTGGCGATGAAGCCGCCGATGAACAATCCCAAAATGGCCAAGTATTCGGTCGGGACCCAGAGCGCCATGAGACTGCCATGCACTGAGAACGTTCCCAGCACGGCAGCAAGGATAATGACGTAACCAATAAGCAAAAACACGGGCTATTCCAAAACGCTAAGCGCGGAGTTATACAATGCACGAGTTTCTACAGGCTCGCCGTGAAAACTTGAAGCTGGAATAGAAAAAGCTGTCCTCACGGAAACACGTCGTGCGAAGCCCCTGCCATTTATGTCGGGATGGCCAACAGCTTCCGGGACACGCCAACCGGGATGCCCGGGGACTGCCCGGTTCAGAACACCGCCATTTCCAGGGTGCCCGCCTTGCGTACCGCAGCCTGACGTGTCTTGCCCGCGCGTGAGGGCATATTGCATAGCCCGCACACATAGCCGCGCTTCGGATCATGGGCATGTGCGACAAAACTCCCGCCGCAACTGCGGCATTCGGAAAGTTGCAGGAGATCGGCACCGAAAAACCGCACCAGCGTCCAGGCTCGGGTCAGGCTCAATACCGGCTCCACCCTCCCGGCCTCGATCTGGTCGAGATAAAGATGGTATGCCTTGATAATCGCGTCCAGCCCGCTCAATCCCCCGAAACACTCAAAATAGCGGTAATACCCCATGAAAAGAGAGGAATGCACATTGGGCTGCCAGGTCATGAACCAGTCAGTCGAAAACGGCAACATGCCTTTCGGGGGGGAGACGCCACGCACTTCCTTGTAGATCTTGAGCAGCTTTTCACGGCTCAACCGGGTCTCGGCCTCAAGCATCTGCATACGGGCGCCGAGCCGCACCATTTCGGCGGCACGATGAATATCTTCCGCCTCGTCGATGATTCGTCTGTTTTTCATTTGCTCTCTCTCCAGGAGCAAGATTACGTGGCCTCTTCGGTCGAGCGGTTGGCCGCGATGATGGCCGCGTGCAATGTGGAAGCCGTCTCGTCCCGGCCTTCCCCGGTCATCAAACGGGCAATCTGTTCGTCATCGAAGCGGAAACGTGAAACCAATACCGGGTTGTCCGCCATCTTGACCAATTTGGCTGCTGACAGGTTTTCGATGAAATCCGCCAATGCTTTACCGACACCCAGTCGAAACATGGCTGTTTCCCGATCACAACGCAGCATTTTCTGCGCGAGCATCAGGTACGCAATGTTTAACTCCCGAATTTCGGCCTGAAAATTTGGGTGGTTCATTTGGGAAACTCTCGCCTTTCAAGGAACTGACGGACTCAAGCTAAAGTAGGCTCTCAGCACTCACAAGACGAATAGTTCACGTTCCAATCCCGTTACCGCCACCAGAACATATTTCCCGTATTGCATCGTCAAATACGGCACAGCCATGATAAAAAGCTGCCGGGAAATGATATTGACGGCTTGCTGTCCTCTCTTTTGGACCGCTCTATATGGAAGCCAGAAAGCGCACGTGACAAATCAATGCTTTTTTTGTTATTCACTTGTAATATTTGCGGGGCTTTTCTTCAAACCGGACTCCGACACGACCTGGTTTCGCCCCAACCGCTTCGCCCTGAGAGCGGCGCGGTCGGCTTTTTTGATAAGGTCGCTGATGCCGGACATGGACTCATCGCCCACCGCCACGCCAACACTGATCGACAGCCGCAACACTTCGTCTTCGTTGGTGACTGTCAGGCATTCGATTTCCTTGCGTAGCCGTTCGCCACAGGCAATCACATCCTCCCGCGAAGTTTCCGGGCAAATCACCAGAAACTCGTCGCCGCCCGTACGGCAGATCACGTCCTGGCCACGCAACACCCGGCGCAGGGTTTCGGAAATAAGCCGCAGTGCCATGTCTCCAACGTCATGCCCATAGATGTCGTTGATCTGTTTGAAGTTATCGAGGTCGATAACCATGCACGCCAGGGAACGCGCACTGCGACACGAGGCTGACCATTCCTGCTGCATACGCTCAAGCGCGTAGCGGCGGTTGGGCAGGCCCGTCAGCGAGTCGGTCAGCGCGGCTTCCTGCAAGGAACGGTTGGAAATGGCCAGTTCGGCGGCGAAGTGCCGCAACTCCTCCCGCTCATGTTCCAATTCCTGCTGCAACAGCACGATCCGCCGGGCCATGTTCAACCGCGCCCGCAATACCCTCTCCCCGGAGGTTTTGATGAAAAAATCATCTGTCCCGGTTTCAGTGACGGCAATGTATTTTTCATCTGACGAAGGCAACAGCAGCAAAATGAACAAGCCCCGACCGAACCGTGAAGTGCGCAAGATACGCAACAACCGGCTGACCCGTGGCATATCATCCTCCACGTCCAGCATCAGTATCTGCGGTTGCAGGTCGAGGACATGTTCCATGAGGCCATCCAGGCAAGAATAATCGGACGCCTTGATGTCCGCTTCATTCAATACTTGCAGCAACTTCTTGCGCAGGGCGGCATTGCTTGCGACAAGCATCGCTCGCACCTCCTGCGCGGCTTCCATGCCGGGCGCAGCCTCATTGCCGGGCTCACCCCCCACCGCTGGCGGCACGCCGGATTCCGGCGTGTCAAGCCCGATGCCGCCCATAGCCCCAAACAGGGGGCATTTCACGTCGCCAAGCTGCAACAATTTGCTCCACTCGGGCCACTGGCGGGCGACCTCGTTGTAGTCACCGATAAAAGTTTCGCGCGTGCATCCCAGATGCGCCGCCAGACGTATGGCTTTTTCGATCAACGCTTGTTGCTCATCCGGTTTACCCAGGCAAATGTCGGCCACGCACCTGGCAAGGATCAGACATTGCATAACCAGCATTTCACGCCCATCGACAGCAAAAGGCGCTTCTTGTGGACGCTCGAAATAGCACACCGGGTCGGCAAATACGCGGGGGATGCCCCAGTCCATGAGCATTGCCGCACCCAACTCCGCATGGGTCATCGCAAACGTTTGCTGTTCACGTTTTAAAAGATCGGGGCCCGGTTTTCCCTCTATCTCTATAAGCAATTGCCCGTACTTGGACGGGTAAACGGTCGCCAGTGCCAGTTCGCCAATCCGCGCCAGCAGGCCGATACTGAAAAGATCGTCGGCAGCAACCGTGCGCAGCCGGATCGCCAGCCTCTGTGCAGTGAGCGCCATAACGACCGACGATGACCAGAATCGCGTGTAATCGAATCCTTGGCAAAGCCCCTTGCGGTGGTTCGACAATAGCGAAAAACCGAGCGCCATCGCACGCACCACCGGCATTCCCAGCACTATCAAGGCTTCCTGCACCGACACGATTGCTCGCTGCCGGGAAAGCGCGCCGTTGGCCGCCTTGACAAGCCTGCCAACGAACGCGGGATCTCCCTTGACAACTTGTGCCAATTTGGCAATCGAGCCCTGTTCATCATCCAGCATCCGCATAATCGCCAGCGCAACCCCGCGAGGAGATGGAAGATGCCCGGTTGCCTTGATCTGGGCAAAACGATTTAAATCAATCGGTGTTGTCATAACAAAAACGCCGAAAAAACAAAACGAAACAATCAACTGACCACAAATTGCGCCGTAACGTTCGCATTACGTTATGATAAAGAGGGATTTTTCTTGACTTTCCACAGGTGATGGCAAGAATGGTACTCGGCACATTCCCCGTACTTTAAAAAAATATGTCACTCCTCTTAGTGTAATTTTCCTCAACATATCCATATATCTTCGTATAATTCTGCACGGTGTCTCCCGCTTCGCATTGAACGCTGGCCGTGCGCCGTCTTTGTAATGAGCGGTGAGGCAACTCAAAGACATGAATCGATTCCGCCATGAATTATTGTTCCGAGTGCGGCGCGCCCGTCGCCATGATGACCCCTTCAGGTGACACCCGGCTCCGTCATGTCTGCGTAAATTGCGGCACGGTTCACTATCGGAACCCCAAGCTGGTCATCGGGACCATACCGGAATGGGAAAACGGCATCCTGCTGTGCCGACGGGCCATCGAACCCCGGCATGGCAAATGGACACTCCCCGCCGGTTTCATGGAAACACTGGAAACCACCGCCGGGGCAGCCGCGCGGGAAACACAGGAAGAAGCCTGTGCGCGTATCGAAATGGGGGAAATGTTCTCCCTCATAGACGTGCCCGCCATCAGCCAGGTACACATTTTTTACCGGGCCAGGCTCCTCGATACCGATTTTCGTCCCGGCGAGGAATCACTGGAAACCGTGATCTTTTCCGAAGCCGAGATTCCCTGGAACGAAATCGCCTTCCGCACCGTTTCACTGACCTTGCAGCATTATTTCGCAGACCGCCGTAACGGCGGCTGGCAATTCCACGCGATGGCCCTTCCTATGGCGTATTCCTCTGTTGAGGTTTCATGGTAAAGATAAAATGCCACGGATAGTAATCACCGCTCTGCAAAAATCCTTAAAAATCACCATGTAAGGAGTACTCCGACATGAATTCACCGAATCGAAACGCAGCGGAGACACGTATCCTCAGTCTGGCGGAAGGCCGCGCCCTGTTTGCGCTTTACGAGGCCATGGTCGAAACGGCACGCACGCACGACTGGGGCCGGCTGGCCGAAATCGAGCGTCAGGCAGCAGAACTGCGCGATACGGCCATTTCTCGGCCATTTACACCCGTCGACGAAGAAGATGTAGAAGAATTGACGGCTCTGCTTACCCGGATTCAGCGTCTCGACCGTGAAATACGCGACCAAGTGGAACCGGCGTGCGAGCAAGCGCGCCAGCAGCTCTCCGTTGAAGTCAAGGATCGTGCCGTGCGCAAGGCATACGGCAACCCGGACTCCTCTGGAGGCCAAGAATAACGGGGCCGGGAGCCTGAAATATGATCCCTCCTGATCTCGCCGCCCGTTTGCGTTTTTTGCACGAAGCCAGTCTTTTCGAGACTTCTCCGCCTGTCGCGGGCCTGCATCGGTCACGTGAACTCCAGGCTCAGTTGCAGGAACTGGTTCCGGGGCAGCGCTTTTTCGCCACCCTGCAACGCACTTTGCCCGACGGCACTTTTCGTGCCCTGGTCGCCGGACAGCAGGTCACGCTTGCACTGAACACCGCGGCAAAACCGGGCGACACGCTTGAGCTGGTCGCCACCAATGTTTCCCAGAAGGCGGTGCTCTCCAGGCTGGCGACACCCGCAGACGGGGCAAACACCGGTTCAGCCCGCCCCACATTGAGTCCGGTCGGACAGCTCATCAGTTTCCTGCTCACGGGCCAGCCCGCCGCAAAACCCGCCGAGCTACTGAACAACCAACCCTTCTTCCAACCCCCTCCTCCGACTCCCGGAGCCACTGCCGGAAATGCCGCCAGCACGCATATTGCCGGCGCCATCGGCACACAATTCACCGCTGCCGCCAATGCACAACCCGCCACCGGCACGCAACCCGCTTCCGCTACCAATGCGCAGCCTGCCGCCGCCAGTGCCCAACTGACCACCGCCGGCAGCGCACAGTCTGCCACCGTCAGCGCACAGTCTGTCTCAGCCAGCGCGCAATTGGTTCCCTTGCTGCGCCAGGCGCTATCGCAAAGCGGGTTGTTCTACGAATCGCATCAGGCTCAATGGCTGGCAGGAAAAATCGACCTCGCCGCTCTGCTGCGCGAACCCCAGGCGCAAGGCACCGGACAACCCCCGGCGGGCGGTTCCGCCACAGCCAGTTCTCCGGCGGCTCCCACCTTCCCCGGACAAAGCGCGGGCGGGACGGGAAACGCGCAAAACGCCGAAGCCGTTTCCCGTCCCGGCAATATGGCAACGGCTTCGGCCAATGCTGCCGCACAGGCACCCGGGCGCACCGAAGCACCCATCGACCGGGTACGGGATGCCACCGCCCAGCATGCCGAGAACGCCATGCGCAACAATCCGGTTGCCGAGCGCCTGCTGCCCATCGTGCATCAACAACTCGAATCCCTCGCCAGCCACCAATACATCTGGCATGGCATGGCATGGCATGGCCAGATGTTCGAGTGGATCATTGAAGACCCCCGAAGCGAAGGGCACGCGGAAGGTGAAGATGCCGACGGGCAATGGAATACCACCCTGCGGTTGGCGCTGCCCCATCTCGGCGGAGTCGAAGCCCGCGTACAACTAGGCACGAACGGTGTGGCGCTGCGGTTACAGGTTGACAACAAGCCTGCCGCAGCCAGGCTCGAAGCCCGTCGCGACGAACTGGCCGAAGCCCTGGAAGCCGCCGGAGTGCCGCTGACCGGCATGACCGTGGAGCATCGCAATGAATCCTGACGGTTTTTCGTCGCGCGACGAGGCCGTCGCCCTCACCTACGCGCCGGGCGACAGCGCGCCGCAGGTCGTTGCCAAAGGCCGCGGCCTGCTCGCGCACGAGATCATCTCCCGGGCCCGCGAGGCTGGCGTGTACGTGCATGAGTCGCCAGAACTCGTTTCTCTGCTCATGCAGGTCGATCTCGACGCCCACATTCCGCCGCAGCTCTACGCCGTGGTTGCTGAATTGCTGGCCTGGCTTTACAGCATCGAAGCTGGCATCGCCGCACCGCCTCCCACAGTCGGAGTTCTTTCAAATTCAGGATAAGTTACACGAACCGGATTACATCTTCATGGTATAAAAACCAGCAGCCTGATTGTAAAGACCGTCTTTTAAGTAAAAAGTATCTCATCAAAGCGGACAATGGCCATGTCAGATCAAATTGACGAAAGACTCCTTGTTCCTTCGCAGGAAAACGAGCTGGAAGAGTTTTTTTTGCGCGGGCGCCGCCAGATTCGCCAACTACTTCAAGAACTTATCAATAGCCATGCCCTCATCAGCGTTCACCTGCTTCCGGGCGAGCTCTCCTTCCTGAGCACCATCGTCACGCTTTCCGATGACGAAGAATGGATTTTTCTCGATGCCAGTCCAAACGAGACTATTTACCGCCGCAGCCTGCAAGCCGAACGGCTGCTCTGCGTCACCCAACTCAACAAAATTCGCGTCCAGTTCCGGCTGACCAACGCCATAGAAATTCCGGTCGGAAGCCATCCCGCCCTGGCCGCGCTCATTCCCGAAGAAGTTCTGCGTCTGCAACGCCGTGACGCCTTCCGCCTGCAGGTTCCACTTTCCCACGATCTGAGATGTATCCTGCCCACGCCGGAAAACGAGCAGCACCACAATCACGCGGGATTCCGAAAAAAGGGCATCGAGGTTCCCGTGATCGACATCAGCGCCGGTGGCCTGTCGATGGAACTCCCGTTCAGCAAAACCGCGCCTGTCGTGGGTGACAGGATCAACGGTTGCCGCCTGAAACTGCCCGAGCATCTCATCAAACTCGACCTTGAGGTCCGCAATCACGGCCTCCGCATCCTTGCCAACGGCAAGCAAATGCTGCGCCTCGGTTGCAGTTACGTTTCTCCACCTACCCAGGCCGCAAACCAGATTCAGCGATACATCTACCAGATCGAACGCGAAATGCGCGCATCCAGGGTATGAACGGCGGGGGAAGGCGGGGACGAGTGCCGCCAAATGCCCCCATCCTAACCCTCCCGCGAGAGGGGGAGGGAGCCAAGTATGTAATTTCCTTTTTTATTGTTGGCTATGTTCTGCTTCCTTACTCCTTGCTCGTGACCGGCTTGGTCACGACCTTGTAGCGATCACGCAGGGAGGCGAGAAAAGACTCGAAATCGCTCTGACCGAGCAAAAGCCCATATTGCTTCGCCATGACAGCAATACGTTGGTCGTTGTCGTCGATGGACGGATGCATGACCGAATCAATCTGGTAAATCACGTAGGCATCATCGGGCAACATCGCCGCCACCCGCGTCGGCAGTTGTTCCAGCGAAGCAGCAAACACGGCCTCCGCCGCCTCGGGCGGAAAGTCCTGGCTGGGGCGCTGGAAAGAATTGGCGCGCTGGAAAGAGCGCGGCATACCCCAGGCGTGATTGACCGCCTCGCCCCGGTCGAGCGCCGCCAACACCGCATTGCCTTCTTCCCGCGCCATGCGCATCGCTTCCGCGCGGCGCAACTGCGCCTCGATTCTCCCGCGAACATCTTCGAAAGGCACTCGCCGCGCGGCTTCGTGTTCGAGCACGCGCGCCGACACCAGCGTGTCGGGTCCAACGTTGATAGCCTGCGTGTTGTGGTGCTGCTTGAGCGCATCATCTTCAAACAGGCTCGCCACCAAACGATCATTGTGAAACTCACCCAAGACAACCGTTCCCCGATCGATCCAGTCGGTGCGCCGGATTTCCATCCCGAAAGCCTCGGCTGCCGGTTGCAGGCTGTCCGGCGCCTCGTTGAAAACCATGTCGGAAAACCTGGCGGCCTTCTCTTCGAATCCCTGCACGGGTTCATGCTTGCGCCGCCAGGCAACGATTTCGTCGCGCACTTCGTCGAGAGGCCGTTTATGGATAGTGGTCACCTGGATGATATGAAAACCGTATCTGGTGCGTACCGGATCGCTGATTTCGCCCTGTTTCAGCGTAAACACGGCTTTTTCGAAAGACGGCTCCATTTCCCCGTCTTGCGCGACATAGCCAAGATCGCCCCCCGCCCCGCTCGAACCCGGGTCTTTTGATTTCTCCCTGGCGAGCGCCGGAAAACGGTCGGGTTCCTTGCGCAGGGCCACGGCAATCTCTTCAGCTTCTTTCCTGGCCGCCGCGTCGGATTCGGGAGAGGACTCGATCAGGATATGGCGCACACGCCGCTCCCCCGGCCAGTCCCGGTAAGCCCGCTGGATGTCCACTTCGCCAAAGACGAGATACTCGGCCTTGACCCGCTCAGGAAGCTCGAAACGTGCCGGATTATCGTCGTAAAACTTCTTGATCGCCGCATCATCGATTTTGATGTTGGACAGATGGGGCGCGACCGGGAAACGCATCTCGCGCACCATCCGTTCTTCGAGTTCGGCCATGAGCAGGCGGTGCGCCGAACTACGCGCAACCGGCGGAGAGCTGATAATTGAATCCATCAACTGCTGGATGGACAAATCCTGAGCGAATCGCGCCTCAAAAGCCGCCGGGGTCAAACCTTGCAGCCCCATCTGTGCCAGAGATGCCTGATAACGCTCCAGCGAAAACCGGCCGTTCTCCTGAAAATCCTTGACACTGGCCAAGGCCTGTTGCAGTTGCCCGCCGAAGACTGTCAGGCGCATATCTCTGGAGTAAAGCGCCAGCGCCCGCCTGGCCACAAGCTGGTCGAGCACTGCCTGCCGCCATTCCCGGGAGTTGAGCAGGTCCGGGGTCGCGTCCTCGCCAGGTTGTTTCTGCAAACGCAAACGTTGCTGTTGCTCTTGCAGGGCACTGTCAAATTCACTCTCGAGAATGGAAGTGCCTCCCACCGTTGCGATTTCTCTGCTCCTCAGCCCGTCCCCAAAATAGGAGCCAAGGCCGAAAACGGCAAAAGGAATGATGAGAATCCCCAGGATGACCTGAGCAATCCGTTTGTTGTCGCGAATAGCATCGAACATCTCGTTTTCCGTACTGTGTCCTGGAATGTGCCACCGACAGGGGAACCCCCTGTCGGGCAAGAGGTGGGAGTTTAGCGCATCCGGGCCTCCCGTGTTCGTTGCTTCTTTCATGCTTGCGGCTTTCTTCAAAGCGATGCTATTGTCCGCCGGAGTGCGGGGAAAACGTTTTTTCGCACGGGGCAAAACCGAAAGTTCTTTCACTCGCAACGATCAAAGCCAGAGTCGCCGCATGGGCCATCCCGCCCCCACGTCCAACCCTTCCCTTCGAACACCCCTGCACGACGCCCACCTTGCTGTCGGCGCGCGCATGGTCGATTTTGCCGGCTGGCACATGCCGGTCAATTACGGTTCGCAGATCGACGAACACCACGCCGTGCGGCGCGATGCTGGCATGTTCGATGTTTCGCACATGCTTGCGCTCGATCTCGAAGGGTTCGACTCTACCGTCTGGCTGCGTACCCTGCTCGCCAACGACGTTGCCCGGCTTGCCCGCGCGAATGCCCCTGGCAAGGCGCTCTACTCCTGCATGCTGCGTGAAGATGGCGGCGTGATCGACGACCTCATCGTCTACCGGCTCGACGGCGGACACTACCGGATCGTGGTTAACGCGGGCACTGCCGCAAAGGACGTGGGCTGGATGCGCAAACACATCGCCAGCCACGGTTTCAACGTCAGCCTCACCGAACGGCGCGATCTTGCCATGCTCGCCGTACAGGGACCCAACGCACGGGAGAAAACCTGGCTGGCGCTCCCTCGCCTGAAAACCGGCAGTGAAACACTGTCTCCGTTTTCTGGCACGCAAATCGGCGACATTTTCATTGGCCGTACCGGTTACACCGGCGAGGACGGCTTTGAGCTCACCCTGCCCGCCGCGCAGGCCACGGCGCTTTGGGACGCACTCCTCAATGCAGGGGTGCAGCCTTGCGGCCTGGGCGCGCGCGATACCCTGCGCCTCGAAGCCGGAATGAACCTCTACGGGCAGGATATGGACGAAACCGTCTCGCCTCTCGATTCGGGACTCGCCTGGACGGTCGACTTCAGCGATCCGGATCGCGCCTTCAGCGGACGTACTGCCCTCGAAACCCATCCCCCCACCCACAAACTGCTCGGCCTCGTGCTCGAAGAGCGCGGCGTGCTGCGCGCCCATATGCCGGTGTTTACCGCCATCGGCGCAGGAGAAACCACCAGCGGCAGCTTTTCGCCCACGCTGGAAAAATCCATCGCCTTCGCCCGTCTGCCCCTGCACACCGACGTTGGCGAAAAAGTCGAGGTCGAAATCCGGGACAAACGCCTGCCCGCGCGCACGGTCAAACTGCCTTTTGTGCGTCATGGCAAGGCACTTGCCTGAAACATGCGCCGGTTCCCCGCACGCTGCTTTCCCCTATCCCTGCCGGAGATTCACATGAGCAAAGTCCCCTCCGAACTGAAGTACACCAGCACCCATGAGTGGGTGCGCCTCGAAGACGGCGGCTCCATGGCGGTCGGCATCACCGACCACGCCCAGGAAGCCCTGGGAGACATCGTTTTCGTCGAACTGCCCGAGGCGGGCCGCAAACTGGCGGACAAGGAAAGCTGCGCGACTATCGAATCGGTCAAGGCCGCTTCCGATGTTTATGCCCCGTTCGCGGGTGAAGTGATCGCCGTCAACCAAGCCGTCATCGAGGCCCCTGAGAGCATCAATGGCGATGCCTACGCCGCCTGGCTCTTCAAACTGCGCCCTGCCGCCGATGTCGGCACGGCAGCCCTGCTGGATGCCGCCGCTTATCAATCCGCGCTTGCCGAAGAATAAGCCCATGACCTCCCTGGCCGAACTCATCCGCCACAACGACTTCGTTTCCCGTCACCTGGGTTCCTCTCCTGACGAAATCGCCCGCCTTTGTGCCGCGATTGGCGTTGCCGATATCAACGAACTTATCAAGCAAACCCTTCCGCAGTCCATCCGCCTGCCCAAGCCACCGGATCTCGACCCGCCTCTCGATGAAGAGCAGGCGCTTCGCCGCCTGCGCGGCATTGCCGCGAAGAACGTTCCGAAAAAACCGATGATCGGCCTTGGCTATCACGGTACGCACACACCGGCAGTCATCCTGCGCAACGTGCTGGAGAATCCCGGCTGGTACACCTCCTATACGCCCTACCAGGCCGAAATCGCCCAAGGCAGGCTTGAAGCTCTGCTCACTTTCCAGCAACTGGTCGTCGACCTCACCGGACTGGATGTTGCCAATGCCTCGCTCCTCGACGAGGCGACCGCTGCCGCCGAAGCAATGACGATGGCGCGCAGGATTTCGAAATCCGCCTCGAACGCATTCTTCGTCGATGCGGCTTGCCTGCCGCAAACGCTCGACGTGCTGCGCACGCGCGCGCAAGGCTTCGGTTTCGAGATCATCACCGGCAAAACGGAAGATGCCGCCCGGCGCGAAGTCTTCGGCGCACTGTTGCAATACCCGGACATATACGGCGAAATCAAAGAGCTCGACTACGTCATTTTCGAACTCAGGGCGCGTGGCGCGCTCGTCGCCGTGGCCGCCGACCCGATGGCGCTCGTGCTGCTCAAAAGCCCCGGTGCGCTCGGAGCCGACATTGCCCTGGGTTCAATGCAGCGTTTCGGCATCCCGATGGGCTACGGCGGCCCGCACGCGGCTTATTTCGCTGCTCGCGCCGCCCATGTCCGGGCAATGCCGGGCCGCATCATCGGCATCTCGAAAGACGCGCGCGGCAAGCGCGCTTGCCGCATGAGCCTGCAAACACGCGAACAGCACATCCGGCGCGAAAAAGCCAACTCCAACATTTGCACCTCGCAGGCCCTGCTCGCCAACATGGCCGCGTTCTACGCCGTCTGGCACGGCCCCCACGGCTTGCGCGCCATCGCTGCCCGCATCCATCGGCTGGCCGCCGTCCTGACCCTGGCTCTGCGCGCCTCGGGGCGCCAAGTGCGCGAACAGACGTTCTTCGACACTGTGTCCGTCATTTTCCCCACCGCCAGCCTGGCGAAAAACGTTTTCACCGCCGCTGCCGAGGCAGGTTACGACTTGCGCCGGTTCGACGATGTCACTCTGGGCATCACGCTGGACGAAACCACCACCCGCGCCGACCTCATTGCGCTGGTTCGCGCCTTCGGCGCCTTCATCGACGAAGCCAAACTCGACGCGCTCGACCGCCGTGCCGAAGCCCTCGAATTCATCCCTGCGGCGCTATTGCGCAACGACTCCTTCCTCGACCATTCCGTGTTCAACTCCCACCATACCGAACACGCAATGCTGCGCTACCTCAAGCAGTTGCAAAACCGCGACCTCGCGCTCGATCACTCGATGATCCCGCTCGGCTCCTGCACGATGAAACTCAACCCAACGGCAGCCATGATGCCGATCACCTGGCCGGAGTTCACCTCGCTCCACCCGTTCGCCCCGGCTTCCGAGGCCGTCGGCACGACGGAAATGATTCGCAAGCTGGCCACTTGGCTATGCGCAATCACCGGATTTCCCGCTGTCTGCATGCAGCCGAATTCCGGCGCACAGGGCGAATACGCAGGATTGGCCGTCATCGCGCGCTACCACGCCAGCCGTGGGCAAGCCTACCGGCGCGTATGCCTGATTCCCCAATCGGCGCACGGAACCAACCCCGCCTCCGCCCAAATGGCAGGCATGAACGTGGTCACGGTGGACTGCGGCAGCAATGGCGACGTCGACATTGGCGACCTGAAAGCCAAGGCCGCCATGCACACCCACGAACTCGCGGCGCTGATGGTTACCTATCCTTCCACCCACGGTGTTTTTGAACAAAGCATCCGCGATATCTGCCAGATCATCCACGACCACGGCGGGCAGGTCTACATGGACGGCGCGAATCTCAACGCCTTGGTCGGCCTCACCTCCCCGGCCTTCATCGGCGCGGATGTCACGCACATGAACCTGCACAAGACCTTCGCCATCCCGCATGGAGGCGGAGGGCCCGGCATGGGGCCGATCGGCCTGGCCGCACACCTCGTGCCCTTCGCGCCGGATCATGTTTTCATGCCGGAAGACGCGGCAACCCGCCAACGGCCCAATCGCGGACAGGGCGCGGTCAGCGCCGCCCCCTATGGTTCCGTCGGCATCCTGCCGATTTCGTGGATGTACATCGCCATGATGGGCAGCGAAGGACTCAAACGGGCAACCGAACTCGCCATCCTCAACGCCAACTATATCGCCCACCGCCTCATGCCCCATTACCCGGTGCTCTACACCGGCAAACACGGGCGCGTGGCACACGAATGCCTCCTGGACATCCGCCCCATCAAGGCCGCCACCGGCATCAGCGAAATCGACATCGCCAAACGGCTCATGGACTACGGCTTCCACGCTCCCACCGTCTCTTTCCCCGTCGCGGGCACGATGATGGTCGAACCTACCGAATCGGAACCCCTCTCCGAACTCGACCGCTTCATCGAGGCCATGCTTTCCATCCGCGATGAAATTCGCCGCATCGAACTTGGCGAATGGGACGCAGCCGACAATCCGCTCAAGAACGCGCCTCACACCCAGGCTGACCTCGTGGGTGAATGGAATCACGCCTACAGCCGCGAACAGGCGGTTTTTCCGCTTTCCTGGGTCGCGGAAAACAAATTCTGGCCGAGCGTAAACCGGATCGACGATGCCTGGGGTGACCGGAATCTGTGTTGCACGCTGGAGAGACCCGGTTCCGACTGACCTCCCGTTTTCCCTTCCATCAAAGCAGCCAGGCACGCGCACCGCAGTGTGCGCCGCCCATCTGCGGCTTTCCCGGAATCATCCTTATTCTCCCGTCGGGCCTCCCGAAAAAAATCAACCCGGCAACATTCTGAAACAAAGCAATTTTCCATATCCGGCAGATATAATGCCGCATTGATCCAGGTTGATATAAATCAAATCGACATAAAATGTTTCGCATTCTGCGCAATCCACAGACCATAAAAAAATCTGTCGATTTCGTCCTGCGCTTTTTCGCCGCTTTCGCCATTGCCGCCGCGGTCGCTTCCCTCCAGTATCTGCTGTGGCAGACATACGGGCACAGCAACGATACCCCAAACGATACTTCCTTCAGTATCAAGGGATTCAGCTACAGCGGCTATCGACGCGGGCAAAGCCCTTTCACCGGGCCACACCCGAACGCGGCCGAACTCGCGCAGGATTTCGAACTGCTCAGGCAAAAGACCGACAACCTGCGCACATACGGCATCTCCGATCTGCCCGCCATGCTGCAGGAAGCCGGCAAGCACGATTTTCAGGTAACAGCGGGTATCTGGATTGACAACGACGAAAACCGGAACGAACTCGAAATCAACGCCCTGATCGATGCCGCCAACGAAATGCGCCACATCGAGCGGGTCATCGTCGGTAACGAGGTGCTGTGGCGCGCGCAGAACGAACACAGGGCCGATCAGGTTTTCAAACGGCTCACCGGTTATCTCGACCAGGTTCGCGCCAGAACACGCAAACCCGTATCGACCGCCGAACAGTGGCACATCTGGGAAAAATACCCCGAACTCGCCGACCATGTCGATTTCATCACCGTGCACATATTTCCCTATCACGAAAAAATAGGCATTGCCGATGCCATAGAAAACGTGTTCGAGCGTTATGACCAGATGGCCAGGCTCTTTCCCGGCAAAAAAATCGTCATCGGTGAAATCGGATGGCCCAATAAAGGCCCGGTGCGCGCCAGTGAAGACCCGATGCGTGATGATGCCGTTCCTTCGGATGAAAACCAGGCCCGTTTCGTGCGCGAATTTCTCGCCCATCCGCGCACGCCGATGCTCGATTATTTTTTATTGGAAGCCTTCGACCAGCCCTGGAAAATCGATGCCGAACGTGGCGAAGGCTGGGCTGGCGCTTACTGGGGCATGTACGACGTCGACCGCCACCTCAAGTATCCGCTCACAGGCTCCATCGAACGCGACCGTTACTGGTCGGCCAAGGCGAGCAACGCTGCGATCATCGCCTTCCTGCCCATGTTCCTGATGGCCTTCTTCCTCCCGAGCTGGAGCGTCGGCGGCAGGCTGTTCCTCGCCACGATGATCCAGGCATGTATTTCGATTCTTATCATCGGCCTCAACGTGCCGGCGGAATATTACCTCGTCCCGCAACGGCAACAGCGCGAACTCATCGGGCTGGCCGTCGTCATCAGCGCAACCTGCCTCACTGTCGCGGTGCTGCTCTCGCACGGGTTCGAGTTCGGTGAAATTCTGTTCAAGCGCCGCTGGCGACGCCGTTTTACGCCACTGCCCCCTCACCCTTCCGGCAAACAGCCTTTCGTTTCCATTCACCTGGCCTGCCACAATGAACCGCCGGAAATGGTGATTGCCACCCTCGACAGCCTCGCGGCGCTCGACTATGGCAATTTCGAAGTACTGGTGCTCGACAACAACACCCGCGACGAAGCCCTGTGGCGCCCGCTTGAGAAACGCTGCGCCGAACTGGGGCCGAAATTTCATTTCTTCCACCTGATGGACTGGCCCGGTTTCAAGGCTGGCGCGCTCAACTACGGCCTCATGGTGACGGATTCGAGGGCTGAAGCCGTTGGCGTGGTCGATGCCGACTACGTCGTTTCCCCGGAATGGCTGGCGAGCCTCGTGCCGCACTTCGACAAGGCCGATGTCGCAGTGGTGCAGGCCCCGCAGGCGCACCGCGACTGGGAACACCAGCCTTTCCGCCGCATGTGCAACTGGGAATTCGATGGTTTCTTCCGCATCGGCATGCACCACCGCAACGAGCGCAATGCGCTCATCCAGCACGGGACCATGACACTGATACGCCGCCGGGCGCTCGAAGAAGTGGGCGGCTGGTCCGAATGGTGCATCTGCGAAGACACCGAACTGGGTTTTCGGATCATCGAAAAAGGCTATGACACCCGCTACGTCGACCACATCCTTGGGCGCGGGCTCACCCCCTCGGACTTTGCCGCGATCAAGAGCCAGCGTTTCCGCTGGGCCTTCGGCGCAATGCAAATTCTTAAAGCCCACCTGCCAATCATTCTTGGCCGCAGTTCGCTGAATCTTGCGCAACGCTACCACTTCCTCACCGGCTGGTTCTCCTGGTTCGGCGATGCCCTGCAATTCGTGTTTGCATATGGCAGCCTGCTCTGGACAGCGGGCATTCTCGCCTTCCCCAAGACCTTCAGCCTGCCTGTCGTGGTGCTGGCTCTGCCCGTGCTCGGTTTCATGGCTTTCAAGGCCGCGCTTGGGCCTATCCTCTACCGCCGCACCATGAATTGCCCCTGGCGTGACATTCTTGGAGCATCGATCCTTTCGGTTGGATTGGCGCATGCTGTCGCACGCGGCGTGTTCACCGGCCTCATCAAGAAAAAGGGGGTTTTCGTCGTCACCCCCAAAGGTTGGAAGGCTAGAGGCGCACTGGCGTTTTTTGGCCCTATCCGTGAAGAACTCGGCATGTTCGTCGCACTCATTCTGGCAATCATGTCACTAGTTTGGGCACGCGAAACCACAAGCACTGAGGCACGCCTGTGGGCCGGTATTCTTGCCCTGCAATGTATTCCTTACATGGCCTCTGTTGCCTGCCAGATCGCTGCTTATTTTCCTGAACGCCGCAGGCTGGAACCACCGCCTGAGAGGCTCGAGCCGACATTGCGCGTGCTGCCGTAATCCGTATCGCAACCAATTGCTCCGGTAGATGAAGAAGATGATGATAAGAAAAGATCGCTTGTACTTCGTACTTTGTGTTTTTCTCACCCTATTGGCGGCAATTTTTGTCATTCTGCTTGTGCTCCCGAGGGATGAAGCCACATCATCGTCCCCCGGTGACCCGGACATCCCGGACATCCTGAACATACAAAGCAACATACGTGACCACAGCAGCGCAATTCTGCCCATTCCCGAACTTTCACCGGAAAAACTCCAGTCCGGCAAGGTTCTGATCGGTGAAAAACTGTTCAATGATCCCAGGCTCTCGGGCGATGGCACAGTTTCCTGCGCGACTTGCCACGACCTTTCGCGCAACGGTGCCGATGGGCGCAAACTTTCAGTTGGCGTAGGCAATGCGCTCGGCAATCTCAACGCGCCCACCGTGTTCAATTCGGTATTCAATTTCCGCCAGTTCTGGGATGGACGCGCCGACACCCTTTTCGATCAGGTTTCCGGCCCGCTGACAAACATCGCCGAAATGGCAAGCAACTGGACAATCGCTGTGCGCCGGGTTTCGGAAAGCGAAGAATACCGCAAGGCATTCGATCATGAATACAACGGCGAAATCAGCGAAAAAACCATCACGGAAGCTATCGTGAGTTTTGAAAGCACCCTGATCACCCCCAATTCGCCATTCGACCGTTTTCTCAATGGCGACACCACGGCTATCAGCGATGAGTCCAAGGAAGGCTACAGGCGCTTCACCAATTTCGGCTGCATCAGTTGTCATCAGGGGATCAATATCGGAGGCAATTTCTTCCAGCATTTCGGCATCATAGGCAACTATTTCGTTGATCGCGGCAACCCTGCCAAGACCGACCTGGGCCGTTACAACATCACGGGACAGGAAAAAGACCGCTATGTCTTCAAGGTACCGGGACTGCGCAATGTCGCCGTGACTGCGCCTTATTTCCACGATGGCAGCGCCGACACACTCGACCAGGCCGTTATTATCATGGGGCGCTACCAACTTGGGCGCGAACTGTCCGAAGAAGACCGCCGCTATATTATCGCCTTTCTTGAAAGCCTGACCGGGGAATACCGGGGAGAGCGGTTGAAACCATGAACTCCGCCGATTGTCCCCCCGTGGGCACGGCATCCCCCGGCCGCGCGCCCCATGAGCCTCCCCAAGAATCCCTTGCGCCTGCGCGCGGGTTGTCTTTCAGCGAACTCGCGCGTAGTTTTGTTGTTGTATCAATCATTGCCGCCTCACTGTTCTGGACGTTCACCAGCGCGGATATCGTTTCGGTTCCCGAACTCCGGCACTACTCGCGCATACTTCGCAGTTTCCGTCAGGTTGACGCCCAGACTGCCGCCGATGTCCTGTCTATTTCTTTTGAACTTCACAAAAACTACGACACCATTTCACAGGACGTCAACCACATCAATACCCTGTTCAGGCAGCTTCGCTCTCCCCCGGGTTTCCTGTCCGAGAGCGATACCGGGCAAATCCTTTACCATGTTGATAAGCTTGGTCGGCTGCTACAGGCGAAACACGACCACATCGGAACCTTCGTACGGGAAAGCGCGGTATTGCGCAACTCCGTCCGCTATTTCCCGACTGCGATCAAAAACCTGGCCGACTCGTCCTGCCCCCCGCGCTTGTGCTCCGACCTCACCGTCCTGAGCAACAATGTAATGACCTTCCTGGTGACGGACAATGAAGAATTGCTGCCGGTCATATCCGGGCATATCAAATCCATCAGGCGCGAAAACGCCAATCTGCCGCCCCATTTCGTGCAAGGATTAAACAATGTGCTTGACCACATTGATATTGTGATAAAAACCAAGCAGATCGTGGACTCAAAACTGCATGAAATCGCCCAAGTCCCCACAGATGCCGAAGCCGAAAAAGTCATCCACGCATACAGCATCGGCCATGAGAACGCGGTAAACCGCGCCCGCTTCTACCGTACGCTGCTTTTCGCTTCCGCACTTCTGCTCACCCTTTACCTGGCGCTGCTCTTCACCCGCCTGAGCCGTACCACCCAGGCTTTGCGGAAATCCAACCACGACCTTAAACAACACATCTACGAACTGCACAACACCCAGTCCAATCTCAAACTCTACGCCACCCTCTTCAACAGCGCGGCTGAAGGCATGGTCATCACCGATGCCAACACCCGTATCCTGCTCGCCAACCCGGCGTTTACCACCATTACCGGCTACGATGTTGAAGAAATACGGACATGTTCACCATCGCTGCTCAGTTCCGGCCGACAAAGCAGATCTTTCTATCAGAATATGTGGAAAATCATAGGAAAGCGCGGTAAATGGCAGGGTGAAATCTGGAACCGCCGCAAAAATGGAGAAATGTATCCCGAATGGCTGTCGATCACCGCGGTCTTTAACAGCACAGGCGACGTCACCCATTACATCGGCGTGTTCTCCGACATCACCGAGCGCAAGAAAAACGAGGCCCACATCCGGCACCTCTCGCTGCACGACCCCCTCACCAACCTGCCAAACCGCCTGTTGATGCAGGAAAGGCTCAACGAAGCCCTCGTCCAGTCGCAACGCATCAACAGCCATACCGCCGTGCTGTTCGTCAACCTCGACCGCTTCCGCAACATCAACGACACTTTGGGCAACGAACTGGGCGACGCCTTGCTCCAGCAGGTCGCCCACCGGAGCCAATCCCTGTTGCGGGACACTGATACCGTCTCCCGCCTCGGCAGCGATGAATTCGTTTTCATTCTGCCCGACGTCGATCGGCCGCAAAATGTCGCCAGCATTGCACGGAAACTTCTCATCAGCGTCAATCGCCCCTACCTGCTTGGCGGGCACGACATCACCATCACCGCCAGCATCGGCATCGCCCTCTCCGACGCCGACGGCAAAACAGCAGCGGAATTGCTGCGCAACGCAGATGCCGCCATGAGCCGCGCCAAGGAAGATGGCCGCAACAACTTCCGTTTTTATTCCACCGACATGAATATCGCCTCCCTCGGCGACCTGCTGCTCGAAAACCAGTTGCGCAATGCCATCAAATACAACGAACTCGAGATTTTTTACCAGCCCAAGATCGATTCCCGTACCGGCATCATGCAAAGTGCCGAGGCTCTCCTTCGCTGGCAGCATCCCAAACAGGGCTTGATCCAGCCTAGTCGCTTCATTCGTCTGGCTGAAGAATCCGGCCTCATCATTTCCATCGGCACGTGGGTGCTGCGCACCGTCTGTCGACAAATCCACGTATGGCGGGAAGCCGGACTGCCCGTCGTGCCGATTGCAGTCAACCTGTCGGCACAGCAATTCCTGCAAAGCGATCTATCGACGCTGGTCAGCGACAGCCTGAAGGCTGACGATATCGACCCCGGCCTGCTTGAACTCGAACTCACTGAATCCGTGTTGATACGAAACGTCGAACGCACCATTGACATCCTTTCCAATCTGCGCCAAATGGGAATAAGCCTTTCCATCGACGACTTCGGAACCGGCTATTCATCGCTGTCGTATCTCAAGCAGTTTAAAGTCAACCTGCTCAAGATCGACAAGAGTTTCATCGCGGACATTCAAGACACCAATACCGGCGGCACGATTGCCATCGCAATTATCGGGCTGGCCCACGCCCTCGGCATCAAGGTTATCGCAGAAGGCGTGGAAACCGAAGAGCAGCGCCGCTTCCTGCTCGATCACGGTTGCGATTTATTCCAGGGCTATCTTTTCAGCCACCCCGTTCCTGCCGTCGATTTCGCTCAAAAGCTCGCGGGCTTAAAAAACACCCCGGAAGGCTGAGTCGGCTGTTCAGGCACAATCCCGTTTAATATTCGCCTTTTTACAGCCAGCAGCACCGAGACTCATCCAATGGCCCAATATGTCATGTCCATGCTCCGCGTGAGCAAAACCGTCCCGCCCAAACGCCAGATCATCAAAGACATTTCCCTGTCCTTTTTCCCCGGCGCGAAAATCGGCCTTCTTGGTCTGAACGGCGCGGGAAAGTCCACCGTGCTCAAAATCATGGCCGGGGTGGAGACTGAATTCGACGGTGAAGTGCAATGGCAGCCGAATCTGTCCATCGGCTACCTGCCGCAGGAACCGCAACTTGATCCTGCAAAAACCGTCAAGCAGGAAGTTGAAGCCGCCTTCAGCGAAATTACCCAGGCACAAGCGCGGCTTGAGGCCGTTTACGCCGCCTACGCCGAGCCGGATGCCGACTTCGACAAACTCGCCGAAGAACAGGCAAAACTCGAAGCCATCATCGCCACTGGCGGAGCCGACATCGAGAACCAGATGGAAATCGCCGCCGACGCCCTGCGGCTGCCGCCGTGGGACGCCCGGGTCAGCCATCTTTCCGGCGGCGAGAAACGCCGCGTCGCCCTCGCCAGGCTTCTTCTCTCCAAGCCTGACATGCTCCTGCTGGACGAACCCACCAACCACCTCGATGCCGAATCCGTCGAATGGCTTGAACAATTCCTCCTGAGATTTCCCGGCACCGTTGTCGCCGTCACCCACGACCGCTACTTCCTCGACAACGCGGCAGAGTGGATACTCGAACTCGACCGTGGGTGCGGCATCCCGTGGAAAGGCAACTATTCCTCCTGGCTTGAACAGAAAGAAGCGCGGCTGGAACAGGAGCAAAAACAGATCGACGCCCACATGCGCTCAATGAAGCAGGAACTCGAATGGGTACGTTCCAATCCCAAGGCAAGGCAAGCCAAATCCAAGGCGCGGCTTGCCCGCTTTGAAGAAATGTCGAGCGTCGAGTACCAGAAACGCAATGAAACCCAGGAAATATTCATCCCGGTCGCCGAGCGGCTGGGAGACAAGGTGATCGAATTCAGGGGCGTCACAAAATCCTTCGGCGACAAGCTGCTGATGGATCAACTCTCCCTCACCGTACCGCCGGGGGCGATCATCGGCATCATCGGCCCCAACGGCGCGGGCAAATCGACTCTCTTCAAAATGCTCACCGGGCAGGAAGTTCCCGATTCCGGCGAAATCATCATCGGACCGACCGTCAAAACCGCCTTCGTCGACCAGTCGCGCGACTGCCTTGATGGCAACAAGACGGTATTCGAGGAACTCGCGGATGGCGCGGACGTGCTCACCATCGGCAAGTTCGAAATGCCCAGCCGCGCCTACATTGGCCGTTTCAACTTCAAGGGCGCGGATCAGGGCAAACAGGTCGGCAAACTCTCCGGCGGCGAACGCGGACGTCTGCACCTTGCCAAGACCCTCATGGCGGGCGGCAACGTGCTGCTGCTGGACGAGCCTTCCAACGACCTGGACGTGGAAACACTCCGCGCCCTGGAAGATGCCCTGCTCGAATTCGCGGGCGTGGCGCTGGTCATCTCCCACGACCGCTGGTTCCTCGACCGCATCGCCACCCACATCCTCGCGGCGGAAGGCGAATCGCAGTGGGCATTTTTCACCGGAAACTACCAAGAATACGAAGCGGACAAGAAAAAACGCCTGGGCGAAGAAGGCGCAAAGCCCAAACGGATACGTTACAAACCCATCGTGCGCTGACAAACACTCATCACGGACGCCCACTCACCCCCGCCGGAGATCATCATGGCTTTCACCTTCCGTTCGTTACGCGCTGCTTTTCTCCTGCTGGCGATAGCCGCAGTGACCGTATCCGTCACCCCGGCGGCACACTCCGATAAAGCTGAAGCGCGCAAAGGCGTTGCAGCGAAATGCGCCAAACAGGCCAAGGCGCACAAAACCACTAAAACGGAACAGGCCAACGCAGCCAGGGTGCGCAAGAACGTTGCGGCTTTCCTCGACGTGCCTGAATCGACAGTGGAATGGGTAACACGTATCCCGCAAGGCAGGCTTTATGAAGTCGTGCTTACAAACGGCGAATTGTTCTACACCGACAAAGCGGTGAGTTTCTTCATCATCGGTAATATCATCGACGTTGGGACGCGGCAAAATTTAACCGGCGAACGTCTCGACAAACTCTCCCGCATCGATTTCGGGTCCCTGCCTCTGGAACAGGCGATCAAGCGCGTTGCCGGCAACGGCCAGCGGGTCGTCGTGACGTTCGAAGACCCCAATTGCGGTTACTGCAAACGTTTGGGCGCGGAGTTGCAAAAGCTCAAGGACGTCACCATCTACACGTTTCTCTACCCGATGCTTTTGGACGATTCCATGACAAAATCGCGCCATGTCTGGTGCGCAAAAGACAAAGCCGCTACCTGGACGGCATGGATCGTCGACGGCAAAACACCGGAAGCACTCAGTTGCGATAGCAGCGCTATTGACCGCAACATGGAACTGGGCAGGAAATTGCGCATAAGCGGCTCACCCGTCCTGTTCTTTGCCAACGGCACACGTATTGTCGGCTACCGCAGTGCTTCAGATCTGGAACAGATATTGGCGGAGATTCACGCCAGCGCAGGCAAGTAAGGCAGGAGGGCATACTGCTGCTGCCCACAGGGGCCGATGTTAGAATCCAGGCTGCCCCCTTTTCTGACCAGATAGCCCGGCCATGCCCTCCCCCGAAAGTAACGCGATGAGTCCCGCCGAGCGGCGCGCGGGGGTGAGCCTCTCGGCCATTTTCGCCCTGCGCATGCTCGGGCTGTTCCTGATCCTGCCTGTGTTCGCCGTGCACGCGCCCACCATTGCGGGCGGTGACAACACGATCCTCGTCGGTTTGGCGATGGGTGCCTACGCGCTCACACAAACGTTTCTGCAAATCCTCTTCGGCATGGCCTCGGATCGGTACGGGCGCAAACCGGTGATTCTTTTCGGACTGGCGCTGTTCGTGGCCGGCAGCGCCGTAGCGGCGCTCGCTACCCACATTTACGTCATTATCGCCGGGCGTGTTCTTCAGGGATCGGGCGCAATCTCGGCGGCAGTCACGGCGCTGGCCGCCGACCTCACGCGCGATCAGCACCGCACCAAGATCATGGCAATGATCGGATCGAGCATCGGGCTGATGTTTGCCTTCTCGATGGTTGCCGCACCGCTGCTCTACGCCGTCGTTGGCATGTCCGGCATTTTCTGGCTCACCGCCGTGCTGGCTCTCGGCGCAATGGCGTTGACGATCTGGGTCGTGCCCGCCGCGCCGGCCATACAAGCCGCGCCAACCCGCACGGACGGTGTCCTCCGCGACATCCTGCGCCACAGATCGCTGATGCGCCTCAATTTTGGGGTCTTTACCCTGCACTTCATCCAGATGATGATGTGGATCACCTTGCCCACGGCGATCAAAACACATGGCGGCCTGCCTGTTGCCGAACACTGGAAAGTCTACCTGCCAGCGGTGCTGCTTGCCTTCGCCGTCATGATTCCGGCCATCATCGCCGCCGAGCGGGGCGGGCGTTTCAAGCTCGTTTATACTGCCTCGGTGGCCCTGCTCGCGTTCGTTCAACCCGGGCTTTACGCATGGGCGGGCAATATCTGGCTCACTGTTTTATGGCTCACCTTCTTTTTCATTGCTTTCAACATACTCGAAGCCATGCAACCGTCATTGATTTCACGTATAGTATCACCTGAAATCAAGGGAGCGGCTCTCGGCGTATACAACACATTGCAATCCGTCGGGATTTTTCTTGGTTCCTTCATTGGCGGCTGGATACTCAGGCATTTCAACGAGTCCGCCGTCGGCTGGTGCTGCGGCGCGGCGGCCCTGTCATGGCTGGCACTCACTATAGCCTGCCCGTTGTCACCGCCACCCAAGGCCGCGCCTGCCCGCTGCCAGACATGATTTACTTACACTCAAACGCACATACAGGAGAATCGCATGGCATCCGTCAATAAAGTCATCCTCGTCGGCAACCTGGGGCGTGACCCGGAAATCCGCTACATGACCAATGGCGACGCGGTCTGCAACGTCAACCTCGCCACGACCGAAAGCTGGAACGACAAAGCAAGCGGCGAGCGCCGCGAGATCACGGAATGGCACCGCATCGTGCTCTACCGCAAACTGGCGGAAATTGCCGGGCAATACCTGAAAAAAGGCTCCCAGGCCTATTTCGAGGGCCGGCTGCGCACCCGAAAATGGCAGGACAAGGACGGCACGGATCGTTACACCACCGAGATCGAAGCATCGGAAATGAAAATGCTCGGCCGCCGGGAAGGCGGCGGCGACGCGCCGATGCCACGCGACAATCAGGCTGCCGTCCCCGATAGCC
Source organism: Azoarcus sp. (assembly GCA_031274995.1). Lineage (GTDB taxonomy): Bacteria > Pseudomonadota > Gammaproteobacteria > Burkholderiales > Rhodocyclaceae > WRNU01. Next base: position 36,397 of record JAISPJ010000103.1, read on the forward strand.
GCCAGGCTCCGGCAGGCGACAAATCCCCGCCGGGCGATTCCGGCGGATTCGGCAATTTCGACGACGATATTCCGTTTTGAACAAAGCGCGGATGCAAGCCGACCGAACAAAGGAACTCCGACAGTTGCTCTCTCAGCGCATTCTGGTGCTGGACGGGGCAATGGGTACGATGATCCAGCGGCATGGACTGACGGAAGCCGACTATCGGGGCGAGCGTTTCAGGGAGCATCCGAAAGAAATCAAGGGCAATAACGATGTGCTCGCGCTCACGCGCCCCGATATCATCGGCGGCATCCACCGCGCGTATCTGGAGGCCGGGGCGGACATCATCGAAACGTGTTCGTTCAACGCAACCAGGGTTTCGCAGGCGGATTACGGTCTCTCGGGCATCGCGTATGAGTTGAACGTGGCAAGCGCCCGGTTGGCGCGTGCGCTGTGCGACGAATTCACAGCACGCGCACCGGACAAACCCCGCTTTTGCGCGGGTGTGCTGGGGCCGACTTCGCGCACGCTGTCGATTTCGCCGGATGTGAACGATCCCGGCTTCCGCAATATCGAATTCGATGCGCTTGCCGATGATTATTTCGACGCCGCACACGGTTTGGTGGACGGCGGAGCCGACTTGCTCCTTATCGAGACGGTGTTCGATACGCTGAACGCGAAGGCAGCGGTCTTCGCGATCGAGCGCTTGTTCGAGGAACGCAACCGGCGGTTGCCGGTGATGGTCTCCGGCACGATCACGGACGCTTCCGGGCGCACGCTCTCCGGGCAGACGACCGGAGCCTTCTGGCATTCGCTCATGCACGCGAAACCGCTCGCTTTCGGTCTGAACTGCGCCCTCGGCGCGAAAGAACTACGCCCTTATGTGGCGGAACTCGCGGCGCGTTGCGGGTGCTTTGTCTCGGCCCACCCCAATGCGGGGCTGCCGAACCCGCTCACGCCAGGCGGTTACGACGAAACCCCCGAAGAACTTGCCGCCGAGATCGGCGACTGGGCGCAGGCAGGGCTGGTGAACATCGTCGGCGGCTGCTGCGGAACGTCGCCGGAGCATATCGCGGCAATTGCCCGCGCAGTAGAAGGTGTCCGCCCCCGCCGCATACCGGCTGACGCGCCCCGGCTGCGGCTATCGGGGCTGGAAGCGCTCGAGGTCGGCAAGGAAAGCCTTTTCGTGAACGTGGGTGAACGCACGAACGTCACCGGCTCGCGCGTCTTCGCCCGCATGATCGGGGAAGGCCGTTATGAAGACGCGCTTTCCGTGGCGCGGCAGCAGGTGGAAAACGGTGCGCAGATCGTCGATGTCAACATGGACGAGGCGATGCTCGACTCAGAAGCGGCAATGGCGCGGTTCCTGAAACTCGTTGCGACGGAACCGGATATCGCCAGAGTCCCCGTGATGATCGACTCTTCACGTTGGGAGGTCATCGAGGCAGGGCTACGCTGCATCCAGGGCAAGGGCATCGTCAATTCCGTCTCGCTCAAGGCGGGGGAGGCGGAATTTCTGCGGCAGGCGCGGCTCGCGCGGCGCTACGGGGCGGCCATCGTCGTCATGGCCTTCGATGAGGCAGGCCAGGCCGACACGCTTGTGCGCAAGATTTCGATTTGCCGTCGCGCCTATGACCTGCTGGTCAAACCGTCGAACGAAGGCGGCGCGGATTTTCCGCCCGAGGACATCATCTTCGACCCCAACATTTTCGCAATCGGAACCGGCATCGAAGCGCACGACAATTACGCCGCCGACTTCTTCGGGGCGGTGCGCTGGATCAAGGAAAACCTGCCGCACGCGCATACCTCGGGCGGGGTGTCGAACGTGAGCTTCAGCTTCCGGGGAAACGATGCGGTGCGTGAGGCCATCAACACCGTTTTCCTCACGCACGCGATTCGCGCCGGTCTGACGATGGGCATCGTCAATGCCGGGATGCTCGGCGTCTACGACGCGCTCGATGCCGGTCTGCGCGAAAAAGTGGAAGACGTGGTGCTGAACCGTCATCCCGGCGCGGCTGAGGCGTTGATCGAATTCGCCCGAACAATGCAGGAAGAAGGCAGGGCGCAGGGCGCGGGGCCGGGCCAGATTCCTGGCCATGACACCGCCTGGCGCGCCGCACCGGTGGAGGAGCGCCTCAAACACGCGCTGGTCAAAGGCATTGCCGATTTCGTCGCCGCCGATACCGAAGAACTCCGCGCCCGCCTGGCGGCGGAAGGCAAACCACCGCTTGCGGTCATCGAAGGCCCGCTTATGGCGGCAATGGAGGCAGTGGGCGAGCTTTTCGGCGCAGGCAGGATGTTTCTGCCGCAGGTGGTGAAGTCCGCGCGGGTCATGAAGCAGGCGGTGGCGCACCTGGTGCCGTTCATCGAAGAGGAAAAGGCGCGTGGCGGCGTGGCGGGCAAAGGCCGCGTCGTGCTCGCCACGGTGAAGGGCGACGTGCACGACATTGGCAAGAACATCGTGTCCGTGGTGCTGGCCTGCAACGGTTTCGAGGTGATCGACCTTGGCGTGATGGTTCCGGCCGACAAGATACTGGCCGCCGCACGCGAGCATGATGCCGCCGTGATCGGGCTGTCCGGCCTCATCACGCCCTCGCTGGAAGAAATGTGCGCCGTGGCTGCCGAAATGCAGCGCCAAGGTTTTTCCATCCCGCTTTTGATCGGCGGCGCAACCGCCAGCCTTGCGCATACGGCGATCAAGATTGCGCCAAATTACGCGCAACCCGTCGTTTATGTACCCGATGCCTCCCGCGCTGCCGGTGTCGTTGGCGCGTTGCTCTCCGCAAGTGGCGCGGACGCCTTCCGGGAGCGCCTCGCCGTCGATTACGCCCGTGTGCGCGATAACCACGCCAACCGCCAAACGCGGCCCCGTTTGTCGCTGGAAGCCGCGCGCGCCAATGCCTTGCGCCTGCCGTGGGACACAGCCTGCATGCCCCCGAGGCCGTGCGTTCCGGGCAAAATCATCGCGCTCGATGCCGATCTTGCCGTCTTGCGCGATTACATCGACTGGAGCCCTTTCTTCAGGACATGGGATTTATCCGGGCGTTTTCCCCAAATCCTCGAAGATGAAACCGTCGGCGAAACCGCGCGGAGCCTTCACCGCGACGCCCTGGCGATGCTCGACGAGCTCATCGACGGGAAATGGTGCCGGGCAAAAGCCGTCTTCGGCCTTTTCCCCGCCGACAGCGTGGGCGACGACATCGTGCTGTATGCCGATGAGCGCCGCCAAACCCCCGCGCTGACTTGGCATGGGCTACGCCAGCAACATGAACCCGCGCCCGGCAAACCCAATCTTTGCCTCGCAGATTTCATCGCCCCCAAGTCTTCCGGCGTCGAGGACTGGTGCGGCGCTTTCGCTGTCACGGCAGGATTGGGTATCGAAACCAAACTGGCCGGGTTTGAAGCGGCGCACGACGACTACCGCGCGATCCTGCTCAAGGCGCTGGCCGACCGCCTCGCCGAAGCCTGCGCGGAATGGCTGCATGAGCGTGTGCGCAAGCACGATTGGGGCTACGCCGCCGACGAGGCGCTTGGCAAAGAGGCTTTGATCCGCGAAGCGTACCCCGGCATCCGTCCCGCTCCCGGTTATCCCGCCTGCCCCGACCATACGGTCAAGCGTGCCCTGTTCGCTCTGCTCGATGCCCCCGGCAACGCGGGCATGGGCCTTACTGAGTCGATGGCGATGACCCCGGCGGCGAGTGTGGCGGGTTTCTATCTTTCGCACCCCGAAAGCCGTTACTTCGCCGTCGGCAAGATTGCCCAAGACCAACTGGAGGATTGGGCCAACCGTGCGGGGATGGGCGCGGAGGAAGCGCGGCGCTGGCTTGCCGCGTTGCTGTAATCAGCCAATCAATCCTTTCCCCACTTCTGCAACCTGTATCGCAATTGCCTGAGCGTCAGGCCGAGTTTGCGGGCGGCCGCGGTGCGGTTCCAGCGGGTTTCATCCAGGGTCTTGAGAATCTGCGCACATTCGTCCCCGGAGATTTCTTCCATGTCGTCGTCACCCTCATCGAGGGCCTCGTTTTCTTCTTCGGTGGCGGCCATGGGGGAGCGGTCGCTCAAGTCGATACCAAGGTCTTCAGCGGTAATTTCATTGTTTTCGGCAAGGGCGCAGGCACGTTCCAGCAGGTTTTCCAGTTCGCGGACGTTGCCGGGGAAACTGTGCTGCCGCAAAGCGGAAAGGGAGCCGGGAGAGAGGGTATGCACGGGGTTGCCGTCGCGTTCGGCCAGCCGCGCGAGCAGGTGCGCCGCCAAGTCGGGAATGTCTTCGAGGCGTTCCCGTAACGGAGGCACGGGCAGAGTCAGGACGTTGATGCGGAAGTACAAATCCTGCCGAAAACGGTTCTCGGAAACGAGCCTGGCCAGGTCACGGTGCGAGGCGGAGAGAATGCGCACGTCGACGGGCTGCTCGGTTTGTGCGCCAACGGGGCGCACGGCGCGTTCCTGAATGGCGCGCAATAGTTTGACCTGCATGGAAAGCGGCAGGTCAGCCACTTCGTCAAGAAAGAGGGTTCCGCCGCTGGCGGCCTGAAACAGTCCGTCCTTATCGGCGGAGGCGCCGGTGAAACTGCCCTTGCGGTAGCCGAAGAACTCGCTTTCCATGAGTTCCGGCGAAATCGCGCCGCAATTGACGGGCACGAAAGGTTCCGCAGTACGCGCACCCATACTGTGGATGAGACGGGCAATGACTTCCTTGCCCGTGCCTGATTCGCCATGTATGAAAACGGGAGCCTGATTCCGGGCAAATTTTTTGATGAGGACGCGCAATTGCGTCATTGCGGGCGAACGCCCGACCAACTCGCGCGCGCTGGCGCACATGTTGTCCGAAACCGTTCCGGGCGAACCGGGGGACTGAAGTTTGAGAGCATGGCGGACGAGCCTGTGCAGAACCTGGAGTTCGATGGGCTTGGTGACGAAATCGAACGCGCCGAGCTTGAGGGCGCGAATGGCAGTCTCGATGCTGCCAAAGGCAGTAATGACGGCCACGGGCAGGTTTGGCCAGTGGTGCTGGATGTGTTCGACCAGATCAAGCCCGTCACCGTCGGGCAGGCGCATGTCGGTGAGGCACAAGTGATAACGGTTGCCATCGAGCATCGAACGCGCCTCGGCAAGCGTTCCGGCGCAATCCGCACCCAGCCCCATGCGTAGCAGTGAGAGTTCCAGCAGTTCGCGGATGTCTTCTTCGTCATCGACGATGAGAACGCTCTTGTCGGCGGTACGGCTGCGGCGTTCTGGAAAACCAGCGTTCATGGCTTGCTCCGTCCGGTGAGGATGAAATGCGCGCCGGGGCGCTCGGGATCGCTGTCCAGCAGTTCAAGGTCGAAACCGTTGGCTTCGGCCAGTTCACGGGCAATGTAAAGCCCCAACCCGGTTCCCTTTGGATGGGAGGTAAAAAACGGTTCAAACAGATGGGCACGCGCATGTTCATCGAGTCCCGGGCCATCGTCACGCACATGCACCCGCACCAGCCCCTTCCCGGCATTTTCGGCATAAACCCTGATGGAACCGGGCTTGCCGCTGCAATGGCGGCGGGCATTGGAGAAGAGGTTGCCGAAGATTTGATGCAGATGGGCGCGGTCAATACCCAGGGTAAGTTTGGAACTGATGTCCGCCCGAAAGACAGCCCCTTCGCTTTCCCCACCCATGCCGAAGGCTTCAAACAGTTCGGTAACGAATTCCACGAGCGGCAGCGCCTCGGGTTGCGTCCTCTCCCGGCGGCCCAGCGCGAGCACGTCGTGGATCATGCGCTCGATACGCCGTGCGTTGTCGTTGATGATTTTGGCGAGCCGTGTTTGCATGTCGCCACGCTTTTCTTCGCACAGAAGCTCGGCGGCCTGGGTGACAGCCGAGAGCGGGTTGCGGATCTCGTGCGCCATGCTGGCGGTAAGCCGCCCGAGGGAGGCGAGTTTGAGTTGCTGCATACGGCGCTGGATGTCTTCCAGGTCGGTGAGAAAGATCAGCATGTCACTTTCGCCCTCACCGTCCTCACCGCCATCGGCGCGGGCCGTGACCTGGCAGCGCAGCAGATACCGGGTTTGCCCCAGCTCGATGAGTTGCCCTGTCTCACCCACGCCCGTGCGGCAATATTCAGCAAGCACGGGAGCAATGTCGGCGAGCGGGCGATCTTCCATGTCCTCCAGGCCGAACAGCAAACAGGCTGAAGGGTTGGCCTGCCGCACGACGCCATCCGCACGCAGGACGATGACGCCATCGCGCATGTCGCGGATGATGTGGGCGTTGATCGCCTGCTGCTGGGCCAGCGCCACGCCACGCGCCGCCGCCAGCGAAGCATTGGCCCGCGCCCGCTGTGCCAGCAACTGCGCCACAATGGCGATGATGAAAAAGGAAATGCAGGCCAGCGCCACCTGGAAAAAATCCGCCGCATTCATTTTTCCGTGGTCGATGAAAGCGCGCCAGCCGTTTTCGGTCAGTACGCCGATAGTCGCCAGCGCCGCCATGAAAGGAACAATGTTCCCTTCAACCAGCAGACAGTTACCGACCAGCATAATCATCATCAGCACAGGAATGCCGCTCGGATAACCGCCGCTCGTCCACATGACGACGCTCAGGATAAGTATGTCCGTGAAGCCCTGGATCACCATCAGGCGCCGGAAACCGATACGGCTTTCGGCATCAGGAAAGCCGAGGGCAAGAACAGTGGCAAGGTAGAAGAGCGCCACGAACCAGAAGAACCTCGGCGCTTCGGAACCCAACCCGATCCGCGTGCCGAGAACGAGGAAAATGGCGGCGACGATGAGCCGGAACAGGTTGAAATAGCGCAACGCCTTGCGCCGCGCCGGGTCAACGTCCAGGGAGGAATGGGATGCGGGCGCTGTCACTTGCAGTGCGCTTTACAGCAAAAGAACTTGCCCGCCGCCCTGACGCCTTCGCTTTCGGGTACATGCACACCGCAAAAGGCGCACGCCAGCATACGCTCCGCTTGCGCTTTTCCTCCCTCCCCGTAACGGCTACGGGAAGAAGGGCGCCTGCCCGGGCTACTGTCCGATTTCTGGAACAGACCGGACAACATGCCGAAAAAAGTACGCGCCAGCGCTCCGATTCCGACGAAAAAAACGATGAAGGTCAGGGAAACAATCAGAAACAGCTTGACGAACACGCTCACTCCAAAAAGCAATCCCCGTTCATGGATTTGTCCGGCAGTTTAGCACCGCCGCGATACCGCCGCCGCAAGAACCACGCATTGAAGAATGCCCAACTTATGCGGATATAAAAACTTTCCGCCTCTGTTAATTCAATGTCGAAAAAGCGTACGGACATTTTCCACACACGCGGCGTATCCGTGGTTAGAATTTGCTACTTGGAGGGGGGAGAACAGCCATAAGGCGGCCTTCCCGCCAAAAAATGTTCAACACTATGCCTATCGCTCTTCATTTCTCCTGGGAACGCGAGGCATACAAGGAGAAAGGGAAATGAAATCAAAAAGACTTGGAATCGAACAAGTCGCATCGTTTCTGCGTGATGGCATGACCATCATGTACGGGGGTTTCATGGGGAATGGCACGCCGCCACGGCTGATGCAGGCCATTCTCGATTCGGGCGTCAAGGATTTGACGATGATCGGCGACGATACGGCCTTTCTGGACGCCTCCAGGGGGCCGGAAGGCGTTGGCCTGCTGGTTCGCAACAAACGTATCAAGAAACTCATCACCTGCCACATCGGCCTGAACAAGGAAGCCCAGCGCCAGATGATTGCCGGCGAGATGGAAATCGAACTGATTCCCATCGGCACACTGGCCGAACGCATCCGCGCCGCCGGTTCCGGCCTGGGCGGCGTACTGACCCCGACGGGCGTGGGCACCTCGGTGGGCGAGGCCAGGCAGGACATCACCATCAACGGCAAAAAATTCGACCAAAAGCAGACCATCAACATCAACGGCAGGGATTTCCTGCTGGAACTGCCGCTGACAGCCGAACTGGCCCTGCTGGAAGCCGTCAAGGCCGACACTTTCGGCAACCTCGTCTACTACCGCTCGATGCGCAACCATAACCCGCTCATGGCGCTCGCCGCCCAAACGGTAATCGTGGAAGCGCACGAAGTCGTCGAAGTCGGCACCATCGACCCGGATCACGTCATGACTCCGGGCATTCTGATCGACCACATCGTGTACCCCGCATAAAAGGAGACAACCATGACGCAAGAAATGAGCGCAAAAGAGTTCATCGCCCGTCGCATCGCGCTGGAACTCAAGGACGGGGACGTTGTGAACCTCGGCATCGGCCTGCCGACTCTTGTTGCCAATTACCTGCCCGAAGGCGTGCACCTGACGCTCCACTCGGAAAACGGCTTTCTGGCCATCGGCCCGGTTCCGAAAGACATCCCGCCTGTCGGCAAACCCCGCACCGTGAATGCGGGCGGCAATCCCTGTTCCATCTTGCCGCATGGCTCCACGTTCGACACCTCGATCTCTTTTGCGCTGATGCGCGGCGGGCACCTCGACGCCTGCGTGCTTGGCGGATTGCAGGTTGCTGAAAACGGCGACCTTGCCAACTGGATGATCCCCGGCAAGAACGTACCCGGCATGGGCGGCGCGATGGATCTGGCGGTTGGCGCGAAGAGCGTGATCGTGGCGATGGAGCACACCAACAACGGCGAGAAGAAGATTCTCAAAAAATGCAATCTTCCGCTCACCGTCAAGAGCCGCGTCTCCGTTCTCGTGACCGAGAAGGCGCTGTTCCGTTTCCACGACGGCAAGATGGTGCTGGAAGAGTTCGCGCCCGGAGTCAGCGTGGAAGAAATCCGCGCCGAGACCGAAGCGGCTTTCACTGTTTCCGACAAGCTCAAGGAAATGGTTATCAGCCAGACCGGGCTTTGACGCCGAAGTAGACCGAACGTAACAATCCGGGCAGCAGGTTGTCATCTTTTGACAATCTGCTGCCCGGATTGTCATTTTTGGGTATTTTTTTCGAGACTCCTGTCACGCATAAAAGTCGTATAAACCAGGCATGGCGTTTGCTTCATTCCTGTCAGCGGACAAAACCGCCATCCCAATCCCAGGAGTGTACAAATGAAAAAAATCCAGCAAGGCTTCACCCTGATCGAACTGATGATCGTCGTTGCGATTATCGGCATCCTTGCCGCTGTCGCGCTGCCCGCCTATCAGGATTACACC